>DASXTR010000181.1:0-47129 GCA_036505325.1 Gaiellaceae bacterium
GCGACAGATCCGGCCGGGAGCCGTCACACTCCCGGGGTGACCGCGCGCGACTTCCGCACGCACCCGCTCGAGGTGCTGATCGTCGAAGACGACGAGACGTTCTCGGCCGCGCTCGCGGCCTTTCTCGACCGCGACGACCGGATCGTCGTCCTCGGCGTCGCCAGCGATCTCGCGACCGCGCTCGCGAGGGCGAACGAGAACGAGGTCGACGTCGTGCTCGTCGACGTACGCCTCGGCCGGATCGACGGGTTCGGGGTCGTCGAGGCACTGCGCAGCGAGCACCCGTCGCTGATCGCGCTGATGATGAGCGGCCTCGATGCGTCCGAGTTCGAGCAGCGCGCGCACGCGGCGGGCGCGAACGGCGTGCTCGAGAAGACCGTCCTCGCACGCGACGCGCGGGACGCGGTCATCCGCGCGTACCTGGCCGCTGCGGCCTGAGAACCGCCACGTGCAGCACCGCAAGGTACGCCTTGCGGATCGTCCGTTGTCCGATCAGGCGACGGATGTCGTCGTACAGCCGCTCGCGCGTCGCCGCCGGCATCGCGATGTGGCCGCTGTAGGTGTTCAGCACGTCGATGTACGCGTCCGCGGTGTACTCGACCTCGTAGAGGTACCGGCGCACGGCCGGCGGCTCGAAGCGGCCGGACGCGGCGAACTCGTCGCGCAGGTCGCCGGCGTCGTCGGGTCGCAACGGGAGCGCCCGCCCCTCCCCCGCGCGCTCGTACGCGTCCTGCACGTCCTCGAAGAACCGGTCGCCGCCCTCGGGGTGCACGTGCTGCGTCTGGACGACCGCGAGCGATCCGCCCGCGCGGAGGAGCTGCGCGCACCGCTCGTACTTCGTCTGCGGATCGAGCCAGTGGAAGGCGGTGAAGGCGACGACCGCGTCGAAGCCGGCGCGCTCGGGCGCCCACGACTCGACGTCGGCGTGCAGGACGCGCGCGCTCGGATACGCCTCGAGGTTGCGCTGCGCGACCGCCGCGAGCGCTCCGCCGAGCTCGACGCCCGTCACGTCGAGGCCGCGCTCGGCGAGCGGGACGGTCGCCTTCCCCGTCCCGGGCCCGATCTCGAGCACGCGGTCGCCCGCGCGCAGTCCCGAAAGGGCGAAAAGGTCGTCGTAGAGCGCATCCGGGTAGCCCGGCCGGGCCCGGTCGTAGAGTTCGGCGGCATCGTCGAACGTCGCCCGCAACTGCTCGCGCTCCACGGCCGGATCTTGACGCACGGCTCCGCCGCGGCAACGGTGAGAGCGTGAGCGTCGCCCGCCTGCTCGCCGCCCTCGCGGCTGTGACGTTCGTCGTCGGGCTGGCGGCGACCTTCGCCTGGACGTATCGCGACCAGTCGCACACCGTCTCGAGCCTGCGCGCCGAACGCGCCTCGCTCCGGGCCGAGAACCACCGCCTCGGCGCCTCGCTCGCGTCGGCGCAGAGCGCCTTCGGCGCCCTCAACGCAGGCCTGGCGCAGACGCGCGCGGACGTGGCCTCTGCCCGCCGCGACGCCGGCGCGCAGTGGCTCGACGGCTACATCGCGGGATGGCTCGCCGCGCTGCAGCCGGACCCGTACGCGGACGACCTGCCCGACCGCCGCTCGCGGACCGGCGCCTTCGCGCGCTAGACCCGCGGCCGGTGGCGCTCGACGATCCGGTCGAGGTCGAGGCCGGGAGGCAGCGTCCCGAAGGCGCCGAAGGCCTCGCGGGCGCGGAACGCCTCCGCGACCGCCTCGTCGCCGTGGCGGTCGAGCAGAGAGCCCTGGAGCGCGACCGCCATCGTCTCGACGAGCCGGCGCGCTCCCTCCTCGGTCGCGTCCGCCAGCGCGCGCTCGACGCCCGGGCGGTCCCGCTCGTCGAGCTCCGCGAGGAACGCGTCGGCGCTCTCGGGCTCGCGGTGCAGCGCGCGGAGCACGTCGAGGCACTGCACGTTCGACGCGCCCTCCCAGATCGCGTTCAGCGGGCTCTCACGGAAGAGACGCGGCAGCCCGCTCTCCTCGACGTAGCCGTTGCCGCCGAGGCACTCGAGGGCCTCGCCGACGGCCGCGGGCGTGCGCTTGCAGACCCAGTACTTGAGGACCGCCGTGGCGAGCCGGCGGAACGCGCCTTCGCCCTCGGGGGCTCTCGCCCCCGAGGGAAGCGGGCCCCGGGCGGAGCCCGGCGCCCTCTTATGGCCGGGGCCGACAAGCGGCCCCTCGTCGTCGAACGCGCGCGCGAGCCTGAACGCGCACACGGTCGCCGCCTCCGACTCGACGCAGAGGTCGGCCAGCACGTTGCGCATCAGCGGCTGGTCGGTCAGCGCGCGCCCGAATGCATGCCGGTGCGCCGCGTGGTGCGTCGCCTCTGCGACCGCCTGGCGCAGGAGCGCCGTCGAGCCGAGCACGCAGTCGAGCCGCGTGTGCACGACCATCTCGATGATCGTCGCGACGCCGCGTCCCTCGTCGCCGACGAGGGATGCGTGCGCGCCCTCGAGCCGGATCTCGGACGATGCGTTCGAACGGTTGCCGAGCTTGTCCTTCAGCCGGTCGATGTGAAACGCGTTGCGAGTCCCCTCGGGCAGGACGCGCGGCACGAGGTAGCACGAGAGCCCGGCCGGCGCCTGCGCCAGCACGAGGAACACATCGCACATCGGCGCCGAGCAGAACCACTTGTGCCCGTGCAGCGTCGCCTCGCCGTCCCCGCAGGGATGCGCCTCGGTCTCGTTCGCACGCACGTCGGACCCGCCCTGCCGCTCGGTCATCGCCATGCCCGCGAGGGCGCCGCGCTTCTCGTGCGCCGGGCGCAGCCGCGGGTCGTACACACGCGAGGTCAGCAGCGGCTCCCATTCTGTTGCCAGGTCAGGCGACACACGGAGCGCGGGTATTGCGGCGTGGGTCATCGAGAGCGGACAGCCGACCCCCGCCTCGACCTGCGTGAGCGCGACAAATGCCGCCGCCCGCGCGACGTGCGACGGGAGCGCGTGGACGCCGGTCTCCACTCCGAGCTGCAGCAGCCCGTGCCACGCCGGATGGAACTCGACCTCGTCGATGCGGTTCCCGTAGCGGTCGTGCGTGCGCAGATGCGGTGGATGCGCGTTGGCCAGACGCCCCCACTCGAGCGGCTCGCCACCGAGCTCCTCGCCGAAGGCGAGCAGCGTCTCCTCGTACCACCCGGCCCCTTCGCGGCGCAGCGCTTCGAGCAGAGGCCGGTTCTCCGCGACCAGGTTGTAGCCCCGAAGCGGCGGCGCCTGGTTGGCGGCGGTCAGCTGCGCTCGGGCGCGCACTTCTTGTCGCCCACCATGATCTCGTCCCACTGAGCACGCGCCTTCGCCTGCGTCTGCTGCTGGCCGGCGCTGTTGTTCCACCCGGGGAGGCCCGGGCCCTCCCACTGGACGGCGGGGGTCACGCCCGGGCCCATCACCGTGACGCGGTAGCGGTCACCGGGGGCCGCCGGCCGCTGGTTCTGGTCCGGGTAGCCGGGGAACGGCTTCTGCGGCACGAAGGAGTGGCAGAACGCCCCGGTCGGGTTGTGCGTCAGGATCCCCGACTCGCGCGCCCAGTTGTTCGCGTCGTATACCGAGTTGAACGTGTCGATGTAGACGTTGCGCTCGTAGCGGCCGAGCGGGTTGCCCTCGGCGGTCGACTTGAAGCCGTGGACGGGCTTCCCGCCGTACATCAGCCGCCCGAAGATCCCGATCGCCGAGCCGCCGTACGTCCAGTGCACGCCGACCTGCAGCTCGGGCAGGTCGCCGCTCCAGTGCGAGACGTGAAGCTCGAAGTCGTCCTGCGCCGGCCGCCACGGCTTGAAGCCGAGGAGCGGCAGCCCGCGCTGCCAGTTCTGCAGCGCCCAGTAGGAGCCGTCGGGCGCCTTGCACCCGCCGACGAAGTACGGCAGCGACGGCCCGTCGTAGCGGCCACACGTCTTGAACGTCTTCCAGTAGTTCTTGTTCCGGTACTTGCCCCAGCCGCTCGCATAGTCGTACTTGAACCGCACCTGCGGCTGCGACTCGCTCGGCGCGTTCGCGTTGATCGCGCCCCACACGAGCACGCGGCGCACCGTCCCGTTCTCCATCGTGTACGTGACGAGCGCCTCGCCCTTCTTGTTCACGGCGAGCCTCGTGTTCTTCACGTTCGTGTTCGACATCGGCTCGCTCGCGCCGGCCGGCCACGCGACGACTAGCATCGCCGCGATGAGGCCGAGGGCGATCGCCGCCGCGCTCACACCCCTGCGCGACGACGGACGCGCACTGGACGAGGACGCGTTCGCGCCGTACGCGGAGTTCCTCCACGCGGGCGGGCTCGACGGGATGCTCGTGCTGGGCACCACGGGAGAGGGAATCCTACTTGCGGTCCGGGAACGGCAACGGGTCGTCGAGCTCTACGCCGCCGGGCCGCTGCCGGTTCTCGCCCACTGCGGCGCACAGACGACCGCCGACACGGTGACGCTCGCCGCCCATGCCGGCGAGGCGGGCGCCGCCGGCGTCGCCGTGATCGGGCCGCCCTACTTCGCGCTCGACGATCGGGCCCTGTTCGCCCACTTCGCGGCCGCCGCGCGCGCATGCGCGCCGCTCCCGTTCTACGTCTACGAGTTCGAGCGCGCGTCGGGGTACGCGGTGCCGCCGCAGGTTGTGGAGCGCCTGCGCGAGGCCGCGCCGAATCTCGTCGGCCTGAAGGTGAGCGACGCGCCCTTCGCGAAGGTGCAGCCGTACCTGCTCGAAGGCCTCGACGTGTTCATCGGCGCCGAGTCGCTGATCGGCGAAGGACGCGCCGCGGGCGCCGCAGGCGCGGTGTCCGCGCTGGCGGCCGCGTTCCCGGAGGTGGTCGCAGAGGCAGTCTCCTCCGGCGACGCGACGCGCGCCGGCGAACTGCGCGCGCTGGTCGAGCGCTTCCCGCGCCACGCAGCGCTGAAGGCGATCGTCGCACGGAAAGGCGTCCCGATCCGCGGGGACGTCCGCGCGCCGCTGCGGGGGCTCACCGACGAGGAGCGGGCGGAGCTAACGAAGCTCCTCGACGAGCGTCTGTAGGAACATGGTGCGCGGGGTCGCGCTGCCGGCGCTCGCGGCGGTGCTTGCAGCGCCGGCCGCTGCCGCGCCGCAGCCCAGCTTCTACAGTTTCGACCAGCCCGGTGCGCTGTACCTCGTGCTGAATGCCCGAGAAGGGCCGCTGAAGGCGCCCGCGCTGCGGCAGGCGATCGCGCTCGCGCTCGATCGCAACGCGCTCTCGGCGCGCACGTCACGTGACGTGCGGGTCGGCTTCCGCGCGGTTTCGCCGAGATACCTGACTCCGGACGCGCTCGCGCGCGCGAGGGCACTCGCGGCGCCCTACCGGGGAACGATCCTCCGCGCAGAGGTCCGGCGAGCCTACGGCGTCGAGCGCTTCAAGACGCTCCAGTTTCAGCTCGCGCAAATCGGCCTCGACGTCGTCCTCGTTCAGACGGGCGGAGTCCAGCTCCCGGAGAATCCGCCGCCGTATCTGGACATCGCCTTCTGGAGGTTCTTCCCGGACTACCCGTCGCAGCCGCCGTCGGCGATCCTGCGGTGGGCCTTCGGCGAACCCGTGTCGGCGATTCGCGTCGCGTCGCTCGTCGATCACGTCTTCGTCTCCGGACGCGTCGGGCCCGTCACCTACAACCCTGTCTACGGCGTCGACCTCGCCGCGCTCGCGCTCGATTCGCGATCTTCCTAGTTAGAAATCAGACGATTACGGTTAGACCCTCGTAATCGCGGGACCGGCGCGATCGACCAGGAGGACGTCATGCGGCGACTCTCCACCCTGCTCGCGCTCGTCGCGTTCGCAATGGTGTGCGCCCAGCCCGCGGGCGCCGTCAGCGGCGGTGCCTACACGACGGTCAATCCGGCCGTCGACGGCAACGGGCACTGCAAGAACGGCAATCCCGGGGTCAACTGCAACATCTACGACGGCAAGCAGTACGTCTGGCTGAACGGAGGCCCGTCCGCAAACGGGCTCGGGCCGGACGGGCAGTACTTCTTCGCCGTCCTCGTGCCGGGCGGCCAGCCGAACCCGAACGACGGCGGCCCGAAGAACCTCTCCGACGACTTCGACGGCGTCGCCAACCGCACGTTCACGGTCACGAACGGGGAAGTCAGCGCCTACGGCGGTACCCACACGTACTCGCCGCCGCTGATCCGGCTCTTCCCGTACGCCGACACGACGAACCCGGGCGGCGTCTACATCATGGCGATCTGCTACCTCGGCAACGGCTATCCCGTTGCGCCGCGCGACTGCAAGTACGACGCGTTCAAGGTGCAGAAGACCGGCAAGGCCGAGGTGCAGCACGTGCTGAGCGGCGTCAAGTACCTCGACGCGAACCAGAACGGCCAGCTCGACTCGGGCGAGATCGGCCTGGCGAACTGGACGATCGAGATCTCGTGCAGCGACGGCACGCACGTGTCGGTGCAGACGGACTCGTCGGGAGCGTGGTCGTACACGACGACCCCGCACTTCGCCACGAGCGGGACGACGACCTGCACGGTCAACGAGGTGCAGCAAGCCGGCTGGACGCAGACGGGCAACACCGTCGACCAGTCGATCTCGACCGGCGGCGCGAGCGTCAGCCTGTCGAACTTCGTCTACACCGTGACGCTGCCGAACGACGCCGTCTCGACGGTCTCGATGCTGAACTTCGGCAACGTCGGGACCAAGCCGCCCGAATGCCCGCCGCCGACGACCGGCGTCAACGACAACGGGCTGCAGTACATCCAGCTGACGGTGCAGGACTCCGACGACGGCCTCTCGGCGATCGACATCGTCTACGCCGGCAATGCGACCGTCGACATCTCGCCGGCCTCCTTCTACGGGAGCACGGCTCCCGTGACGGTGACGGCGACGCAGGTCGATCCGAACGAGGGCGGCTTCGGCCTCACGTTCGACGCCGTCGACCTGATCGGGCTCACGACGACGTGCGACCCCGTCGCGACGATGCTCGTCCGCGAGAGCGGCGTGTCCGGCGTGCAGACGTTCACCGGCCTCGGCTACGCCGAGAGCAGGGTCGCGATCACCAACGGCTCGCCGGGCGTCCAGAGCGTCCGCGTCGACGTCAACGGCGTGCCGTTCCGCGTGACCGGCCTGAGTGCGGGCGAGACGCGGATCCTCGACGTCTCGTCGGCGATGCTCCCGGGCTCGGCGAACACCATCAGCGTGACGGCGCGCGGCCGCCCGGGCGGCTCCGCGACGTTCATGGTCTCGAACTGAGCCACCGAACTGGGGCCCTCTCCGGAGGGCCCCAGGGCTCATTGCAGTTCGTCCAGCGCCTCGCGCGCGCGCGCGTGAACATCCTTGCGTCGCGCGTCCGGATCGGGATCGGGCGCCTGGTCGACGGTCGTCTGACCGGCCTCGTCGACGTCGCGATCGTCGACGATCGTGCGCGACTCGGCGAGCTTCGTGCGCAGCTCCTCCGCGGGATCCGGCTCGCCGTCGGCGGCCTTCCGGCGCCGGCGCAACAGGGCTCCGAGCCCGAGCCCGCCGGCGGCGACGGCCAGAAACCGCTTCATCAAGCCGATGCTACACTGGCGCGACTTCTCGCCACGCCCATCGCGCCGTCTCCCGAAGCGGCGCCCAGGAGGCGGGGCCGACTCAGTCCATGGGAAGGGAGATTCGGACGCGTTGAACGACTACGAAATCTTGCTCATGCTGGACCCCGAGCTCGAAGAGGCGCGGGGCGACGAGATCGTCGCGCGCATCCGCCAGAGCGTGGAGGCCGACAAGGGCACCTGGGACGGCCACGAGCCGTGGGGCCGTCGCCGCCTCGCCTACGAGATCCGTCACAAGGGCGAGGGGATCTACCACCTGCTCTTCTTCACGGCCGGCCCGGAGACCCTGGCCGAGATCACGCGCGTGCTGAAGATCACGGACGGCGTGATGCGCCACCTCGCGGTGCGCCGCGTCAAGGGCGGCCAGCGCACGGCACCGCCGCAGCCGCCCGCACCCGCGGCCGTCGGAGCCGCGTCCGCCCCGGCCGATGACGCCGACGGGACCGCGGAGTAGCCTGGGTCCCCCCATCGGAGAGAGGAGCGGAACCATGGCGAACATCAACCGTGTCGTGCTCGTCGGGAACCTGACGCGCGACCCCGAGCTGCGGCACACGCCGAGCGGTATGGCGGTGTGCTCGTTGCGCCTCGCGGTGAACACGCGCCGCAAGGACGGCGCCACCGGCGAGTGGACGGAGAAGCCCAACTACTTCGACATCACCGTCTGGGGCAACCAGGGCGAGAACTGCGCGCAGTACCTCGCGAAGGGCCGTCCGGTCGCGATCGACGGGCGCCTCGAATGGCGTGAGTGGGAGGCGCAGGACGGTTCCAAGCGCCAGGCAGTCGAGGTGATCGCCGACACCGTGCAGTTCCTCGGCGGCCGCGGCGACGGCGAGACCGGCGGCAGCGGCGGCAATCAGTTCGTGCCCGCGGGCGCGACGGCCGGCGCGGACGCCGACTTCGGCCGCGGCGGCGGCGACGACGACATTCCGTTCTAAAGGAGAGAAGGTTTGGCTCAGAAGCAGGACACCAGGCGGAAGCGGACGGCGCCCGCCGGCGCAGGCCGGCGGAAGTCGTGCTTCTTCTGCAAGTCGAAGGTCGACGAGATCGACTACAAGAACATCGCCGAGCTGCGGCGGTACATCTCCGAGAAGGGGAAGATCCGCTCGCGGCGCATCAGCGGCGCGTGCCGCCGCCACCAGCGGCAGGTGTCGGTCGCGATCAAGCGCGCGCGCGAGATGGCGCTGCTGCCCTACGTGGCGGAGGGCCGGGAGGGCGGCGACGAGCGCGGCGGACGGCGCGATCGCGGCGACCGCGGAGACCGCGGAGACCGCGGAGACCGCTGATGGAGGTCATCCTCAAGCAGGATGTCGACAAGGTCGGCCTGCGCGGCGAGGTCGTGAACGTCGCGCGCGGCTACGCGCGCAACTTCCTACTCCCGCGCGGCCTGGCCGAGGTCGCGACGCCGGCCCTCGTGCGCGAGCTCGAGAAGCGGGACGCCCAGCGTGCGCGCCATGAGGCGAAGTCCGTCGACGAGGCGCGTGCGATCGCGGCGCGGCTCGAGGCGCTCGAGATTCGGTTCGACGCGAACGCGGGCCCGACCGGCGCGCTCTTCGGCTCGGTGACGGCGACGAACGTCGCCGACCGCGTCTGGGAGCAGGAGAAGGTCCGACTCGACCGGCGCAAGCTGCAGATGGACGGCATCAAGCGGATCGGGCGCTACACGATCCCGGTCGAGCTCTTCACCGACGTCGTCGCCGAGCTGAAGCTCGTCGTCGCGCCGGAGGGGCAGGAGCTCCCGCCCGAGGAAGAGCTCGCCGCGACCGCGGCCCAGGACGCGGAGGTGTCCGCGGTCGACGAGGTCGACGAGACGCCCGAGATGCACGCCGAGGAGCGCCCCGAGGACGAGTTCGACCTTGCGGTCGACGCCGCCGTCGAGGCCGAGGGCGAGGCCGAAGAGCTCTAGCTCGTCCAGCCGGCGAGGCCCGGCCGAGCCGCGGCAACGTGAGGGCGCGCGTGAAGACGCGACCCTCGGCGCTGCCCAGGTAGACCCCGGGCGGATCCGGCGGCGATCCGCAGCCGTTTGCGAACTGGACGACCGCGCGGCCGTCGTGCGTCCAGCCGAGTGGGGTCGTCTCGCTGCCGAGCGACGTGAGCCGGCCGTCGCGGACGCGGACGAGGTACGCCGTCGGGATCTCGCACTCGCCCGACCAGAGCGCAAGCACGGTCCGGCCGTCCGGGGCGCGGTAGACGCGCTGCCAAGACCCGAGCTTCGCGACCGGGCCGGCGATGCGCCGGCCGCCGACGACGAGGCTCCTCGAGCGGAGGCACGTCCGACGCAAGGCGGCTCGCCGCACGAGCCGCGAACGGGATGCGTCGAGCCGCCAGAGGCGGCCGTCGCGGCTGCGGAGCGCGCCGGCGCCCGGATATCCGCACTCCGACGCGAACCGGTAGCCGTCGAGGGTCGCGAGGCCGCGGCCGCCGCGATGACCCCGAGCTTCACGGCGGGAGTATCCCCAGCGGTCGTGGAAGGTGTGGAAACAGCCGGTACGGGGCCCACAACCGGCCCGGAGTTGTCCACAGCCCTGTGGACAACTTGGCGCTCTTTCTCTCCACACGCTCGTCCACCGCCTGTGGATTTACGGCCGAAGTTCCCGCTGCGAGCGGCTTTTTCGTCCACTGTGCCGTCCGCCGCTCATGCGAACATGTGTTCCGTCATGCCTGCAAATCGCCCACAGCCGACGGTGCGGAACCGAGTTATGAACAGCGTTGCCGCTGCGGCCGACCGCAGTTTCACTACGTCCTGATGGCCGCGCCTGCCCAGGCACTCGCAGCCGCCCCGGTCCCGCCGCAGAACCTCGACGCCGAGGAGTCGGTCCTGGGCGCCATGATGCTTTCCCCCGGCGCGATCGGGGCGGTCAGCGAGATCCTCGACGCCGGCGAGTTCTACCGCGAGACGCACGGAACGGTCTACCGCGCGGCGCTGGCGCTGTACGCGAAGGGCGAGCCGGTCGACGCCATCACCCTCGTCGACGAGCTCGACCGGCGGGGCGAGCTCGAGCGGGTCGGCGGCCAGGAACGGATCCACGAGCTCGCAGCCCTCGTGCCCGCGACGTCGAGCGCCGCCCACTACGCGCGGATCGTGCGCGAGATGGCGACGCTGCGGGGTCTCATCCGCGCCGGCAGCGAGATCGCACGGCTCGGCTTCGACCGCCCCGGCGAGACGGTCGATCTCGTCGACCGGGCCGAGCAGATCGTCTTCGAGCTCTCGCAGCAGCGCATCTCGAACGAGTTCGCGCACATCGAGACGCTGCTGAAGGAGTCGTTCGAGCGCATCACCGCGCTCTACGAGGCCGGCGTCGACATCACGGGGACGCCCTCCGGGTTTCGAGACGTCGACAGGCTCACGTCCGGGTTCCAGCCCGGCAACCTCGTCATCATCGCCGCGCGCCCGTCGATGGGAAAGTCGGCGCTCGCGCTCTGCATGGCCGCGAACCTCGCCGTGCGGCACGACCGGCCGGTCGCCCTCTTCACGCTCGAGATGTCGAAGGCCGAGGTGACGCAGCGGCTCATGTGCTCGGAGGCGAAGGTCGAGTCGCAGCGCCTGCGGACAGGCAAGCTCGCCGTCGACGACTGGCCGCGCCTGACCGCCGCGTGCGACAAGCTCGCGAAGGCGCCGATCTACGTCGACGACACGGGCTCGATCACGATGATGGAGATCCGCTCGAAGCTGCGGCGGCTCAAATCGCAGCAGCCGGACCTCGGGCTCGTGATCGTCGACTACCTGCAGCTGATGACGAGCGGGACGACGGTCGAGAACCGCGTGCAGGAGGTGTCGCAGATCTCGCGCGCGCTCAAGATCCTTGCGCGCGACCTCGACGTGCCGATCGTCGCCCTCTCCCAGCTTTCACGCGCGGTCGAGCAACGCCACGACAAGCGTCCGATCCTGTCCGACCTCCGCGAATCGGGGTCGATCGAGCAGGACGCCGACCTCGTCATGTTCGTGTACCGCGACGAGTACTACAACCCCGAGGACACCGACTCGGCAGGGGTCGCCGAGCTGATCCTCTCCAAGCACCGCAACGGCGCGACGGGCACCGAGAAGCTCGCGTTCCAGAAGCGCTACGCGAAGTTCTCCGACCTGGCGGCGGCTGCATGAGGCGACGCTTGCGGCGCCGTCGTCAGGACGCGCGGTTCCCGCGCGTCCGTCTGCGTCGCCGGCCGGGAACGCCGGGCGGAGAGGTCGCGGCATGAACCGGAGTGTGGTCTGGCTCTCGCCGAGCGCGACGACGTTCTCGTGTCTCTGCGAGAAGTGCCTCGACGCGGCGCGCGACAACGGCACCTCGTTCCTCGACGCGGTCCGGGCTGCGTGTGTGCGCGGCGAGATCTCGCCCGAGGCGGCCGTCGCACTCGCGCTGTGCGCAGCCGGCCACGAAGTCGTCCTGCGACGGGTCGAGCGGCCGCCGGCGCTCGACCGCCCCGACGATCGTCAGCTGCAGCTCGTATGACGCGGTCGCAGCACGTCTGGCTCGGCCCCGAGGCGACGACCTTCGAGGCCGAGTGCGATGCGTGCCGGTACACGCGGGAGTCGATCGCCGTCCAGCACCTCGTCGTCGCCGGGACGCTGCGGCGCGATGCGGACGTCGGCTTCACGACGTGCCGCCGCGGCCACAGGATCGTCCTGCGCCGCATCGGCCGTTCGCTCGCCCGCGTCGGCTAACGGCGCGGCCGTTCGCTCGCCCGCGTCCGCTAACGACGGAGACACGCGCGCACGCGCGGCTCGACGCGACGGCGGAGCGCCGCCGCTCGCCTCGCCAGCTCACGTCGGTCGAGATGAGCGATCCGCGCGGCGGCCCGGTCGACCGCCGGCTCGAGCCCGGTCGCGACGAGCCCGCCGCGCGAGGCCCGCCACGCAACCGCGTCCGTCGACTCGAGCCCGGCCGCGTCGAGATCCTCGCCGGCCGCGGTTCGCGCTGCCTCGATCGCGCGCGCAGGCCCGACGATGACCGCGTACGCGACCGCACCGGAGCCGTAGAGGCGTGCAACGACGTCCTCGGCGGAGGTCGCGATGGGCTCGGCTCCGGGAATCGTGCCGAGGCACACGGCGACCTCCGCTGACGGCGGCGCCTCCGGGCGGGCCGGCGCGCCGACACGGTTCTCCTCGAGGCAGCGGTCGATGGAGTCGTGAGCACGCCGCGCGAGGATCCGGGCCTCCTTCTCGACCGTGTCGCGCGAGAGGTTCTGGCGCTCGACGATCCGTGTGGCAATCCGGGTTCCGAAGTCGTCGACGGCCGCGTCGCCGGCGCCGCCCTGGGCGGACGGCTCCTCGAGGGAGAGGAAGCGGGCGAGCCGTGTGTCGCGGAGCGAACGCGCCCGATCCTGCGCCTGCTCGTGGCTCCGGCCGAACCCGACGGCGAACACCACGAACGCACCGGAATCGGGTGTCGCGAAGGCGAGCAGCACCGCGTTGCTGCGCCGTGCTGCGAGCGCCGCGTCCGTCCCGCGCAGGCAGGCCATCGCCGAGCCGACGTGGTGATGCGCCTGGGGCACCTTTCGGGGCGCACCGCCGCAGCCGGCCGCGACGGCGGCGAGCGCGACGACCGGGATCGCAAGGCCGCGTGTCAGGGGCGGAACGTGTGGTCGGTGATCCAGAAGACCTCGTCCGTGGAAGCCGCGCGCATCGCGAACGGCTTGCGGCACCCGGCCGGCGGACCGGCCGCGAGCGGCTTGAAGTAGCCGAACGCGAGCCGCAGGTCTGTCGCCGCCGGGAGCCACGCGCGGCCGCCCACCGTCCCGCTCCACGAGGCGCCCCCGTCGAGCCGTTTCGGCAGCGGCGTCGTCGCGCCGCGGATCCACGTTCCCGTCTTCCATCCCAGTCCGCCCGCGTAGTAGACGACCGCCATTCCGGGCGACGGGTTCTGGGGGGCGAACCCCGTACAGCCGGCGTAGACGCCGAAGTCGACGCGCGTCCGATTCTCGATTCGCACCGTCGCCGACCACGAAGCCGGCGTGACCGTGATCCGCGTGACGCGGAAGACGAGCGCGCCGCCGTCGGTGAAGCTCTTCCGCTCGATCCAGTTCACGCGCAGCGTCTTCGCTGCGGCGGCCGGAGCCGCGAGCGCCGCGACGAGAGCCACGACCGCGAGGCGCGTCACCCCGGCATCGTAGACTGACGGGGTGCCTGCGACCGTCGTCGTCGGCGCGCAGTGGGGCGACGAAGGCAAGGGGAAGATCGTCGACCTGCTCGCGCAGAACTCGGACGTCGTGTGCCGCTATCAGGGCGGCCCGAACGCCGGGCACACGATCGTCGTCGACGGCGAGACCTGGAAGATCCGCCAGGTGCCGAGCGGCGTCGTCTCCGGCAAGACCTCGGTGATCGGGGCGGGGTGCGTCGTCGACCCCGAGGTCCTGATCGCGGAGCTCGACGACATCGCCGCGCGCGGCGCCGACCCCGCGGTCGTTGTCGTATCGGGCAACGCACATCTGATCATGCCCTGGCACGTCGCGATCGACCAGGCGTCCGAGCGCCGGCTCGGCAAGCTGCAGATCGGCACGACGCGCCGCGGCATCGGTCCTGCCTACGCCGACAAGGCCTCGCGGATCGGGATCCGCGTCCAGGACCTGCTCGACCCGAAGATCCTGCGCCAGAAGATCGAGACCGCGCTCGCCGAGAAGAACGTCTGGCTGGAGCGCGTGTACGAGACCGAGGGCATCGACCTCGAGGACGTCGCAGCACGGTACGAGGGCTACGCGCAGCGCCTGCGGCCGTACATCGGCGACGTGTCGCTGCTCGTCGACCGTGCACTCCGGGACGGCAAGAAAGTGCTCTTCGAGGGTGCGCAAGCGACGCTGCTCGACCTGGATCACGGCACGTATCCGTTCGTGACGTCGTCGAACCCGGTCGCGTCGGGCGCCGCGACCGGCACCGGAATCGGGCCGACGCGCATCGACCGCGTTCTCGGCGTCGCCAAGGCGTACGTCACGCGCGTCGGCGAGGGCCCGTTCCCGTCCGAGATCGCCGGCGCGGACCAGGGCCGGCTGCGCGAGCTCGGCGGCGAGTACGGGACGGTCACCGGCCGCGAGCGCCGCTGCGGCTGGCTCGATCTCGTCGCGCTGCGCTACGCGGTGCGGATCAACGGCCTGACGTCTCTCGCGCTGACGAAGCTCGACGTGCTGTCGGTCTTCCCCGAGCTGCCGGTCTGCGTGCGCTACCGGCTGCGCGACGGCGACGAGACCGCGGAGTTCCCGGCGCACCAGAGCGACTTCCATCACGCGCAACCCGTCTGGGAGGTCCTCGACGGCTGGGAGGAGCCGCTCGACGACGCGACCACGCGTGACGACCTCCCGCCGGCCGCGCGTCGCTACGTCGAGTTCGTCGAGCGCGGGCTCGAGGTGCCCGTCGAGCTCGTCGGCGTCGGCGCCGCGCGCGAGCGCGTGCTCGTGTAGTCACCCCCGCCCGAGGCGCGTCGAGTACGAGCTCGGATCCTGACCGCGCAGCAGCGCGGACAGCTCCTCCGGCGTGTCGACGTCCCGCAGGAGCGACTGGTCGACCTCGGGACGGACGACGTCGAGCTCCTCGTACGCGTCCCTCAGCGCCAGCCGGCCGTCCACGAGCCGGCGCTCGAGCACCGGGAGCGCCGACTTCGCCCACGCCCCGGGCAGCGGCCCCGCCTCCGGCACGGCCGCGTCCCGGCATGCCTCGCCGAGCGCCCGGAGCACACCGGGCGTCACGAGCGGACAGTCGACGGGGACGATCACGGCAACGTCGTGGCGCGCCGCGCGCAGCCCGGCGACGACGCCGAAGATCGGCGCGCGCACGGCGCTCCCGTCGTCGCGGACGTCGAAGGGCAAGTCGAGCTCGCCGGCCTTCCCGACCGCGAAGCGCTCGTCGCACGCCTCGCCGAGCACGCTCCAGATCCGCTCGGCGAGGGTCTCGCCCCCGATCCGCGCGAGCGCCTTCGGCGAGCCGAACCGACGGCTCGCCCCGCCGACGAGCAGGACGCCCGTCAGCGCTCGACGCGCCACGGCTCGCTGTAGACGTTGAGCCGGCCGTCGCGCACGAAGCCGCAGAGCGTGACGCCGCGGTCGCGCGCGAGGTCGATGGCGAGCGACGACGGCGCGCCGACGGCGGCGACGAGCGGGCAGCCGGCTACGGCCGCCTTCTGAACGAGCTCGAAGGAGAGGCGACCGCTCACGCACATGACCGCATCCGCGAGCGGGAGGCGGCGCTCGAGGAACGCCCAGCCGACGACCTTGTCCATCGCGTTGTGCCGGCCGACGTCCTCGCGCAGGCAGAGCAGCCGGCCGCCGGCGTCGAAGAGCCCCGTCGCGTGCAACCCGCCGGTGGCCGCGAACGCGGGCTGCGCCTCGCGCAACCGGCCGGGCAGCGACGCCACGAGCTCGGCGGGCACGCGCAGGTCGCTCTCGACGCGCGGCGCCTCGACGGCGACGGCCTCGAGCGCGCCCTTGCCGCAGACGCCGCACGAGGACGAGGTGTAGAAGCTGCGCTGGAGCCGCTCCGGGTCGAATGCGGGCGCATCGACGTCGACCGCGTTGGCGGCGAGGTCGTCGGGCACGCGCGCGGCGTGCGGGCGCAGGCCTTCCGAGATGCAGAACCCGAGCGCGAGCTCCTCGTCGTGCCCGGGCGTGCGCATCGTCACCGCGACCGGCCGGCCGCCGATGCGGATCTCGAGCGGCTCTTCGACCGCGACGACGTCGTCGGGCTCCCCGGCGGGAACGCGGACGACCTCGACGCGCGCGGTCGAGTACGGCGGCGCGCCTGACACGCCTGGAGGCTACCGCGGTCAGCTCTGGCCGAGCGTGTCCGGACCCAGCTCGAGCAGGTACTCGTACAGGCTGCGGTAGGAGGTGACCGCGACCCCGATGTCGCCGGGATCGACCCGCTCGCCCGCGTCGACCAGGCGCATGATGCGGCGAGCCTCCATGAACTCGCGCACGGTCTCGGGCTCGATCGTCTCCTCGACCGGCGACTCGGTGAGCGGAAAGCCGCGGGCCTCCATCATCCGCGCCACGAGGTCGTCGAGCTCGGGCAGGGTCTCGCCCGGCGAGTCGGCGAGCAGCGGCTCGAGCGCCTGCCACTCGGTCTCCCAGTCGTGCTTGTCGAGGCCCGGCTCGTGCACCGGCGTTGTCGTGCCGCAGAGGACTCCGTCTGAAACACGGCAGTAGACTCGCCGCCGTGAACGTCCTCGTCGTCGGCTCCGGTGCGCGGGAGCACGCGCTGGCGTGGCGGATCGCGCAGGACGGCGCTGCCACGGAGATTCACGCCGCGCCCGGCAACCCCGGGATCGCGACCCTCGGGGCGTGCCATCCCGTGCGCGCCGACGACGGCGAAGGACTGCTGGGGCTGTGCTGGACGCTCGAGATCGATCTCGTCGTGATCGGGCCCGAGGCACCGCTCGTCGCGGGCGTCGCCGACGACCTGCGCCACGCCGGCCTCGCGGTGTTCGGGCCGAGCGCCAAGGCGGCGCGGATCGAGGGCTCGAAGACCTTCGCCAAGGACGTGCTGGAGGCGGCGGGCGTCCCGACCGCCCGGTCGCTCGCGGTCGCGCGACCTCCGTGCGTCGTGAAGGCGGACGGTCTCGCTTCCGGCAAGGGAGTCTTCGTGTGCCGCACTCAGGACGAGCTCGACGCCGGCCTCCGGGCGGCGTCGGCCCTCGGCGACCGGCTGGTCGTCGAGGAGCTGCTCGAGGGCGACGAGGTGTCGCTGTTCGCGCTCGCCGACGGACAGCGCGTCGTGCCACTCGCCGCCGCGCAGGACTTCAAGCGCATCGGCGACGGCGACGTGGGCCCGAACACCGGCGGTATGGGCGCGTACTCCCCCGTCCCGTGGCTCGACCAGGTCGACGACCTCGTGGACCGGATCCACCGGCCGGTGATCGAGGAGCTCGCGCGCCGCGGGTCGCCGTTCGTCGGCTGTCTCTTCGCCGGGCTGATGATCACGGACGACGGACCGCGCGTGCTCGAGTTCAACGCACGCTTCGGCGATCCCGAGACGCAGGTGCTCATGCCGCGGCTCGAGGGTGACGTGCTCGGCGCGCTCGCAGCCGCGGCCGGCGGCGACGTCGGGCGCGCGGCCCTCGCGACGCGCGAGGACGCCGCGGTGACCGTCGTCCTCGCCGCCCCGGACTACCCGGAGCGCAGCGACTATGCGGGCGCCGACATCGCCGGGCTCGACGAGGCCGAGGCCGAGGGCGCGATCGTCTTCCACGGCGGAACCGCCGTCCGCGACGGCCGCCTGGTCACCAACGGCGGCCGCATCCTCTCCGTCACGGCGCTCGGCCCGTCGGTGCCGGAGGCGCGTGAGCGCGCGTACGGCGCGGTCGAGAAGGTGACGTTCGAGGGCGCGCGGTTCCGGCGCGACATCGCCGCGGTGGCCGGTGCCTGAGCCGCAGGTCGGCATCCTCGTCGGCTCCGAATCGGACCGCGCCCGCATGCAGGCCGCGCTCGACGAGCTCGACGCGCGCAGCATCGCGTGGGAGTTCGAGGTTCGTTCCGCGCACCGCGATCCCGACGCCGTCTCCGAGTACGCGCGGTCGGCGGCGACGCGCGGACTCAAGGTGCTGATCTGCGGCGCCGGCCTCGCCGCTCATCTCCCGGGCGTCGTCGCCGCGCAGACCGAGCTGCCGGTGATCGGCGTTCCGCTCCGGTCGTCACTGAGCGTGCTCGACGGGCTCGACGCGCTGCTCTCGATCGTGCAGATGCCGCCCGGCGTGCCGGTGGCGACGGTCGGCGTCGACAACGCGAAGAACGCCGCCGTGCTCGCAGCGCGGATCCTCGCCCTGTGATCGACACCGTGGCTGACAGCGCGCTGGTCGACCTCGCCGCCGCACTCGTCGGCATCGACTCGATCAACCCCGACCTCATCGCCGGGGCGGCGGGCGAGCACGAGGCGGCGGCCTTCGCGGCGCGCTGGCTCGAACGTGTCGGCCTCGACGTCGAGGTGGTCGAACCGCGCGCCGGGCGTCCGTCGGTGATCGCGGTCGCGCGCGGGCGCGGAGGTGGACGCACGCTGCTCCTGAACGGCCACCTCGACACGGTCGGCGTAGCCGGCATGGACGCACCCTTCGAGCCGCGCGTGGAAGGCGATCGCCTGTACGGCCGCGGCGCGTACGACATGAAGGCCGCGGTGGCCGCGGCGATGGTCGCGGCCGCGGAGGCCGCGCAGATCGGCCTCCGCGGCGACGTGATTGTGACCGCGGTCGCGGACGAAGAGGTGGCGTCGCTCGGCACCTCCGCGATCCTGGAGCACGTGCGCGCCGACGGCGCGATCGTCTGCGAGCCAACGGAGCTGCGCGTCGCGGTCGCTCACAGGGGGTTCGCCGGCTTCGAGATCGAGACGCGCGGGCGTGCCGCACACGGTTCGCGGCCCGACCTCGGCGTCGACGCGATCGCGAAGATGGGCCGCGTCCTCGTCGAGCTGGAGGCGCTGGACGCGCGCGTGCAGAGCGGCGGGCGACACGCATTGCTCGGACCCGGATCGCTCCATGCGTCGTTGATCGAAGGCGGCCAGGAGTACTCGAGCTATCCCGAGCGCTGTGTCGTGACCGGCGAGCGGCGCACGATCCCCGGCGAATCGCCCGCAGACGTCGAGCGCGAGGTGCGCGACGCCGTCGAGCGCGCCCAGCGCGCCGATCCGGGGCTCCAGGCGGACGTGCGCATGCTCTTCTCGCGCGAGCCGTTCGAGATCGACGCGGCGGACGAGCTCGTGGCGGCCGTCGCCTCCGCGGCAGGAGAGCCGGAGGTCGTCGGCGTTCCATTCTGGGCGGACTCCGCGCTGATCGCGGCCGCGGGGATTCCGACGGTCCTCTTCGGGCCGCGCGGCGAGGGTGCACACGCCGTGGTGGAGTGGGTCGATCTCACGGCGGTCGAGCGCTGCCGCGAGGTCTACGTCGAGGTCGCGAAGATCGTCTGCGGATGACGGCCTGAGGCGCCTCTAGACTGGCACAGGTGATCGCGCGCTACTCCCGGCCGGAGATGAGCCGGATCTGGTCGGACGAGGGAAGGCTCGCGCGGTGGCTCGAGGTCGAGCTCGCCGCGCTGGACGGCTGGGCGGAGGTCGGCGCGATTCCGGCCGAAGACGTTGCGACGATCCGCGCCCGCGCGCAGACGCCGACGCCCGAGCGCGTCGCGGAGATCGAGCGGACGACGGACCACGACACCGCGGCGTTCGTCGACGCCGTCGCAGAGCAGCTCGGCCCCGAGGGCCGGTGGGTCCACCACGGGCTCACGTCGTCCGACGTGGTCGACACGGCGCTCGCGCTCCAGATCCGCGACGCAGGCGGGCTCATCCTCAAAGGGATCGAGCGCGCGCTCGTTGCCGTCGTTCGGCGCGCCGAGGAGCACCGCACGACGATCTGCGTCGGCCGCTCGCACGGCATCCACGCCGAGCCGACGACGTTCGGGTGGAAGCTCGCGGGGTGGGCGTTCGAGCTCGACCGGGCGCGCGGGCGCGTCGCGCGGGCGCTCGAGGCGAACCGCGTCGGACAACTGTCCGGAACCGTCGGGACCTACGCCGCTGTCGAACCGGCGGTCGAGCGCGTCGCGTGCGAGCGCCTCGGCCTCGAGCCGGATCCGGTCTCGACGCAGGTGATCGCACGCGACCGCCACGCGGAGCTGCTCGCGGCGCTCGCGCTCTGCGCGACGTCGCTCGACCGCTTCGCGACCGAGATCCGCCACCTGGCGCGGACCGAGGTGCGCGAGGTCGAAGAGCCGTTCGCGGCGGGGATGAAGGGTTCGTCCGCAATGCCACACAAGCGCAACCCGAAGGTTGCGGAACGGATCAGCGGCCTCGCGCGCGTCGTGCGCGCGGGCGCGCTCGTCGGGTTCGAGAACGTTCCGCTCTGGCACGAGCGGGACATCTCGCACTCGTCGGCCGAGCGCATCGTCGTTCCCGACGCGTTTCTCGCGCTGGACTACATGCTCGACCGTTTCGCGTGGATCGTCGACGGGCTCGTGGTGTATCCGGAGCGAATGCTCCGCAACCTCGAAGCGTCGCACGGCCTCGTCTTCTCGCACCGGCTCCTGCTCGCGCTGGTCGAGTCGGGCCTCGATCGCGGCGAGGCGTACCGGCTCGTGCAGCGCAACGCCATGAGCGCATGGGACGAGGAGCGCGACTTTCGCGAGCTCGTCCGCGCCGAGGCCGAGATCACGGCGCGCCTCGACGAGGCGGCCCTCGACGCCGTCTTCGATCTCGCGGCGACCGTCGCGCACGTCGACACCGTCTTCGACCGCCTGCGCTCCATCGTCCGGAAGGAGGAACCCGTTCATGCCTGACGCGGCACTCCACGTCGGCAGCGGCAAGGTCCGCGAGTTGTACGCCCTCGACGACGACCGCCTGCTGCTCGTCGCCAGCGACCGCATCTCGACGTTCGACGTCGTGCTTCCGACCGAGATCCCCGACAAGGGACGCGTCCTCACCGGCCTGTCGGCTTTCTGGTTCGCGCGGACACGCGACCTCGTGCCGAACCATCTGCTCGCGCTTCGGGACGACGGCCGCACTACCGAGTGCCGGCGCCTCGACATGCTGCCGGTCGAATGCGTCGTCCGCGGGTACCTCTCCGGGTCGGGGTGGAAGGACTACATCGCGACCGGCGCGGTCAGCGGCCACCGCCTGCCGGACGGTCTCGTCGAGTCGCAGCAGCTTCCGGAGCCGCTCTTCACGCCGTCGACGAAGGCGAAGACCGGGCACGACGAGAACATCGATCGCGCCGCGGCCGTCGCGCTCGTGGGCGAAGCCCGGTTCGACGAGGTCGAGACCGTCGCGCTCGAGCTGTACCGCCAGGCGTCGGAGCATGCGCGCGCAAACGGAATCATCCTCGCCGACACGAAGCTCGAGTTCGGTCTCGACGGGAGCGGCCGACTCGTCCTCGCCGACGAGGCGTTCACGCCCGATTCGTCGCGGTTCTGGCCGGCCGACGAGTACGCGCCGGGCGGCTCGCAACCGTCGTACGACAAGCAGTTCGCGCGCGACTACTGCGAGACGCTCGGCTGGGACAAGACCTACCCGGGCCCGGAGCTGCCGGACGACGTCGTCGCCGGCACGCGGGCACGGTACGTCGAGGCGTTCGAGCGCCTGACCGGCATCGCGTTCGACGACTACCTCGCCGACCCGGAGGTCGTGCTGCGATGAGGGCGACCGTCCTCGTGCGCCCGAAGGCAGGGATCCTGGACCCGCAGGGGCAGGCGGTCGAGAGCTCGCTTCGACATCTCGGGTTCGCGGTCGACGAGGCGCGCGTGGGTCGGCTCGTCGACCTCGAGGTCGACGCCTCCGATGCCGCCGATGCCCGCGCTCAGATCGAACGGATGTGCGAGCAGCTGCTCGCGAACCCTCTGATCGAGAGCTACGAGATCGAGCTCGCGGAGGACACGTGACCGACGCGGCCGGCCACCGGCCCCGGATCGCCGTCGTCGTGTTCCCGGGCTCGAATGACGACCGCGACGCCCAGCTCGCGCTCGGCGGCCTCGGCGCGGACGCCGTGCGCGTCTGGCACGACGAGGCCGACCTCCCGAACCGGACCACAGCGGTCGTGCTCCCCGGTGGATTCTCCTACGGGGACTACCTGCGCTGCGGCGCGATCGCGAGGTTCTCGCCGGTGATGCGCGCCGTCGCGGCGTTCGCCGCCGACGGCGGCCTCGTCCTCGGGATCTGCAACGGGTTCCAGATCCTGACCGAGGCCGGCCTCCTCCCGGGCACGCTGCGCCCGAACGAGTCGCTCTCGTTCGTTTGCCGCGACGTCGCCCTGCGCGTGGAGCGCGAGGATCTGCCGTTCACGTCGCGGTGTCACACCGCGGGAACGCTCACGATCCCCGTCAAGCACGGCGAAGGGTGCTGGTTCGCCGACGACGAGCTGCTCGCCGAGCTCGAGGCGAGCGGCCGGATCGTCCTGCGCTATGCCCCGGGCGAGAACCCGAACGGCGCGGTCGCCGACGTCGCCGGCGTCGCGAACGCCGACGGAAACGTCTTCGGCCTCATGCCGCATCCGGAGCACGCGGTCGATCCGCTGCTCGGCTCGACCGACGGCGCGCTCGTGCTCGGCTCGCTGGTCGACGCTGCTCGATTGTCGAGTGCGGTTCCCGTCTAGGCGTCACCCACCAAACGGCCGAGGATCTCGGCGAGCTGCGGCCGCCGGGCGAGGGCACGCCGGAGCTTGCCGACGTCGCCGACGCGGATCGTGACGGGGCCGCGCCGGGTCGCGCCGCCCGTCGAGTACGCGAAGCGAAGAAGCCGCTCACCGCCGTCGATCTCGAGCAGCTGGACGACCGACGCGAATTGCTTGTCGCCCGCGCGCTGCGGCAGCTTGGCCTCTTCCACGAGCGTCGCCGGTCCCCATGGAGTCGCAGTCTTTCTCGCCATGGTTCGACGGTAGCGAGGAAGGTGTGACGCGTGGTGAACGCCTTCGCAACGAATGTGTGACAACTCGTCCCCATGTTTCGAAGACGGCGTCTTCGTCCACGTGTGACGAATGTGCTTTCGCCATCGACTCAGGACCCTCGTCGCGTCGTGCGCGGCGCTGACCGCGCTGGTTGCTGCGGCCTCTCCGCAGACGGCGCTCGCCGCGCCGGGCATCCAGTACGGGCTGCACGACGACGCGTGGCTTCGCGACGGACCGGGCGCGCTCGAGGACCGGCTCTCGAAGCTCGATGAGCTGGGAGTCGAGGTGGTGCGCTACAACCTCCGGTGGGACCGGATCGCAACTCAACGCCCCGCGGCCCCGACGAGCGACGACGATCCGGCGTACACGTGGACGGACGACGATCCCGTCGTGAACGGTCTGCGTGCGCACGGGATAGCAGTGGTCCTGGGTCTCGTCGGGACGCCGGCGTGGGCAAACGGCGGGCGCGCGACGAACGTCGCACCGACGAACGCGCGGACCTTCGGCGACTTCGCAGCGGCCGCGGCGACGCACTACCCGTGGGTGAAGCGGTGGCTGGTGTGGAACGAGCCGAACCAACGCCGCTGGCTGATCCCGACGACGGCCGCCGTCTATGTGACGCGCCTCCTCAATCCGGCGTACGCGGCGTTGCACTCGCGCATCGCGGGCGTGCGGGTCGGCGGGGGCGTGACCGCGCCACGCGGCGCCACCGGCGGCGTCTCGCCGATCGCATGGCTCCGCGGCATGCGCGCCGCGCACGCACGCCTCGACGCGTACGCGCACAACCCGTACCCGCTGAACCCGAAGCGCGAGTCGCCGCGTGCCGGCGGGTGCGGCCACTGCGACACGATCTCGATGGCGACGCTGGGGCGGCTCGTCGCCGAGGTGTCGCGAAGCTTCGGCGGCGCGCGGATCTGGCTGACCGAATACGGCTACCAGACGAACCCGCCCGACCGGCTGCTCGGCGTCCCACCCGCGCTCCAGGCGCGTTACATCGGCGACGCCGGATACCAGGCGTACAAAACGCCGCGCGTCGACATGCTGATCCAGTTCCTTTACCGCGACGAGCCTGACCTCGCGCGCTTCCAGAGCGGCCTCGTCCGCCTGAGCGGGGCGCCGAAGCCCGCGTTGACCGCGTTTCAGCTTCCGCTCGCCGAGGTGTCGCGCCGCGGCACGCGTACGACGCTGTGGGGCCAGATCCGCGCGCCCGGCGCCGTCGGGACCTACCGCATCCAGCGATCGACGGGGGGCCCATGGCGTGACGTCGGCCCGGCGCGTCCCGCCGGCCGCGGCGCGTTCTTCCTCTTCACCGCCGACCTCCCGCGCGGCGCGCGGGTGCGCCTCGTCGCCGGCAGCCTGACGAGCCCGCCGCTCGTCGTGATCTAGATGCGCCCCGGTACTGAGCTGCCCGGCGGCGCGCAGCCGGGTAGGTTCGCACCGTGCCGAAGCGAATCGCGCTCGTCGCCGGCCTCGCCGCAGCCGTCGTCACCGGCACGGCATTCGCGGCGTCCGGCGGACCGGGCTATGCGTGGCACCTGACGCCGACCGGCTCCGAGGCGCGGCTTCGCGGCGTGTCGGCCGTGAGCGCCGAGGTGGCGTGGACGAGCGGCAGCCAGGGCACGGTCCTCCGGACGCTCAATCGCGGCGCAACGTGGCAGCAGGTGGGCCCTCCGGGCACGACGAACCTGCAGTTCCGCGACATCGAGGCGTTCGACGCCGACCGCGCCGTGATTCTCTCGATCGGCGAGGGCAGCGACTCCCGCGTCTACGTCACGGCCGACGGCGGCAGCCACTGGACGCTCACGTTCGTGAACGCCGAGCCGCAGGCGTTCTACGATTGCATGACGTTCTTCGACGATCGCCGCGGGCTCGCGCTCTCGGATCCCGTCAACGGCCGCTTCCGGCTCATTGCCACCGACGACGGCGGGTGGAGCTGGCACGTCGTCGACGCCGACATGCCGCCGGCGCTGCCCGGCGAGTTCGCCTTCGCGGCGAGCGGCCAGTGCCTCGTCAGCGACCACGGGCATCGCGCGTGGTTCGGCACCGGCGGCGGAGCCCAGGCACGGGTCTTCCGCTCCGACGACCGGGGCGACAGCTGGACCGTGGCGGCGACGCCGATCCGCAGCAGCCCGTCGGCCGGAATCTTCGCGCTGGCGTTTCGCGGCGAGCAGTACGGGCTTGCCGTCGGCGGCGACTTCCTCTCCCCCGCGCTGTCGCCCGACGCGCTCGCACTGACCGCCAACGGGGGGACGAGCTGGCAGCTCGTCGCGGACGCGCCCGACCAGTACCGCTCCGGAGCCGCGTGGGTGAACGGCAGCGATGCCGTCGCCGTCGGCCCGACGGGGAGCGACGTGAGCCAGGACGCGGGGCAGAGCTGGCAGGGCTTCGACAGCGGCAGCTTCGACACGGTCGACTGCGCGGGCCCGGACGCCTGCTGGGCGTCGGGCCAACTGGGTCGCGCTGCGTACCTCGTACGGTCGCCCTAGGCGTCGCCGCAGGCGACGTTGATGTAACCGGAGCGGAACGGCGCGACCTCGCCGGTCCCCGGATCGTAGGTGTGCCGCCAGACGCAGCCGGTGTCGTTCGTGAGGAGGTGAATCGAGACGGAGCTCTCCGCCGACGTCGTCCGGACGCGGTGGATGTCGTCCTCCGGCGGAACGAGCGCGTAGAAGTCACCGGGCGCGAGCGCGCGGCGTTCCTCGAGCGCGAGCTCCTTCCCGCGCAGCGCGTAGATCTCCTCCTCCTGCGTGCCGCGGTACAGACCGACGAGACCCCACGCGAGGTGGTCGTGCACCGGGGTTTCCGCGCCGGCGGGGACGACCAGACTGAAGAGCGACAGCGAACCGTCACCCTCGCGGTAGAGCAGCCACTGGGCGATGCCGCCCCCCATCCCGCTCTCCTCCGCCGGCTCCTGGAAGCCGTCCGGCAGCCAGCCGTCGGCGGCCAGCAACTCGGCGAAGCGAGGCCGGATCAGCTCGCAGGCGTCGGCGGGCGCGAGCGGGAGCGCGACGACCTCGCGCACGTGCGCGACGAACGCGTCCACGAGCGGGGAGTCGACGAGGAGCTCGCTCACACCGGCGCCGCCAATCGGTCAGCGGCTCACGAGCAGGTCGTGCAAGCGCTCGAGGCCGAGCCCGAACGCCGCCCATAGCGGCAGGTAGTCGAGCCGGATGAGCCCGTCGACGGCGAAACGGGCGCGACCGTAGTCCCACGGGGCGTGGCCGACGAACCGGCGCAGAAGCCGGCCGCTCGCGAACTCGACGCCGAGAATGCCCGCGCCGTAGGCCGCGCCGCGGAGCGCGACGGGGCGCCGTCTGAGCCGGTTGTGCACGGGCTCGAAGAGCGGCTGTGCGAGCCCGTAGACCGGCACGTTGACGAGACTGCTCGGTAGTCGCCTTCCGGTCTGGATCGCGACGAAGAGCGAATCGATCATCCACCCGGCGAGGCCGTAGGCGAGGTACCGCGTGACCGGGCGACAGCGGCGAGGCGTCACGGTTCGTCACGTTAGCTTTCACCGGTGTCGGTTGGCGACTTCTACGACGGGCTCGCACCGAAGTATCACCTCGTCTACGGCGACGACTGGGACGTCGCGGTCGAGGAGCAAGGCGCCGCGCTCGACCGGCTGATCCGCGCGTTGCACGGAGGAGCGGCCGACGTGCTCGACTGCTCGTGCGGGATCGGCACGCAGGCGATCGGGCTCGCGCGCCGCGAGTACCGCGTGTCCGGTACCGACATCAGCGGGCGCTCGATCGAGCGTGCCCGTGCCGAGGCCTCCCGGCTGGGGGCGCGCGTCACGTTCGGCGTGGCCGACTTCCGCGAGCTCGACAAGGTCGATGGGACGTTCGACGTCGTGATCTCGTGCGACAACGCGCTGCCGCACCTGCTCGACGACGCCGACCTCTCCAGGGCGCTCGCGGCGATGAGGTCGAAGCTCAGGCCGAACGGCCTCCTGGTGATCGGCATCCGCGACTACGACCGGGCGCTGATCGAGCGGCCGGCGGTCGCGCCGCCGCAAGTGGTGACGGGACCCCCGCGCCGCCTGATCGTCCGGCTCCACGACTGGGATGCCGACGGCCCGTTCCACACGGTGCACCTGTTCGTGCTGACCGACGCCGTCGACGGGTGGACGGTCGCTCACCATCAGACGCGGTACCGCGCGCTTCCGCGTGCGGTGCTCGCGCGAGCCGCCGACGATGCGGGCTACACCGACATGACGTGGCACGAGGCGGACGCAACCGGCTTTCCCCAGCCGCTCATGACGGCGCGCGCCGGATGAGGCACGTGCTCTGGATCGGCGGGCCGCCAGGCTCGGGCAAGACGACGATCGCGACGCGGATGGCACGCCGCCACGGACTCCGCTGGTACAACGCCGACACTCGGACGTGGGAGCACCGCGACCGGGCGCTCCGCGACGGCCATCCGGCCGCGCAGCGGTGGGAGGCGATGACGCCGCACGAGCGCTGGGTGACGGCGACGCCGGCCGAGATGCTCGAGATGTCGCTCCACGCAGAACGCGGGCAGATGATCGTCGACGACCTCCGGCGGCTGCCGACGTCGCCGCTGATCGTCGCGGAAGGCTCCACCGTCTCGCCCGCCGTCGTCTCGTCGGGGATCGCCGACCGCTCCCGGGCCGTGTGGCTCATGCCGACGCCCGAGTTCCAGCGCGCGCAACTGGAGGAACGAGATCTTCCACCGGGGCCTCGCGAGCTGTACCTCGCGCTCACGGCAACGATCCGGCGAGAGGCGGGCGAGCACGACGCCCCGGTCCTGCCGGTGGACGAGTCGCGAGGGATCGACGAGACGGTCGCCGTCGTCGAGGAGCGATTCTCGGAGGCGCTGGCCGAGGGCCCGCGCGTCGAGACCGTCGCCGAGCGCCGCGCGTTGCTGCGCGAGGCCAACGAAGCGGTGGTGGCGCAGGTGCGCGGGTACTTCGCGCGCCCGTGGGCGGCCGGCGACGCCGACGCGGCCGTCCGCGCCTTCCTGTGCGAGTGCGGAGATCCCTTCTGCGACGCAACCGTCGAGGTCGCGGTCGGCGAGCTCGCGCGCGGACCCGCGCTTGCACGCGGCCACGCCTGACGTTCCCGCGTTCGAGCCACGTGCAACGAGGGAACGGAGACGACGTGCTCGTTGAAGTCTTCGGCGCCCGCGAGGACGAGATCGACCAAACCCTGGTCGAGGACGGACCGGACGGGCGCTTCGCGGCCGTCGAGGCGAACTTCGTGTCCGACGTCAACATCGCAACGCTCGGAGAGATCCTCGGAGCGGGCACCTACGACGACCTCATCGAGCAGACCGAACCGTCGCGCGGGACCGAGAACGGCGAAGTCGGCGTCGCTGCGGTTCCCGACGCCGTGCGCGACGCGGTCGCGTCGGCCGACGACCTCCGCGAGGTCGCGAAACGGTGGGCCGCGACCGCCGAGCTTCGACTCGATCTCGTGTCCGTCGACGACGCGTACGAGACACTCAGCGGTCTGAGCGCGCTCGCCCGCGAGGCACGCGAGCGTGGCCGGCGACTCTGGCTCTGGTCGTCTCTCTAGGTGTTCGGCTGCTCCCACTCCGATCTGACGAGCGCGTATTCGACGTCGCCTTCCTCCTCGCCCTCGATCGAGTCGGGCCACGGCTGGTGAAACGTGCGCACGAACTTCAGGCCTGCTTTCTCCATGACGCGTCGCGACGCGACGTTCACGACCATCGTGGATGCGACCACGCGTTGAACGCCGAGCTCGGCGAAGCCTTTGTGGATCAGTGCCCGTGAGCCTTCGGTGGCATAACCATTCCCCCAGGCCGATCCGCGCAGCCGGTAGCCGAGCTCGACCTCGTCGGGACGGGCACCTGCCGCCGGTCGCAAATGGAACCAACCCACGAATCGCTCGGTCGACTTCTCCACCGCAGCCCAGAAGCCGTACCCCGCGAAGCGCTCGTAGTAGTCGAGGAACGTCGGCAGAACCTCGTTCTCGATCTCGTCGCGCGGCGTCGGTCGACCGCCGTTGATGAAGCGCATCACGTCCGGATCGCTGTCGAGCTCGACGAGGTTGTCGACGTCGTCCTCGGTGAACCGTCGCAACACCAAGCGCTCGGTTTCGAGAAAGATCTGCATCGGTGCATCATGCTCGACGTGCTGCGACCGACAACGATCGCGACGAAGCGGCTTGTCCTCGCACCTCTGGATGAGACGGTTGCCCGCGCCGTTCTCGTCGGGGATCTCTCGGTCGTCACGAGGGCCGAAGGTTGGCCGCACGACGACACCCTCGATGCGATCCGGATGGCGACGACTCCGGGTAGCGGATCACTGGTCTGGCTCGTCATGCTCAGGGATGTCGTCATCGGTGAATGCGGAACGGTCGGCGGGCTCGATGACGCAGGCCGGATCGAGATCGGTTACGGCCTGGCGGCGGAGCATCGCGGGCGCGGCTACGGCAACGAGGTGGTGGGCGCGCTCTCGGGTTGGCTGCTGGCGCAGCCCCGGGTCGAACAGGTGGTCGCGAGAGAGGTTCGTGCCGACAACGTTGCGTCACGTCGCGCGTTGGAAAATGCAGGCTTCTTGCTCGAACGCGAAGAACACGGCCTGACGTGGTATGCGCTGCCTAACCGACGGTGAACGTGATCCAGACGTCGGGGGGAACGTCCGGCTTGTCGGGGACCGGCCGACGCTCCTCGCGAACGTTGTCGCCGGCCACGCCGGCCGCCACACGCCGCCAGAATCGGGCGGCGGCGACATTGTGCTCCTGAAATGGGATCTCCCACTCTCCTGGATGACGCGCGAAGAGCTCGTCGACGGCAGCACGGCCAACGCCGTGTCTGCGCAGGCCGCGAACGATGAAGAACTCGGACATCAGTCGCACCTGAGACGTCAGGTGACTGACGAATGCGAATCCAACCGGGCTCGGGCCGCTATAGAACACGTACGCGGCTCGATCCGCATTGTCGTCGAAGAACGGCAAGAGCGTCCGGACGTGGAACTTCCCCGCTTCGTCAGGGAGCGTCCCGCGGAACCCCGATTGCCCATGCGTCCCCCGGAACTCCGAGAGATCGTGCCGATAGAGCTGCCACAGGCGCTCGACGACCGGTCGGGTCTCCGCCGTTACGCGACGCATAGCGAACTCCGACGGCATCCGCGCTGACCTACGTGCGAGCGGTTCGCTTCTGGGCGTGCGAGTGGGGACGCGCCGCGAGCAGAGAGAGCAGTGCGACGGCGACGAAGTTGCGGAATGTCGGCTCGGGCCAACGAACTTCGGCAGCACCATGGAACCAGGAGGGATCGATGAGGAAGACGATGGCCGCGATCAGGACTTTGCCGAACCACCCTGCAACGAGGAACACCGTCGCGAGAACGATGCCCCAGAAACCCAATTCCGGGAGGCCCACCGCGGATGCGAAGTCGAGCACGTTCCACGCGATCCAGAAGAGAAGGGGACCGAGCAGGAGCGCTGCGATGAGCGCCAGGAGCGCAACGGCGAGCCCGCCGGCGACGAGCGCGCCGAGCCCGAGGATTCGCAGCGTGACGCGGAGGACGGGACTCACCGGCGGAGTCTATGTCGCAGGCGTTGTCGGCAGATGAGGGACGGACGGAGCTGGATACTCTGATCGTTGTTGGCTTCGCCCGCTCTTCGACCAGAGTTCAGCTCCGAGGGCGTCACGTACCGCTGGCGTGGCCCGTTGACGGACGCGGAGATGGTTGAACTCGTCCACGCCCACGGCGGAAACGCCGAGGTCGGCTGGTGGGATCGAATCCGTCCACACAGTCTGGGCTGGGTTGCTGCCCGCGACGCCGGCGGCCGACTCGTCGGCTTCGTCAACGTCGTATCGGACGGTTCAGACCACGCCTTCGTCATCGACACGAAGACGCACGGCGCTCACCAACGCAAGGGCATAGGAACGCGGATCGTCCACTTCGCAGCGCAGCACGCCAAGGCCGCAGGATGCGAGTGGCTACACGTCGACTTCGAGGCCGACCTGGCACCGTTCTACTTCGACGCGTGCGGCTTCCGCCCGACGGACGCCGGGCTGATCCATCTTCCGTCACTCCGCGACTGAGACCCGGAACGCGGCCTGCGCCGGCGCTGTGTCACGCCATCTGAAGGTACTCGAGCGGGCCGGGCTCGTAGTGAAGGGCAGGTCGGCGCAGTAGCGCCCGTGCCGCCTCGACGCAGCACCGCTCGTCGAGGCGGACGAGTGGATGGCGCCCTACCGCGACTTCTTCGAGGCGCGCTTCGCTCGCCTCGAACAGCAGTTGGCGAAGAAACCGAGACGGGAGGATCGATGACGAACAGCGAGCGGGCACGGCGCGAATTCACCCTCACCTGGACGCTCGATGGGCCTCCTGCGGAGGTGTTCCGGGCCTGGACCGATCCCGACCACCTCGAGTGGTTCTACAACGCCGAGTACCCGGTACCGACCGAGCCGATCGAACTCGACCTTCGCGTCGGCGGCGTCTGCCCGACGAGAAGCTCGTGTTCTCCTGGGGAGCAGCCGGCGGCTGGCCGGAGCTCGACCCCGCCCGGCTCGACGACAGCCCGCTCGTCACCGTGACGCTGGCTCGAGTCCGCGGGCGCACCGAGATGACCGTTCACGTGGAGCTACCGGCGACCTTCTCGGCCGACGGCATGCCCGACGGGTGGTTCGGCCACATCCGGACGGGTTGGCGGGACACCGTCGAGCGACTCGCCGCTGAACTCGCAGCCGCGCCGAGAGCGATGTGAGACCCGAGCGGCTACCCGGTGCCGGCGTCGTAACGGGACCGGTGCGGCGCTAGCGCCCCGACCGGTCGATCAATTCGATCCGGTAGCCGTCCGGGTCGCGCACGAAGCAGAGCAACGAGCCGCCTTCGCGGACGCGATACGGCTCGCGCTCGGCCTCGATGCCCTGCTCCTTCAGACGCTCGAGCGTCTCGCCGAGGTCGTCGACCGCGAGCGCGACGTGGCCGTAGCCGCTACCGAGGTCGTACGTGCGGCCGTCGTGGTTGAACGTCAGCTCGAGCTCCTCCTCCTGGCCGGGGACACCGAAGAAGTAGTTGGTGGCCTCCTTCTCGCCGTTCCGGACGATGTCCATGTCGCGGCGGAACTCGAGGCCAAGGGCCTCGTAGAACGCGCGGCTCTTCTCGGGATCGGTGATGCGGTACATGGTGTGCAGGTACTTGGTCATGCCGCGAGCCTACTCCAGGTCCTCGCGGACGAGGCCGAACTGCACCGCGTCCTGCCAGTCGCCGTGGCGCAGGTACGCCTTCCGCTTCACGCCCTCGCGCACGAAGCCCGCGCGCTCCGTGTGCGCAATCGCGCGCTCGTTGAACCCGTAGACCGCGAGCTCGAGGCGGTGATAGCCGAGCTCGAAGATGAGGTAGCGCTGGAAGGCCCGCGCGGCTTCGTCCGCGACGCGGCGTCCGCGAAACGACGGGTGCACGGCGAGCACCTCCAGGTGCGCGATGCGATTCTGCTCGCTAACCTGGTGGAACCCCATCGTGCCGGCGCGCTCCCCGTCGACCTCGATGATCATCCGGCCGAAGGAGTCGGGCTCGCGCTGCGAGCGCTCGATCTCGTCCAGCACGCCCGCGCGGTCGCGCGGGCGGCGCGGGCCGAGGAACGGGTCGACCTCGTCGTGGTTCAGGAGGTCGACGACGAAGTCGGCGTCGTCGGGCGTCGCGCGGCGGATCGCGATCACGACTGCAGCTCGCGGTCAGCGACCTTGACGCGGGTCACGCCGCCGAGGCTACCCGTCCCCGCCGGGCGCCAAGCGCGACACCGCCGAGGATCAGCGCGAGACCGGCGACCGCAGATGCGCGCACCGGTTCGTCGAGGAGGACGACGCCGTACGCGAGCGCCGCCGACGGGACGAGGTACGTGACGAGGATCGAGCGCGAGGCGCCCGCACCGCGGAGGATCGCGAAGAAGAACATGTACGCGATCCCGGTGCCGACCAGGCCGAGAAGGAGCACCGACCCCGTCTCCTTCCATCCGGGCACCGCGTCCGGCAGCGCAGCGAGGCCGAACGGCGCCGTGAGCAGCGACGCGATCGCCATCGACCCCGCCCCGACGACGAACGGGTGCGTGTCGCGCAGCGTGTGGGCGCCGAAGACGCCGGCGGACGCGTAGCAGAGTGCGGTGCCGACGACCGCGAGCGCGGCGACGAAGTCGCCTCCGCCCGGGGCGCCGAGGAGCAGTGCGACTCCGACGAAGCCGACGAAGACGCCGACGAGCCGCGACCCGGTGACGCGGTCGTCCCCGAACCGCATCGAGATCAACGCCGTGAAGAGCGGGGCCGCCGCCTGCAGGATTGCGGCGAGGACGGAGTCGATCCGCGTCTCCGCCCACGCGAGCAGCGTGAAGGGGATCGCCGAGTTGACGACGCCCATCAGGGTCAGCCGCCCTGCCGCGGCGCGCGTCTCCGCCGCCACGCGGCTCCACCCGACGGTCGCGACGGCGACGGGCACCAGAACGGCGGCGGCGAGTGTGATCCGCAGCCACACGAGCGCAATCGGCTCGACCTCGCGGACGGCGACCTTGATGAACATGAACGACGCGCCCCAGATCGCCGCGAGGGCGACGAGCATGACCGCGTGGCGACGGCTCACGCTGCTGTAACGGCCGGCGATCCGCTCACGTGAGACGTCAACGCGCGCCGGCCGCGCGCGCTTCCCACATGCCGAGCACCGACCGGAGGGTGCCGGGCGGCGCGAGCTCGTCGGGTAGCTCGTCAGGGTCGAACCAGCGCTGCTCGGCGACCTCGGCGGGATCGTGCTCGCCCTCCTCGCCGATCGCCTCGGCGGCGAAGTACGCGACGCTGATCCAATCCGCGCCCGGGTCACGAGTGTCGTCCGCGTACGCGTCGAGCCAGATGCCGAGGAGGCCGGTGAGGCGGATGCGCAGCCCCGTCTCCTCCAGGGTCTCGCGCACCGCGGCATCCTCCGGGCGCTCGTCGTGGCCGCAGAAGCCTCCGGGAGCGCACCAGCGGTCGCGCCATGGCGCGTACGCCCGGCGGGTGAGGAGGATCCGCCCGTCCGGCCGCGAGACGACGGCGTTCGCGCACGGCTTCGCGTTCCGCCAGTGTTCGGCGCCGCACGCGGCGCACACGACCGGCGGCTGCCGGGGCAGCTCGGCACCGCAGGCCGAGCAGAAACGGACGATCATCGCGAGAGCGTACGGCGGCTGTGGACGAATCGGCGCGGAATCGGCACGCCGGGACACTGGCTGCGCACGCCGGCGCGGAGATAGGCTCGAGCCATCGGGGAGGGAGGTGGGTGCCCGTGTTGACGGTGTTCAGACCGCCTCCCTGCGGCCGAGGCGCCGGGGCCGCGGCGGCCGCGGCAATCGCGTTATCTGCCCCCGCCGCCGCAACCGCGGCGCTCTCGGTCTCGCTGCACGTCGATCCGACGCAGCCGCGAGTCGGCCGGCTCGCGACAATTGAGCTGCGGATATTCGTTCCTCGCTCCGGCCGGCAATGCCTCATCGGCCGGCCCCCGTGGCGCGTCCGCTAGCCGTTTCGGGTCGAGGCGGTCGCGCCTGCGGAATCGGTGCAGCGGATCCCCGTGCGGCTCGCCCGGCGAGGGAACGTCTACCGCGGCGCCTTCCGGCCGACGGTGACCGGAACGTGGACGATCCGCGTCGCCAACTTCGGCCAGTCCTACGACCGCTGCTCGGGCGCACGGCTCAGTGTCCGCGTCGGCCGCTGAGGAGGGGGCCGTCGGGACCCGCCGGTACGATGGCCTCCTGAGCTCGGTCGCGCAGCCGCAACCGCTCCACCGCGCCCTCGGTCTCACCGACTGGGAGTTCGATCGAATCCGCGACCTGCTCGGGCGCGGGCCGAACGACTTCGAGCTCGCCGTCTTTTCGCTGCTGTGGTCGGAGCACTGCGGCTACAAGCACTCGGCTCCGCTGCTCCGGCGTCTGCCTTCAACCGGCGAACGCGTGCTCCAAGGCCCCGGCGAGAACGCGGGCGTGATCGACCTCGGACACGGCGTGGCGGTGGCGTTCAAGGTCGAGAGCCACAACCACCCGAGCGCGGTCGAGCCGTTCCAGGGCGCGGCGACCGGAATCGGCGGGATCCTCCGCGACATCGTCGCAATGGGCGCGCGGCCGATCGCCCTCCTCGACGGGCTGCGCTTCGGCTCGCCCGACTGGCACTTCAAGCGTGCGGTCGCCGGTATCGCCCATTACGGCAACTGCGTTGGCATAGCGAACGTCGGCGGCGAGACCGTCTTCGACGAGGCATACGCCTCGAACCCGCTCGTGAACGCGATGTGCGTCGGCCTGCTGCCGACCGAGCGCGTCCTCAGCGCACGCGCCGCCGGCACCGGGAATGCCCTCGTCCTCTACGGCGCGTTCACCGGCCGCGACGGCATCGGCGGCGCGTCGGTGCTCGCGAGCCAGGATCTGGAGGGCTCGGACGAGAAGCGGCCGTCGGTGCAGATCGGCGACCCGTTCCGCGGCAAGGCGCTGATCGAGGTCTCGCTCGAGCTCGTCGAGCGCGACCTGGTGCTCTCGCTGCAGGACTGCGGCGCTGCCGGCCTCGCGTCCTCGCTGTCGGAGATGGCGCGCGAGGTCGGGGTCGACGTCCACCTCGACCGCGTGCCCCTCCGCGAAGCCGACCTCGAGCCGTGGGAGATCATGATCTCGGAGTCGCAGGAGCGAATGGTCGCGGTCGTCGCGCCCGAGTGCGTCGACGACGTGCGCGCGGTCTGCGAGCGGTGGGAGCTGCCGTGCACGGTGATCGGAGAGGTGACCGACACGGGCGAGCTGCGCGCGTTCTGCGACGGCGACCTCGTCGGCGCGATACCGGCTGCGCTGCTCACCGACGAGTGCCCGCGCTACGAGGTCGATCGCGCCCCTCGTGTCGTCGAGCCCGCGCCGGTCGATCCGATCAACCACGAGCCGAAGACGTGGATCTGCGAGCAGTACGACCAGCTCGTCGGCTCGCGCACCGTCCGCCGGCCAGGGCTCGACGCCGCCGTGCTGCGCGTCGACGGCAGCCGCGGGATCGCGATCTCGCTCGACGGACCGCGGCTCGGCGAGCGCGACCCGTTTCGCGCCGGCTGGGGCGCCGTGATGGACGCCGCGCTCAACATCGCGTGCGCCGGCGGCGAGCCGCTGGCGCTCACCGACTGCCACAACTTCGGCAATCCGGAGAAGCCGGAGATCGGCTGGGAGCTGGCGGAGGCGATCGACGGAATCGCCGCGGCCGCGAACGAGCTCGGAATCCCCGTCGTCTCCGGCAACGTGTCGCTCTACAACGAGACCGGTGGGCAACCGATCCCGCCGACGCCCGTCATCGGCTGTGTCGGGCTCGTCCGCGACGTGACGAGGATCCCGTCGCGGTGGCGGCGCGGCGATGCGATCTACCTGCTGCGCGGCGAGGCGGCGGCGCTCGTACGGTTCGTCTGGCAGAACGCGCACCGGTTCTCGCTCGCGCACGACGTCTCGGACGGCGGGCTCGAGCTGGCCCTCACTGAGGCCGCCGCCTGGTCGCAGCTCCAACCGAACCTTGTGACAACTTGTCACGAAGAGGGTTTGGCGGCGGCGGTCGTTGTCGCCTGCGCGGGCTCGAGGCCGGAGTGGGAAGACGTCGTCGAGCTGGGGACCGTCTGATGTGCGGCGTGTTCGGCATCCACGCCGCAGGCCGTGACGTTGCCCGCCTGACCTACTTCGGCCTGCACGCACTCCAGCACCGCGGGCAGGAATCGGCGGGCATCGCGGTCTCCGACGAGGGCCGCCTGACCGCCCTCCGCGACCTCGGGCTCGTCACGCAGGTCTTCGACGAGCGCACCCTCTCGGGCCTGCACGGCGAGCTCGCGATCGGCCACACGCGCTACTCGACGACGGGCGCGAATGCGTGGGCGAACGCGCAGCCGCTGCTGCACCACGGCCGCGCACGCACGGTCGCCGTCGCCCACAACGGCAACCTGACGAACGCCGCGCAGCTGCGCGACCAGGTCGACGCGCGGCTCGGCTCGACCTCCGACAGCGAGGTGATCGCCGCGCTGATCGCGAACGACGAGCGGCCGCTCGCGGACGCGGTCGCCGCGACGATGGCGCGCCTCGAAGGGGCCGCGACCGTCGTCGGCCTCGCCGACGGCACGTTGTTCGCGTTCCGCGACGCGCTCGGATTCCGCCCGCTCGTCCTGGGACGCCTCGGCGGAGACCCGGTCATCGCGTCCGAGACGTGTGCGCTCGACCTCGTCGGCGCGGAGTTCGAGCGCGAGGTTCGCCCCGGAGAGCTGCTCCTGGCCGGCCCGGACGGCGTTCGCAGCGTCCAGGCGCTCGCGGAGGCGCCGCGCGGAGCGCTCTGCATCTTCGAGTTCTTTTACCTCGCGCGCCCCGACACGCGCCTCGCCGGCGTCGAGGTGCACGGCGCGCGCGTGCGCATGGGTGAGCGGCTCGCCGAGGAGGCTCCCGTCGATGCCGACCTCGTCCTCCCCATCCCCGACTCCGGCACCCCGGCCGCGATCGGGTTCGCGCGCGCGACCGGGATCCCGTTCAGCGAGGGGCTGATCAAGAACCGTTACGTTGGCCGCACATTCATCCAGCCCGAGCAGGGGATGCGCGAGCAGGGAATCCGCATGAAGTTCAACCCCCTCGCAGAGGTCGCCGGGAAGCGGCTCGTCGTCATCGACGATTCGATCATCCGCGGCTCGACGACGCGGCAGATCGTCGCCATGCTGTTCGACGCCGGCGCCGCCGAGGTCCATCTCCGGATCTCGTCGCCGCCGGTCGTGTCGCCGTGCTTCTACGGCATCGACCTCGCGAGCGAGGACGAGATGATCGCCGCGCGCGCAACCGTCGAAGAGGTACGCGAGGCGATCGGCGCGACGACCCTCGCCTACATCTCGCTCGAAGGGCTGCAGGCGGCCACCCGGCGACCGGAGTCGGCGCTGTGTCGCGCGTGTCTGACGCGGGAATATCCGACGCGTGTCCCGCTGGATGCGCGCAAGCATCGCTTCGAGCCTTTGCGCGCTTAGCCTGCTCGCCTCCGGCTGCGCGGGCGGTCGAGCGCCGCGTCCATGCCGCGCTCGACCGCCTCGACTGACCTAGTGCTCGAGCACGCGCGACGCCTTCGCGATGCCGCGCGAGATGAGGTACGCGAACGTGATGATCGCCGTCAGCTGCACGAACGATCCCGCATCGACCTCGTCGCTCGCGGCCCAGATAATCGCGAACAGAATCTCGACGAAGAACCACATCGCCCACTCGGCGTTGCCGAGCTGCGGCATGCGAGCCGCGGGCAAGTTGAACGAGACGGTCGGACCCGCTCGGTACCCGCCCGCAGGTTCGACGCGACCGGTCTCGTCTTCGGGGCCCGGCGCGGGACTGCTCGGGGTCTCCATGGTGTCTCCTCTCTCTCGGCGTGTCGGGCACTCGTGACGCGGTGATACTCCTCGAATGCCCCGCTCCATGCCGGGAAGCATCGCTTCCACCCTGCTCGCGCTCAGCCTGATCACGGTCGGCTGCGGAGGAACCGATACCCACAGCGCGCAGGAGGTGCGGCGTGCGTTCGCGCGACACGGCATCGAGCTGCGGCCGGTGCCGATCGAGATCCCGAAGCAGTACCGCAGCATCGTCCGTCGACAGCAGCTCAGGCTGACGTACTGGCTCGCAGAGGCCGAGTACGCCGTTCGCACGGTCGGGCAACGGACCGTAGGCGGCGCCGGCTTCGCCGCCGACGACGACGACGTTTCGGTCGTGGTCTACGCACACCCCGTCAGTGCGCAGCAGTGGACGGCGAACCTGGTTCCTCCGATCCGGCGCCGGATGATCGTCCGCGGCAATGTCGTGGTCTTCGCGTTCGATCGGAGAGCGCAGGCTCGGGCCGCGCTCGCCGACCTGCGCTGACCTCTAGTGCTCGAGCACGCGCGAGGCCTTCGCGATCCCGCGCGAGATGAGGTACGCGAACGTGATCGCCGCGGTCGCCGTGACGAAGCCGCCCGCGTCGACGGCGTCGCTCGCAGCCCAGATGATCGCGAACAGGACCTCGACCAGGAACCACATCGCCCACTCGGCGTTGCCGAACTGAGGCATGCGCGCGCCGCCGGGTGGAAGGTTGAACGACACGACGGGGCCGAGCTGCGAGCTCGCAGGCGCCTCGGCGCGGCGGGTCTCGTCCTCCGGGCCGGGAGGCGGGGTGCTGGGTGTGTCCATCGAATGACTCCTCTCTCAGGCCGCCTGGCCTGGAACGTGGACGATCTCGAGCTTGAGCCCGTCGGGGTCGTAGAAGAAGACCGCGTAGTAGCCGAGCGAGTAGCCGTACTCGGCGGGGCCGCTCTCGATGGTCGCGCCGCGCGCGCGCAGCCAGTCGGCGCGCTCGTCGACCATCGCGCGCGACCATGCCTCGAACGCGAGGTGATGCAGCCCGACCCGATAGCGGTCCACGTCGCCTTCGCTCTGCGCCTCGCGAACTCCGACGTCGACGTCGGGTCCCGAGAGGTACCAGATCGTCTCGCCGCGCTCGCCCTCGACCTCCGAGATGCGGTGGTAGCCGAGCGGCGCGAGCAGGTCGCGGTAGAACGGCAGGCTGCGCTCGATCGAGGACACGACGAGATCGACGTGGTGGACGCCTGAGAGCGAGCGCATGGCAGTCGCGAACGAGTTCAGCAGCGCGCGGCCATGTCCTTCAGGTCAGTGCGAGAGCTCGTTCGCGCGCCCGTACCGGACGGCGCGGGCGACCTGCTTCGGATCGAGGCCCTGCTCGATCAGCTGCTGGCGCAGCTCGCCCTCGGCCCCCAGGCGCAGGAAGAGCCACGCGAGCGCGGCCAGGGTCACGAGCGAGCCCTCGGCCATCATCACGACGCCCGCGAGGTTCTGGTCGCGGACGGCCGAGATGCCCCACGTCGGGTCGGCGTGGATGTACCACGGGTAGAACACCGAGCTCGTCCACATGAAGATGTTCCCGAGCACCGTCTCGATCAGCCGCACGCCGGCGATGTAGCCGAGCTTCATCCCCGTGCCGAACCAGGCGGGCGCCGGCAGCGTCTCGACGACCGGCGACCACATCAGCGCGCCGCACGTGAAGAACAGGAAGTGCTCGAGCGCGTGGATCGACGAGTGATGCAGCGCCGCTTGGTACAGCCACGGGATGTGCCAGACGTAGAGGTTGACCGCCCACACCGGCAACGCGACGAACGGGTGCGTCAGCACGCGCAGCCGGTCGACGAAGCGCCACGCGAGCACGGGCCGCAGCACAGGTCCTGTCAGCCCGGCCACGAAGCACAGCGGCGCGAGATCGCCGAGCAGGACGTGCTGGAGCATGTGCATGAAGAACAGGTCCTCCTCCCCGATCTCGTCGATGGGCGACACGAGAGCGAGCAGGACGAGCGCGATCCCCGTCCAGAAGGAGATCCGGCGCCACAGCGGCACAGGCGTCCCGCGCCCGGCGAGCGTCCGGGCCCGCCGCGCGTACAACACCGCCACCGCGACGGTCGGCAGGAGCTGGATCGGCTCCAGGTTCCACTGGCCCCACACCCCGCAAGTCTCGCCGATGAGCGGCGTATTGCCGCCGCTCGTCGACCGCGCGGTGGCACAACGGCCCCCGCAGGGGCATAAGCCGACCATGGACTTCATCGCCTTCTACGTCGGCGCGGTGCTCCTCCTCCTCGGGCTCGCAGGAGGCGGCATCGCGCTCGCAATCCGTTCGTCGTTCGACGAGGAGCTCGACGAGTGGCGTCGTGACGGCGTCGTCACCGACGAGCAGGCCCGCGAGCTCGCCGCCCGCCACGCGCGCGCCGCGTCGCAGGCGCGCCGCGCCCGCACCGCCCAGGCGGTCGCCATCCTCGGCGCAATCGCCGTCGGCGCCGGCGCCGTTCTCTTCTTCGCCGCCAACTGGGACGGGATGCCGCGCGTGCTCCGCTTCGCGGTGCTGCTCGTCTCGACGCTCGGCTTCCTCGGAGCGGGCTACGTGATCCGGAACGTGCGCGGGACCTATCCGGCCGTCGGCCACGGGTGCCTCGCCGTCGCCACCGTGCTCTTCGGCGTCTCGACGTTCCTCGTCGCGCAGATGGAGCAATGGGACGTCACGAGCCCCAACCCGTTCCTGATCTGGGCGGTCGCCGCGCTCGCGATTGCGATCGTCGGCCGTGCCGATGTCCCCGCGGCGATCGCGGGCGTGGTGGGCGCCGTCTGGCTCATCTACCAGGCGTTCGACGCGACCGGGAGCGACGAGGTGAGCTTCTACCTGATCCCGATCCTGCTCACGCTGTTCGCGGCGGCGCTCTACGGCATCGGCACCGGCGCGAAGCCGTGGCTCGACCGGCTCGACCTCGGCACGGGGTTCCGGTGGGTCGGCGTCGCGCTGGCGCTGATCGGGGTGCTCGCCCTGACGTTCCGCGACAGCTTCGTCGACAAGCCGGGCGTGCCGCACGGGACGATGAGGACGATCGTGATCCTGTTCGCGATCGCCGCAGTCGGAGGCGCCGTCGCGCTCGTCGTGCGCCGCGCGCGGCCGTCGGCGCTCTGGGAGGCGCTCGCCGTCGTCGCGGTGACGGGGCTGACGCTCCTGTACGCGTTCGCGCCTGAGAACGCGAACGCGCGCGACTACTCGAACCGCCTGACGTGGTACCCGCTCCTCTTCATCGGGGCGCTCACGCTGCTGACGGTCGGCGCGATCGTGGTCGGGTTCGTGAACGACGAGGCATGGCTCGTGAGCGCCGCATGCGTCTTCGCCGCCCTGCACATGGTGGCGCGGTTCCTGGACACGGCCTGGCCGACGCTCCAGCGCGGCCTGGTCTTCGCCGCCGCAGGCCTTGCGGCACTCGGCCTCGCGGCGGCACTCGAGCGACGGCGGGTCGCGTCATGAGGCGGCACACGCAGATCGTCGCGCTCGCCGCGCTGCTCGTCGCCGTGCCGCTCGTCCTCGTCGGCTGGAACGAGTGGCGCAAGCACAGCGGCGAGCACGTCCTCATTCGCGTCGAGCCCGTCGACCCGTACGACCCGTTCCGCGGCGAGTACGTCGCGCTTTCCTACGGGATCTCGCGCGTGCCGCACCCCGACGCGGACGTCGTCTACGTGCCGCTCCACCGCGACGGCATCGCGTGGACAGGGTCGCGCGGCGTCGCGAAGCGTCCCGAGAGCGGCACGTTCATCCGCGGCCGCGCCCACGGCGACACGATCGACTTCGGGATCGAGACGTTCTTCGTGCAGGAGGGAACCGCCCGGCGGTACGAGAACGCGATCTCCAACCGGCGCCTCTACGCCGACGTCGTGCTGCACGACGACGGCACTGCGCAGCTCGACGACCTGGTGATCCGCTGATGGCCACGTTCGTCGAGCGCATCGCGGCCGAGACGCGTGCCTGGGTGCGCGACGGGCTGATCTCCGAGGATCAGGCCGAGGCGATCCGGGCGCGGTACGCCGAGGGCGCCGCCTCCGAGCGACGCGGGCGGCTGATCACCGTGCTCGCGACGATAGGCGCCGTGGCGATCGGGATCGGCGTGATCCTCTTCTTCGCCGCCAACTGGGACGGGATCCCGAAGGCCGGCCGGCTCGTCGTGCTGCTCCTCGGCCTCGTCGCGACGCTCGCCGGCGGCGACGCGCTGCGCGCCCGCTCGCCGCGCGTCGGCGAGGCGGTCACGTTTCTCGGCGGGCTGCTCTTCGGCGCGGCGATCTTCCTCGTCGGGCAGATGTACAACCTCGACGACCACGCGGGAGCCGGGTTCCTGCTCTGGGCCGGCGGCGCGGCCGCGGGCACGGCGGTCTTCCGAACGCCGCGCTGGGCGGCGCTCGCGGTCGCCACGCTCGGGACGTGGCTGGCGTACGTCGTCGCCGACGTGGACTACGGCGAGCTCGTGCCGTTCGTGCTCGGCCTCTACGGCCTCGCCGTCTACGCGCTCGGAACACGGTTGCGCGAGACCGAGCTGCTCGGGCTCCCGCGCGCCGTCGGCTTCGCGCTCGCCACGATCCCGGTCTTCGTGCTGACGTTCGGCCACGTCGCCGACGAGGCGGCCGACCACGAGCACCTCCGCCGTCGCGTCGTCGCCGCGTGCGTCGGCACCGCGATCGCCGCCGTCGCGGCGGCGATCGCACTCGCGCTCGACCCGACGCGTCCGACGCGGCTCTACGAGGGCGGTGCGATCGCCGTCGCGGCCTGCGCGCTGCTCCTCGCGACCCGCGTGCCGCTGACGCCGGTCGCGTTCAACCTGCTCCTGATCGCCCTCGCGCTCGGCGCGATCTGGGTCGGCTACGAGAACGACGAGGTCTGGCTCGTCAACCTCGGCGTGGCGGCGGTCGCCGCCGAGCTGATCGGCCGCTTCTTCGACACCTTCTGGCACCTGCTGCCGCGGTCTGCGGCCTTCCTCGCCGCGGGAATCCTCGTACTAGGGATCGCGTGGGCGCTCGAACGGCAGCGGTCTCGACTCGTGGCGCGCATGAGCCGTTAACGTCCAGTAGTTGCAGCTGTTCCACTACCACCTCGTGACGAGCCAGCTGCGCGAGATCGAGGCGCGGTACGTCGGCAAGCTCGGGTTCCGGCTCGTCGCACGCTACGGCCGGATCGGCGAGGACCACGTCGCCGTCGAGTCCGGGACGTCGTGGGAGAAGCTCGACCGCGAGGGCTTCAAGCTGCGGCTCTCTGAGCTCGAGAAGGGCGCGGTCAACGTCGTCGTGCAGCCGGGTCACTGGCGCGTGCCGCGCGTCGACCACCTCGGGATCGTGCTCGACGAAGACGCCTTCCAGGACGTTCTCAAGCGCGCCACCGACTGGAACCTGCGCGTGCAGGAGCACGGCGGCCGCCGCACGTTCGTCGCGACGAACGCCGGCTACCGGCTCGAGGTGCACCCGCCCCGCGAGTGGATCGAGGAGATCCTCGAGGAGAGCGAGGAGCTCCGCATCGGGGAGCTCCAGCTGAAAGCGGACGAGCCCGAGACGAAGGCCGGGGTACTGGCCGACATTCTCGGGCTCACGATGGAAGACGCGACGGTGGACGTGGGCGGCACGATCGTCCGCTTCCTCCCCGGCGGCCCCGAAGGGCGGCCGGAGCTCTACGGCGAACGCTTCGCGTAGAGCCCCGGCCGGGTGTAACGGCTACGCCGCGGCGGGAGCGGGCTCCGCCTCGATCGAGCCTTCGTGCTTGACCGCCGGCATCCACTCGAGCCAGCGCGGGAGGTACCAGTTCCAGTCGCCGAGCAGCTTCATCGTCGCGGGGAGGAGCACCGCGCGGACGATGGTGGCGTCGATCAGCACTGCGATCGCGAGGCCGACGCCGAACTGCTTCAGGAACAGGAACTGCAGCGTGCCGAAGATCGAGAACACGCCGACCATCACGACGGCTGCGCTCGTGACGACGCCTGCGGTGGTCTTGATCCCGTGCGCGACCGCTTCCTCGGTCGACATGCCGCGATCGAACGCCTCGCGGATGCGGCTCACGATGAACACGTGGTAGTCCATCGAGAGGCCGAACAGGATCACGAAGAGGAAGATCGGCAGGAACGAGACGATGCCGCCCGTGTACTCGAAGCCGAGGAGGCCCTTGCCCCAGCCGTACTGGAAGATCAGCACGAGGGCGCCGTAGGCCGCGGCGACGGACAGCAGGTTGAGGATGACCGCCTTGATCGCGATCACGACCGAGCGGAACGTCGCGAGGAGCAGGATGAACGCGAAGCCGAGCACGAACGCGAACACGAACGGCGCGGCGCCCTTCATCTGGTCGTTGAAGTCCTTCGATTCGGCCGTCGGGCCGTTGACGCCGACGTCTGCGCCGGCGATCGTCCCAACCGTCGCCGGTACGACGCGGTCACGCAGGGTCTCCAGCGCGGCGTTGGACTTCGAGTCCATGCCCTGACCCTGGATCGGGAGCGAGACGACCGCGATCGTGCCCTGCGCGTTGTAGTCGACGTGTGTCGGGGTCGAGAACTGCCCGGTCGCAACCGCCTGCTTCTGGAGGTCGGCGATCGCGGACTTGACCTCCGGGCGGCCGACGTCGTCGGTCTTCACCATCACGCCGGCGGCGATCTGGTCGCCGGGGAACGCCTTCTGGATCTTGTTGTAGGTCTGCATCGCGGTCAGGTTCTGCGGAAACGTGTCGTAGCCGGGCGTCGCGGTGTGCATCTTCAGCGCCGGCGCGGCGAGCGCCAGCAGGAGCCCGCCTGCGACGACGACCGACACGACCGGCCGCTTCAGGACGCGGTCGAGGATCGCTCCCCACACGCGGCTGTCGCCACCGTTCCGGCTGAAGCGCCGGACGAACGGGATGCGGCCCTTGCCGACCTTGTCGCCGAGCAAGGCGAGCACGGCCGGGAGGACGGTCAGCGAGCCGAGCACCGCGACGGCAACGACCATGATCGTGGCGACGCCGAAGCCCATGAACGTGATGTTGCCGGTGAGCAGCATCCCTGCCATGGCGACCATCACGGTCAGGCCGGAGATGAGGACGGCACGGCCGGACGTGGCCGCGGCGGCCTCGAGCGCAGCGCGCTCGCTACGACCGGCGGCACGCTCTTCGCGTTCGCGCTTCAAGTAGAACATCGAGTAGTCGACCCCGACGGCGAGGCCGATCAGCAGAACGATCACGCTGGTGTCCTCGGACAGCGGCACGAGCTGGCTCGGGATCGCCAGCAGGCCCATGGTCGCGAACACGGCCGTGAGCGCGAGCAGGAGCGGCAGGCCGGCCGCGACGATCGCGCCGAACGCGATGATCAGGACGGCGAGCGTGACCGGGAGCGAGAACGTCCCTGCCTTCTGGAAGTCTTTGGCGACGGCGTCGTCGAGCTGCTTGGCGGCGTTCGGGCCGAACGGCTCGATCGAGATACCCGGGTGCTGCTTCTCGAGCGCCTCGACCGCCTTCTCGACGGGTGCGGCGATCGTCTTCGCCTCTTCGACGTCGGTCGTGCGGAACTTGTAGTCGACGACGGCCGAGTGCCGGTCCTTGGAGATCTGGCCCTCGTTGCCGGTCTCGTACGGCGAGCGGACGTCCTTGACCTGCTTCTTCGCGGCGACGGTGTACGTCACGTCGCGAACCGCGGCGCGGAACGACGCGTCGTCGGCCGTGGCCGACGTGCTCTGGATCAGGACGGTCTCGGACGCGGACTGCTTGAAGTTGTCTGCGAGGACCGAGTCCACGTGCCCGGACTCGCCGGACCCGGACTTGGCCTCGTCGAGCTGCTTCGTGCCGAGCGCGCTGCCGATTGCGAACGCGGCGATCACGAAGGCGAGCCATCCGAAGATGGCGGTCTTCTTGTGTGACGCGCTCCAGCGACCCATGCGGGCGGCGAGGTTGCGCGAGGGAGCGAGCGGTGACATTTGAGGTCGATCTCCTTCGTTCGGGTTGTTCCAAGCCTCGCCGTCCGCGGCTGCCGCGCCCATGGGGCTGCCAGGCGTCTGCGGGGTACGGCTCCCCGCACCCCGCCGGAACGAATGAGGGCCGCCGGGAAGGCGGCCCTCGCGGGAGGACGGTGCGGTGTGGGAACTACGCGTAGATCGGCTCGCGCAGGGCCGGCTCACCGAGGAGCCCGCTGCCCGCTGCGTACGCGTACGGGTGATGGAACGCGTCGAGCGCCCGGTCGGGAGTCACGACGAACTCGAAGTCCTCGCCGGTGCGGTCGTCAGTGACCGCGACGGACGTGATGCTGCCTGCCTTGCGCCAGAGGAGCGAGACGGTGATGCCGTCAGCCTCGCGCCGGTCGAGCTCCAGCGGGATCTGCGTGATGTCGAATGTGATGTGCACCGTTCCTCCTTGATTGACAGGAGGAGCGTCGCACGCCGGGGCCGCGCCGCCAGTGGCGCCACCATGAGTCTCGGGGGTGCGGTTTCCCGTACCGATCACCTTCGGCCAGGTGCCGTATTGGACACATGTTCAGGTAGGGTCGGACACACCTGACGGAGCTCGACACACTGGCTCAGGCGGTCGGAATCCACGGACGGACGCTCCGCCGAGCCGTCGAGCGCGGCCTCGTCCGGGGCGGGCGCCGCGGCGCGCGAGAGGTCGTCATCCCGCTACAGGAGCGTAGTTATGTCCGTGCGTACTGGCCCTCGTCGCCCGTCTGATGGAAGCGTTCGAAAGCAGCCGAACGTCCGTCTCGCCGTCCTGTTCGGAAGCGTCGCCCGAGGCTCGGAGCAGCCCGACCGTGACCTGGACGTACTCGTACGTCTCCGCCGGGACGATCATCGAACTCGCGCCGATCTGGTCGACGCGCTTCACGAGGCGAGTGGGCGTCGGCCCCAGCTCGTCTCTTCGGATCAGGCTGAGGACTCGCCGCTGCTCCTCGCCGACGTGGTCAGCGACGGCCGCGTCCTCGTCGACCGCGATCGCGACTGGCCGCGGCTCCGGCGCCGCGCGGGGCAGATCGTCCGCACGGCGCGCGCCGAGGACGAGCGCGTGCAGCGCC
>DASXTR010000182.1:0-3366 GCA_036505325.1 Gaiellaceae bacterium
CGGGCGCGAATCGGAGCGACGGCGATCGACATGACCGCCGCCCTCGCCGGGCTCGAGCTCGACGGCGAGCGCGCACTGCGGCGGCTGACCGATCTCGACCTCGACGCGCTGCCCGCGGTCGGCAAGGTCGCCGAGGTTCCCGCGGTCGCGCTGCGCGACGGCGAGCGGTTCCGGATCTTCTTCCCGCAGGAGCTCGCCGACTACGTCGCCGAGGTCGTCCTCGACACGCTGGACGGCCTCGCATGAGCCGGCGCTTGCGACCGCGTTTTCAGGCCGTACGGGCGCTGCCCGCACGGCCGTCTGAAATGACCAACCTCCACGTCCTCGGTCAGAAGGTTGGCGTATGAAGGACATCTTCCGCGTCAGGCGCATGTGGCGGCCGCGCGGCGAGCTGAAGCGGCGCTACGACGTCATCATCGTCGGCGGCGGCTCGCACGGCCTTGCGACCGCGTACTACCTCGCGCGCAACCACGGCATCACCGACGTCGCGGTGCTCGAGAAGAGCTACATCGGCTCGGGAGCCGCCGGGCGGAACACGACCATCATCCGCGCGAACTACCGCACGCCCGAGGGCGCGGAGTTCTACCGCCGGAGCGTCGAGCTCTACGAAGGGCTCGGCGCCGACCTCGACTTCAACCTGCTCTTCTCGCAGCAGGGTCACCTGACGCTCGCCCATAGCGACCGGGCGATGATCACGATGGCCGAGCGCGCCGAGGTCAACCAGCTGCTCGGCATCGACAGCCGCGTCGTCTATCCCGACGAGATCGCCCGGCTGTGCCCGGAGCTGAACCTCTCGCGGGCCGTCACGTGGCCGATCATGGGCGCGCTGTACCACGCGCCGGGCGGGATCATCCGCCACGACGCGGTCGTGTGGGGTCTCGCGCGCGGGGCCGACCGCCGCGGCGTCGATATCCACCCGTACACCGAGGTGACCGGAATCGAGCGCTCGAACGGGCGCGTCACCGGCGTCCGCACCACGCGCGGGGACGTCGAGGCCGGGACGGTGATCAGCGCCACGGCCGGCTGGTCGACGCTCGTCGCGGACCTGGCCGGCGTGCGGCTTCCGATCACGACGCACATCCTCCAGGCCTTCGTGACCGAACCCCTGAAGCCGTTCCTCGACGTGATCATCGTCTCGTCGCAGATGCACGTGTACATCTCGCAGACCGACCGTGGCGAGTTTCTGATCGGGGCCGAGATCGAGCCGTACACGACTTACCGGGGCACGAGCACGTTCCCGTTCCTCGAGTACTCGGCGCGCCATACGCTCGAGCTGTTCCCGCAACTCGAGAGCGCGAAGGTCCTGCGTCAATGGACGGGCCTCTGCGATCTCAGCCCGGACTACAGCCCGATCCTCGGCGTCACCGAGCTCGACGGCTTCCTCGTCTCGTGCGGGTGGGGAACGTACGGCTTCAAGGCCGCGCCGATCGTCGGCACGACGCTCGCCGAGCTGGTCGCCACCGGCCGGACGCCGCCGCTGATCGCGCCGTTCGCGCTCGAGCGGTTCTACACGGACACGCTGGTCTCGGAGCTGGCGGCCGCAGCCGTTTCGCACTAGCGCCGAGCGGTGACCGAGGCGGTAGTCCCGACGACAGCGGCCGTCAGAGCGGCGAGCGTGATGAGCAGCCCGGACGCGAGCGAGAAGTTGATCGCGACGTCCTTCGACACGCCGAGCGCGAACAGCACTCCTGCGGTCGCGCCCATGCCGGCGACGGCGCCGCCGGACGTGATCGGCAAGATCGCGGCCGCCCCGGCCATGCACAGGACGACGACGGCGACCATGGGCGAGAACGGCGCGCCGAGCGCCATCAGGAGAAACGTGCTGCCCAGCGCCCGTGACGTCCAGCAGCCGAGCAGGAACGCGCCGGCGACGAACGTCGAGCGCCTGATGGTGGAGTTCTCGGCGACCCGCTCGCAAACGGTCAGCGCGCGTCGCGAGCGGTGCACGAGCGGCAGGTGCACGAGCCGGGGGCCCGCGACGAGGACGCCGAGGCAGCACACGCAGAACAGGATCACCACCGCCAGCGGAGCGATGAAGACGACTCCGGACGTCGCGATCGCCGCGATCGCGAGGGGCAGCAACACGACGGCGTCAACCATGCCGAGCGTCACGATCGACAGCACGATCGTGTCGAGCTCGAGTCTCACGCCCCGGAGCCGGCGGAGCATCGCGATCTTGACGAGGTAGTCGAGCCGGAACGGGAGGACGGCGCCGCTGGCGGCCGCCGCTCCGCACGAGGCGAGGCAGCGGGCACAGTCGGGGCGCTGCCGGCTCGGGAAGAACTGGCGCCAGCCGAGCGCGCGAAAGCCGAAGCTGACCAGGTAGGCGGCGCCGCCCATGAAGACCAGCCCGACATGTGCGTCCTCCAGCGGCCACGACGCGCTCGTCAGGCGGCGCGCCACGAGGACGCAGGTCGCCAGCGCGAGAACGCACAACGCGGTTCCGGCCGCGAGCTTCCGCCAGCCGTAGGGAAGCTGTCCGATTACACCTATTGATGCCGCTACCTGGGTCACACCACGCCTCCCTGCCGCTCGAACGGATAAGGAAAGCGCTTGGGACGCCGTCGGTACTCGTTCCTGCCTCGGTCAGTCTAGCGCGTTATTCGTTACGACGCGTGCACCCCCATGCTGATTGCGCCGATATATCCAGAGCCGCTCTTCTTCAGCGCGAGCATTCCCTTGCTCCCGCCGTTGCGGAAGATCGAGTCGTTCGCGTTGAGCGTGTCCGGAGTCGCGCCGTGGGTGCTGTACGGCGCGCTCTTGTAGACGGCGTTCGTCACCGCGGCAGGGAGGAACAGCTGGCCGGTGTGGACGACGCTGCCGCCGACGTGCACCTTGACGTGGATGTGCACCGCGCGACCCCGGTACCAGCCGGGATAGATCGTCTTGAAGCCGGCGACGCCCTTCGCGTTCGTCTTCTGGATGCCGCGCAGGAAGTTCGTGCCGGCGTTGTTCGCGATCGCACCGGAGTAGACGCCGAGGGCGTCGCAGTGCCAGATATCGACTGCGGCGTTCTTGACGGGCTTGCAGGTGGAGGCGTTGAGGACGGTCAGGTTGAGGAGCAGCGTCGTGCCGGCCTTGCCTTCGGTGATGTCGCGGCGGAGCTTCTCCCCGGCGACGTAGTAGGGCCCTTCGGTGAGCTCCGGCGTCAGCACGCAGCTGACGAGGCCGGACGAGACGGCGAGCGGACCGGAGCCCGACGCGTCGGCAGCGTCCTCGAGCCGCCAGGCCGCGCCGCCGGCGGCGAGTGACGCGAGGCCGGCGAGCCGCATCAGCGATCCGCGCCGGGTGAAGGTGGGGTCGTTCTCGTGAGTGGTCATGGCGCCACGGTACGAACGATTTCTGAGAGACGGGTGAGACGCCGCG
>DASXTR010000183.1:0-5103 GCA_036505325.1 Gaiellaceae bacterium
GCGGCTACGAGCAGGGCCTCATCTCGCGGTCGAAGATCGAGCGCGCGCCGTTCTTCACGAGGAGCGACCGGCTCTTCGACGAGAACGGCAAGCTGATCCCCTACGACCGGCTCGAAGGAAAGACGCAAGCGCGGTTCGACCGGTTCATGGCCTCGAGCGCGATCCGCGGGGAGCTGCGCGCGAGGATCGCCGCCGCGCGGGCGCGCGCCGGCGAAGAGGCCGCCGACGACTGCTGACGTCGCGTAGGGAGGTGCCTAGGGTCCTGTCGGCGACCTTGACATCGCGGTCGCCGATGCGGGTGTCACTCGCCCCTTTGACGAGATCGTCGTAGCCCTCTGTTCCATCGGGCACGAACCAGACGTCGATCCAGCCGAGGGCTGTAGTGAACCCCAGAGAGACCATCGAGCCAAAGCTGCGCTCGTCCCAGCCCCCGGGCGGCTCGAAGCCTTCCTCCTCGAGTCCGGGCGGCCGAAACCGAGCGTCGAGCTCGGTCAGGGCCGCGGCCAAGCGCTGCTTGTTGGTCCGCGTCGTTGCCGGACAGATGTCGAGGTCGTCCGTATTCCGCGGCGACCCCCAGATCCTGGCCCCGATGCCGCCGATGATGACGTACTCCACCGCGTGCTGCTCGAGCACGTCGATGATCGCCCGCCTCGAAACCTGCCGCAGCAACGAGTTCCTGCAGCGTCGACAGCGACGGGTCGCGCCGCCCACGCTCGATCTTGGCAATCGTCGACTGCGGCTTGCCTGCCAGCCGGGCGAGGGCGTGTTGGCTCAGGCCGGCTCGGCGACGCGCCTCCTGCAAAATCGCGGCCTGGGTCTTGCGCCCTCGTCAGCTCGCGACTTGCACGAGCTCGACCGAGCCGCGTTCGACGACGTAGCCGCGCCCGGGCGGGAAGACCGGGTTCGAGCGACGCGGGAGGCGCGTGCCGAGAATGTCGCCGTCGACGTCGAGGTCCGGCGCGAGCAGCAGGCCGTGCTCTTCCTTGCGCAGCTCGCGCAGCCAGCCCGCGAACGCGCGCTGGGCCGCCGACCGTTCCGCGGCCGCGGCGATGCGGACGTCGAGGTCGCGCCCGCGGCGGACGACGTTCTCGAGCGGCGCCGCGCCGAGCGACTCAGCGAGCTCCTCGCCGTCGTCGATCACCACGAGTACCGGGTGCGGCGGGCCGCCCGGCTGCGCGACGAGCTCGCCGAGCCTCAGTGCGGCGTCGTCGCAGGCCTCGCTCCCCTCGGCGACGGACGTCCAGACGGGCAGGTCGGCGAGCGGCGTCCGTCGCGGCGCGAGCAGATGGAGCTCTGCGCCGGGAGTCGACGTGCGAATGCCCTCGACGAGTGCACGCAGCGCCGTCGAGCGGCCGCCACGGTACGGACCCGTAACGAGGAAGTGGCGGTGCGAGAGGTCGACGGCGACCGGCTCGAGCTCCGCGTCGCCGAGGCCGAGGGTCGCGTGCCAGCGCCGCTCCTCGGCCGGAAGCGACGCGCGCTCGACATGCGTCGGGAGCGGCTCGACGCCCGGCGCGTGCAGCGGGCCGTGGTGGGCCCGCAGCTCGTCCCCGCGCGCGAGCACGCCACCGTCCCAGGCGACCTGCAGCTCGGTCCCGCCGGGGAGGAAGCCGCGGCCCGGCGGAAGGTGCGCACCGCGCACCGCCTTCGGCGGCACGCCCAGTGCTGCGAACTCGTCCTCGTCGGCCATGCGCAGCACGAGCTTCGTCGGCACGATCCCGCCGAGCGCATTCGGGACGGCGCCGCGACGGTCGGCGGTGATCGCGAAGTGCACCCCGAGCGGGCGGCCGTCGGCGACGAGCCGAGGCAGCGTGTCGACCAGTTCGCCGAGGTTCACGCGCTCGAATGCGGAGGCGAAGCCGGCGTAGCCGTCGAGCAGCACGACGATCCGCGGCAGCGGCTCGGCAGCCGCGAGCGCGCGATATTCCGAGAGCGTGAAGACGCCGGCCTGCGAGAAGAGCGCCTTGCGCCGCTCGAGCGTCTTGCGGAGCAGCGCGAAGACGCGCTCGACGCGCTCCTCGTCCTCGCCGCCGACGACGGCGCCGACGTGCGGCAGCGCCGCGAGCGGCTGCAGCCCGCGCGTCGCGAAGTCGAGCGCGTACACGTGCAGGTCGGCGGGGGACGAGCGCTCGGCGAGCGACAGCGCAAGCGTGCGCAGCAGCGTCGTCTTGCCGGCGCCGCTCGTGCCGTACGCGAGCACGCTCCCCTCCTGCTCGAGGTCGAGGAGGAGCGGCCGTTGCGCCTGCCGCTGGGGCTCGTCGATGAGCCCGAGGACCGCGACCGCAGGCGACTCCGGCGCGGGCAGCTCGTCGCGCGGCAGCGTCGCCTCGAGCGCCGGCAGCCACGGCGAGGGCGGCCGCTCGAGTCCGAGCCGCCGCGCCGCGTCCGCCGCTGCCGCGACGAGACGCGCGAGATCGGACGCCGGTTCGTCGACGGAACCTCGTCCGGAACGAGGTTCCGTCAAGACGCTGAGGTCGAAGGGGGCGACGACGACCGGCGCGGCTGGGGTTGCGCGCACGGTCGTGCCGCCGACGTATGCCGTCTGGAACTCCGTGAGCTCGCCGTGGCCGGTGCGCGCGAAGGCGCGGCCGGGCCGGTCGCGGCCGACGCGCGACGCGTCGGGCGCGCCGATCACGTCGGAGGACTCGCCCGGGTCGTTGACGCGCAGCGCGATGCGCAGGTTCGTGTTCGCGCGAATGTTCTCGCTCACGACGCCGCCCGGCCGTTGCGTCGCGAGCAGCAGGTGGACGCCGAGGCTGCGGCCGCGCTGTGCGACGTCGACGATACCGTCCACGAAGTCCGGCACCTCCTTCGCGAGCGTCGCGAACTCGTCGATGACGATCAACAAGCTCGGAGGCGCGTCGTCGGGATCGCGGCGCTCCATGTCGGACAGATCCTTCGCGGCGGCGTCGCGCAGGATGCGCTCGCGCCGCTGCAGCTCCGCATTCAGCGACTGGAGCGCGCGGTGCGTCAGGTGCGCGTCGAGGTCGGTGACGAGCCCGACCGTGTGCGGCAGCTCGACGCAGTCCTTGAACGCGGCGCCGCCCTTGTAGTCGACGAGCAGGAACGTGAGCCTGTTCGGCGGGTGCGAGACGGCGAGCGAAGCGATCAGCGTCTGCAGGAGCTCGCTCTTGCCCGCGCCCGTCGTGCCGGCGACGAGGCCGTGCGGGCCGTCTGCGCGCAGGTCGACCGCGAACGGCCCGCCGGGAGCGGCGCCGACGACCGCGCCGAGTCCGTCGGCCCCGTCCCAGCGCGCGCGCACCCAGTCTCCGTCGACCTCCGCGGCGTCGAGGAGGTCGAGCAGCCCGATCCGGTCGGGAACAGCCTCGCTCCGGCCCGAGCTCTCGTCGCGCAGGGGCGCGAGCGCGAGGGCGAGCTCGCGGGCGCACGCGACCGACAGGCCGTCGGCGGAGACGCCGGGCGTCTCCTCGCCGGCCCGGACGTCGACGACGGTCACGCGCGCGGAGTCGTGGTCGAGCTCGAGGATGGCACCGCTCTCGCCGGGGAGGTCGCGCCGCTCGCGGCCGAGCCAGAGCACCGTGACGCCGTGCTCGGCCGCGCCCTGGAGGACGCCCGCGACGAGCGCGCGCTCCGGCGCGACCGCCTCGTCGACGATCACGACGTGGTGCGGCCTTCCCCGCCGGGCCGCCGCTCCGTACGCCGTCTCGCTCTCCGCCCGCCTGTCGCCGACCACGCGCGCGAGGTCTTCGAAGAGCGTCCGCGAGCGCGCCGGCCCGACCGCGAGCCGCTCGGGCGCCGCATGCGGCAGCCACTTGAGCCATTCCCAGCCCTCGGGATGCTCCAGCGCCGCCGAGACGGCGACGTCGGCCGGCGAGTGCAGCGCCGCCGCCTGCGCGACGAGGAAGCGCGCCGTCGCATCGACGCGCTCGCGCGGGCCGCACACGCCTACGACGCCGGCCGTGGCCGCGTCGACCACGACCGGCACGGCGGGCACGGTCGCGTACCAGGCGGCGACCTTCTCCACCTCGCCGCGCAGCTCGTCGCTCCCGCCCTGGTCGAGCCGCACGGAGAGGAGCGACGGCCGGTCCGCGCTCCCCGCGCGCAGCGAGAGGAAGTCCTTGTCGTCGAGGCGCCGCTCCCACAGAGTCGGCTCGACGCGCCGCGCCCGGCGCACCAGCTCGGCGGCGGACGGCGCCTGCGCACGCCGCCGCGACGCCTCCTCGCGCCGCTCGGCCTCGAGCTCGTCCCGCAGCGCCGCGACGCGGCGCCGGTAGTCGCGCCCGTGCTTTTCGAACCCCTTGCGCCCGCTGCGGCGGTCCTCCATGTACGTCGTCACCGCCATCACCGGCGAGAGCAGCGAGAAGAACAGCATCGTCGGCATCTTCGTGAGCGCGTACAGCCCGAACCCGAGCACGAGCGGCACGAGCGACGCGCCGAGCGGGAGCCGCGAGCGCTGCGGATCGCCCGGCGGCGCGGGAAACGGACGCGCGACCGGCTCGAGCTGCCGCTGCACGCGCGGTTGCCGGTTGAACGCGATCCACCCGCGGCCGTCCGCCGCCGCCTCCGGGCGCCGGGCCTCGCGCGGCTCGACCGCGAGCAGCGTCCGCCCCGCCTGCACCAGCTCGCCGTCCGCGAGCTCGCGCTCCTCGCCCGCGGCGAGTGACACACCCTCGACGGCGGTGCCGTTGCGTGACCCCGCGTCGGCCACGCGCACGGTGCCGTCCGCGCCGATCGTGAGGACGAGGTGGTGCGCCGAGAGCGAGGGGTCGTCCACCGCGATGCCGGCCTCGCGGCCGACGCGGTGCACGCCGGGCGGGAGCGGGATGCGCCGGCCCGCGTCGGGTCCTCCGGCGACGACCAGCTCGAGCGCGGGCGCGGAGGCCGGCGCGTCGGCGCCGGCGTGCAGCTCGTCCCCGTGGCGCAGCGCGAGCTCCGACAGCGGTGCATCCGCGGGTATCGGCTCACCGCGCCGGAACACCGTCCGTCCCTCGAGGCCGAGTGCGGCGAAGAGCGCGCGCGCCGATGCCTCGGGCGCCGCCTCCACCCGAACGTCGCGCTCGTCGCCGTCGTCGAGGACGACGAGCCGGAGCTCGACCGGCGCGAGCTGACGGGTGGTCGCCACGCCTCCCTCGTTCCCACAGC
>DASXTR010000184.1:0-3462 GCA_036505325.1 Gaiellaceae bacterium
TCGCGCCGCCGTCGGTCGAGCGCGAGAACATCGCCGGCCCGGTGTAGGTGCCGATGAACGGCGCGCCGAGCGGGTCCTCGATCAGCCGGTCCCACGCGAGGTACACGTTGCCGCGGTTCGGGCTCGAGCTCCAGTCGTCGGCCGCGAGCGCGTTCTTGTCGTTGAAGAACTCGAACTGCCGGTCGACGATCACCGGCACCTGCGCGCCCCACGTGAGCCCGCCGTCGGTGGACGTGCTGACGAAGAGCCCGTTGTCCGGGCCGGTGTCGTCGAAGCCGAGGCTGAATGCGTACACGCGGTTGCCCGGCCCGAAGTCGACCCACGGGTCGGTGACACGCTGGAACTCGCCGCCGGCGAGGATCGACACGCCCTGCAGCGGGATGTTCGTCCACGTCTGCCCGCTGTCGAAGCTCGTACCGAGCACGAGGTTGCGCGACCCGCCGCTCGTCCAGCGGTCCTCCTGCCAGATGCCGACGACGTTCGACCGGTTCGACTGGTTGACGGAGGCCATCGGCTCGGTCTCGGAGTCGAGCGTCACGCGGCCGCTCGTCGTCAGCTCCTCGGCGGTCAGAGGGCCGGAGACGCCCTGGTCGGTGGAGACCCGGACGAGCGAGTCGAGCGCCGGCGTCGCGGACGTGATCGCCGGTCCGGGCGCGGCGTTCGGGTCGCCGGAGACGCCCGCCGAGAACACGGCGCCGTGGAAGGTGCGGCCGCCGGGGCCGCGCGCTGCGGCCGTGGCGGCGAAGACTGCAGTGATCAGGACGAACATGGCCGTCCCGGTGAGAAAAGGTTTCATCGCGCGAGCATCCCACAGGACGGGTGCGTCGGTCTACGACGCGCTCGCGCGGCGTTGCCAGCGCTCGTTCCACCCGTCCCGCGTCAGCGCCGAGATGATCGCGCGCCGCACGAGGCGCCCGTCGCGGCCGCGGCCGAGCAGGTGCACGCGCAGCGGGAACTCGCCGAGCGGGAGGTCGGCCGTCGTCTGGGAGGCCGCGAGCGTCAGCGTGTCGCGGACCACGTACTCGCGGCGAGGATCGGGGCGTTCGCTGATGCGGACCTCCCAGCTCGCCACGCCCGTGGCCGGATCCCAGCTGAGCGTCGCCTCCCCCTGCCGCCGGACGTCCATGTTGCCGCTGATCGTCGGCCGCGAGCGAAGCAGGGGTCGACGCAGAGCAGACGGCGGCGTCGCGGGGGCGGGCTGCTGTTTTTCGGCGACGAGCATCCGCGCGCGATGGACGGCGATCACGCGCGCGAGTTGCTGCAGCGCCGTGCGCTCCGCCCGGTCGACACGTGCGGCGTCTGTCGCGCTGCCCGACCGCACGCGTCGACTCGCTTCGCGCACGCGCTGCTCGAGCGCCTGCGCATCGGGCGCGCGTCCGGCTGCGACCGCACCGCGAGCCTCGTGGAGAATCGACGCGTACGCACGGCCAAGCGCCTCGAGGTCGTCGTCCGGCATTCCGGTACTAAAGCGCGCGCGTCAGGACTGGGCGCTGAAGATCACCGCAGCGCGCAGTGCCAGGACGCCGGCGAGCACGAGCCAGGCGGCCGCCCAGACCGGCACGCGCCCGGCCACGACGGCACCTTCGGGCGTAATCCTGAAACGGCGGACGGCGAGATCGCGGAGGCTCGGGAGCATCCCGGCCAGCACGACGAGCCAGAGGAGGGTCCAGGGGAAGTCGAGCGCCTTGCCGAGCGTCCCGTCGTCGATCAGCGTGAGGAAGACGACGACGAGCAGCACCAGCTCGAGCGCAGTGAAGACCCGCTCACTGACCTCCAGGACGGCGCGTGAGGACTCCGTCCCCGGCCGGTACCGCATCAGCAGCAGGAGGAGCGCGGCCGAGCCCGCCAGCCCCGAGGCGAGGAAGAGGCCGCCGAGCGCCCACGAGTCGCTCCAGACCGGCTGGTTCGAGACGGCGAGCAGGACACCCGTGTAACCGGCGATGAAGAGGTACAGAGCGGAGCCGACGACGTTCCAGGCCTTGCCCGCGCCGCCCTCGAGGAGCGCGGCGAGGCGGCGGGCGGGGCGGTTGCGCAGCCTGTCGTCGCGCACGAGCGTGTCGACGAACGAGACGAACGCGAACACGGAGCCGACGAGCAGGACCCAGACGCCCACCGACATCGGCGTCCTCGAATTGAAGTTCAGGCCGAACTGCCCCGGCGTTGTGTTGAACAGCATGTGCCAGAAGCGCAGCGGCTGCTTGAGGTCGAGCGTGAGCATGAGCAGGCCGACGAGCGTCGCCGGAAACGGCACGTAGAAGCCGAGCCGTGCCACCGGCTCGTCGCCAGGGGCACCCCAGTAGCGCAGCAGCGTGGCGAGGAAGTACGAGCCGCCCGCGAGTCCCGCCAGGAAGAAGTAGACGAGGATGTACCAGGTCCAGTGCGGCGGACCCGCGAAGTGCTCCGACGCTGCGAGCAGGGTCATTCGTCTGTTCCCCGGTTGCGAAGCGCGAATATCCCACCGAGCACGCCGAGCACCGCGGTCCCGAGGAGGCCGAGGTAGCCGGCGCGGTTGTTCCGCTGGGGCAGGACGGCGTTCTCGGCGTTCGGGAGGCCGTACGTCTCGGGCTTGTCCATGAGCAGGAAGAAGGCGTTGAGGCCTCCGTACACCTTGTCGTCGTGGCCGTAGAGGTTCGCCTGCATGAGGCCCTGCTCGTGCAGGTCGGCCTCGCGCTTCTTCGCCGTCTCCCGCAGCTCGTCGAGCGGCCCGAACTGGATCGACTCGGTCGGGCACGCCTTGGCGCAGGCCGGCTGCATGCCGCCCTGAAGGCGGTCGTAGCAGAGGGTGCACTTGCGGGCGACGTCGCGGTCCGGATCGATGTCGATCACGTCGTACGGGCAGGCGGCGATGCAGTTGCGACAGCCGTTGCAGACCGACTGCTGGATGAAGACCGTGTCGAACTCGGTGCGGACGATCGCGCCGGTGGGGCAGACGTCCATGCAGCTCGCGTGCGTGCAGTGCTTGCAGACGTCCGACATGAGCAGGAAGGCCCTGCCGTCGCCCGTGCTCATCGTCTCGTCGGGAACGTTGTCGATGAACTTCACGTGGCGCCAGGTCTGGCCGTCCAGGCTGCCGGTGTTGTCGAGGCTGTCGCCGAGGAACCCCCGCGACTTGCTCGGGAGCTGGTTCCACTCCTTGCACGCCACCTCGCAGGCCTTGCAGCCGATGCAGACGCTCGTGTCGGTGAAGAATCCATACGCCTTGCCGGGAACGATCTTCGTGTCCATGCCTAGAACCCCATGAGATTCGGTGTGATCTTCGTCAGCCCCTCGTCGGCGGCGTAGAGGTCGAGCGGAAGGGCGGCCAGCTCGTCGACCTCAGGTACCGCGTGCGGGTCGCGCGCCATGTCGACTTCGATCAGGTACCGGCGGCACGTGCTGCACCCCGCGATGCGGAGGTGCGGGAAGACCGCTCCCCCGGCTCCGTCGCCGTTGCCGTTGCCGGTCACCTCTCGCTCCCAGTGC
>DASXTR010000185.1:0-14854 GCA_036505325.1 Gaiellaceae bacterium
CGCGAGGAGCTCGCCGCCGTGCCGGAGTCGTTCGAGGAACGGCTCGCCGAAGGACTGTCGCCCGAGGTCGAGGCCGCCGTCCGCCGCCTCACCGCCGGCGAGCGCGAGGTGATCGCCCTGCGCGTCGTGCTCGACCTCGACGCCCAGACCGCGGCCCGCGTGCTCGGCATCTCGCCCACCAACTGCACCACGCGCCTCAACCGGGCGCTCAAGAAGCTCGAGGAGGAACTCCATGTCGCGGCCTGACCTGCTCACCGAACTGCGTGCCGCGCGCCCGGCTGCTCCGCCCGAGCTGCGCGAGCGTGTGCTTGCGCTCGCCCCCGCCGCGCCGCCGCGGCACCGGCGCCTCTCCTGGCGGCTCGGGGTCGTGATCGCATTCGCGGCAGGCTTCGCCGTGGTCGCGGCCGTCGTCGCAACACGCGGCGGCCGTGATCACACGGCCGCGACGACCACGCCCGCGATCGTGCGCGGACAGCCGTCGACCGATTCGTCCGGCAACGCCCATGAAGCACTCGGAGCGCCGGCGAACGCGAAGACGTTCAGCGCCACGGTTCCGGCACCGGCCCCGGGCCGCGTCCAGCGCTACCGCGCGTACGTCGAGCTGCGGGTCGAGAACGCGAGCGACGTCTCCGAGGCGAGCCAGCGCGCCCAGTCGATCACGCGGTCGCTCGGTGGGTACGTCCTCGCCGTCACGGTCGACGCGCGCGGCAAAAAGGGCAGCGCCGAGCTCACCCTGCGCGTCCCGCGGCAGCACGTCCAGGAAGCGGTCGCGCGTCTCTCGCAGCTCGGAACGGTCATCGCCGAGAACGTCCAGGTGCAGGATCTCCAGGCGCAGGTGAACGCGAACGACCGCCTGATCGAGCGGCTGCAGAAGCGCCTGGCCGACCTGCGCGCGAAGGAGCAGACCGACGAGGTGAAGCGGCAGGTCGCCGCGCTCACGAAGCGGATCCAGCAGCTCCAGCGCACACGCGCGACGACGGTGCGCGAGGCGCACTACGCCACCGTCGAGCTCCAGGTGACGACGAAGAAGGCCGCCGCGGCGAAGCCCGACGAGGGCCCCGGCCCGCTGCACGGCCTGGGCGTGGCGTTCCGCTGGATCGGGATCGGCGCCGTCTACGCGCTCGCGCTCGGCACGCCGTTCGTCGTGCTCCTCGTACTCCTGTGGCTCGCCGCCCGCGCGGTGCGCCGTCGGCGCGAGGAAGCGCTGCTCAGCTCGCCTTGACCTGCGCGAAGACCCGGAACGTCGGCTTGCCGACCGGCAGCTCGCCGAACTCCGGGTTGACGCATGAGCCCGCGTCGCCGCGTGACTCGTACGTGCGCTCGACCTCGGCCTTGCACATCGGCAACGGCTGGCGCATCGCGCGGATCGCGCCGAAGCCGGGGCGCCGCCGTTCGGCCGCCCGCAGCATCTCGAGGTCGATCTCGACGTCGAAGACCTTCTGCATGCACCCGACGTACGTGTGCCCCCACGCCTCGTACGAGTAGACGAACGGGCAGCCACGGGCGAGACAGGCGCCCGGATAGACGACCTTGTCGCAGTGGACATCGCAGCGCCGGCACTCCATCTCGTCCTGGGGCCGCAGGGGGAGCGCGGGCGCGACGCGTTGTTGGGTCATACGGGGATTTTCCGAACGGATGCGTGCCTCCGCAAGACTTGACTTTTCCTGCTCAAGAGGCTAGTCGCCGGACGGCGTTCAGAACGTCCATCGGCGTGAACGCCATGAAGTCCGGCTCGACGGCCGCAGGAGTGTCGTCCGCGTTGAACCACAGGGCCTGGACCGTCGTCATGCCCACGTTCGCCGCACCTTGCACATCGACGTCCAGGCGATCGCCGACGTAGAGCGCATCGATCGGGTCGACGCCCAGCTGCTCGAGCGCGTGCAAGAAGATCGCCGGATCCGGCTTCCGCACCCCGAAGTCGGTCGAGAAGACGATCACGTCCATCCGCTCCGCGATCCCGAGCTCCTCGGCGTCGCGCCGCAGGAGCCGCCCGGGCTCCGGCCACGCGTTCGCGACGATTCCCGTCTTCAGCCCGCGCGCGCGCAGCGAGTCGAGGAGGGCATGCGCCGTCCCGACGAGGCCGTGCGCAGGGCGCCACACCTCGTGCTCGGCTTCGACGAAGCGCGCGATCTCCTCGTCCGGGACCGGCCCGAGCACGTGCCGCAGGTGCTCGGCGTAGTCGTCGCCCGCGACCATGCGCGGCAGCACGTCGGCGCGGTAGCGCTCCGTGAACGCGTCGGGGTCGTCGTCGCGGCCGAGCGCCGCGAGAGCTGCGCGGTGGCCCTCCACGAGCAGCTCGTCGTCCCACCCGAACTCGACGAGTGTGTTGCCCCAGTCGAACAGAACGGCCTCGAGCATCGCGCGGGTAGGCTAGCCCGCGTGGCGCGAAAGATCCTCTGGGGGGCGCTCGCGCTCACTCCCTTCGTCGTGCTCGCCCGCTTCGCCTTCCACGCGAGCGACACGCTCCTGTTCGCTCTCGCCGCCGTCGCGCTGATCCCGCTCGCGTGGCTGATCGGCGAGGCGACCGAGCACGCGGCGGAGCACACCGGCGCCGGAGTCGGCGGATTCCTCAATGCGAGCTTCGGCAACGCGCCCGAGCTGATCATCGCGCTACTTGCCGTGCGCGAGGGCCTGCCGGACGTCGTGCGCGGGTCGATCACGGGCTCTGTCGTCTCGAACATCCTGCTCGTACTCGGATTCGCGATGATCTTCGGCGGCGACGGCCCCGTTGACCGGCGCTCGCTGCTCCTGCAGCTCGGGATCGTGTTCTTCGCCGTCGCGCTGTTCCTCGCGCCGTCGATTCCCGGCTGGTCGGGCGACCCGAACACGCACACGCTGGCGCTGACCTCGATCCCCGTCGCGATCGTCCTGCTCGCGGTCTACATCGTCGTCACGGTCCGCAACCTGCGCGTGCATCGCCGGGCGCACCGCGAGGAGGCGGCCGCCGGCGCATGGACCCTGCCGGTCTCGCTCGCCGTGCTCGGCGCCGCGACGCTCGCGACCGCGCTCGTGTCGGAGGTGCTCGTCCACTCGCTCGAGGGCTTCGGGGAGTCGGCCGGGCTGTCCGAGTTCTTCATCGCCGCGGTCATCGTTGCCATCGTGGGCAACGCGGCAGAGCACGGCGGCGCAGTCGTCATCGCTCACCGCGGCAACACGCGGCTCGCAACGGAGATCGCCGTCGCGTCGAGCGCGCAGGTGGCGGTGTTTGTCGCCCCCGCGATCGCGCTCCTGTCGTGGCTCGTCGGAGACGCGCTGGCGCTGTCGTTCCGGCCGATCGAGCTCGCGACGATGGGACTGGGCGCGATCGGCGTCGCGTTCGTCGTCGCGGACGGGCGCTCGAAGCGCTGGGAAGGCTTCATGCTGATCGGCATCTACGGCGCGGTCGCGCTCGGCTACCTCGCCACCGGCGACCGCTGATGTCCCCACTCCGGAGTGGAGACATGGCCCAAGGGGACGGTCAGAAGGCGCTGAAGGGTCGCTGGTCGCGCGTGAACGCGTAGCCGCCCCAGATCAGGCGGTCGCCGTCGACGCGCAGGCGCTCGCCGCGCTCGTAGCCCTTGGCGACGCGGAAGGTGCCGTCGCCGAGCGGCTCGAGCTCCGCCGCAGGGCGCTTTCCGCGCAGCGACGTCGGCAACGCGTGCAGCGTGCCGCGCTCCCACCAGAAGACGAACTCGTTCCCCTCCGACCACCAGCGGCCGAGCAGCGCGCGCACCTCGGGCGGCGGATCCTGCTCCGGGCGCCAAACCTCGATCTCTTCGGGCCAGAGCTCGATCGCCTGCTCGCCGAGCGCGAGCGTGAAGTCGTCCATGTTGCCGCGCGTGCCGGAGTTCGTGAGTCCCGCGGCGCCGATGCCGGTCTTGCGGTCGACGTAGACGCCTGCGAGGTGGCCGGCCATCGCACCGCCATGGCCGCCCCAGATCCGCTCGTTGCGGTTGTAGAGCATCAGGCCGAGCCCCCAGCCGAGCGTCCAGCGGTCGGGGTGGTACATCACCTGCGGAAACCACATCTCCTCGACGGTCGCCGCGTCGAGCACGCCCTCGCGGCCCTCGGCGAGGAACGCGGCCCAGCGGCCGAGGTCCTCGACGGTCGACCACAGCTGACCCATCGACGCGACGCCGCCGACGTCGTCGTGCTGCTCGGTCCAGAGAGTTCCGGCGTACTCGTCGACGAGATAGCCCTGGGCAAGGGGATCCTGCGGCGTCCACGTCGTCCGGGCGAGTCCGAGCGGCCCGATGATCCGCTCGTCCACGTAGTCGCGGTACGGCATCCCGCTCTTCCTCGCGACCACCTCGCCCAGCAACCCGTAGGCGAGGTTCGAGTAGTGGTGCGACTGCGCCGGGACGAGCACGAACTCCATCGACGCCATCGATTCGACGAGCTCTTCCTCGGTGGGCGAGAGGCCCGTGACGAACATCTCGCCGACCTCGCGCTGGAGACCCGAGAGATGCGCGAGCATCCGCCGCAGCGTCGGCGAGCCGTTCGCGATGCCGGGAACGTGCTGCTCGAGGCGGTCGTCGAGGTCGAGCTCGCCGGCGTCACGCAGCTGCATGATCGACGTCGCGGTGAACGTCTTCGTGATCGAGCCGATGCGGTACTGCGTGTCGGGCGTCGCGTCGCGAGCCTCATCGACTTCGGCCGCGCCGACGGCGTTCGACCACACGATCTCGCCCTTGCGGACGACCGCGGCGGCGACCGACGGCAGGCGGTCGGCCTGCCGCTCGCGGAGGAGCCGGTCGAGATCGTCAGCTGCGGACAAGGATCCCAAGCGCCTCGGGCACGAGCTCGAGCGCGCGCTCCACGTCTTCGTCGGAGACGTCGAGGTGCGTGACGGCGCGCAGCCGTCCGCCCGCGGTCCGCGACAAGCCCACGCCGACGGCGGCGAGCCGCTCGATCGCGTCCGCTGCCGCCAGCCCAAGCCCCGCGACGTCGACCTGGACGAAGTTCGTCTCGACGCCCGCGACGTCGACGGGCACGCCCGCGGCGTCCCAGCCCTCCGCGAGCCGCCGCGCCCGCGAGTGATCCTCCGCGAGCCGCTCGACGTTGTGGTCGAGCGCGTACAGCCCGGCCGCGGCGACGATTCCGGCCTGGCGCATGGCCCCGCCGAAGCGGTGCTTCTCGACGCGGGCGCGCAGCATCAGCTCCTGGGAGCCGGCGATGAGCGCGCCGAGCGGGCAGCCGAGGCCTTTCGAGAGACAGATCTGCACCGTCTCGAACTGCGCGGTGATCTCCGACACCGGCACGCGGAGCGCCACCGCGGCGTTGAAGACGCGCGCGCCGTCCAGATGCACGCGGAGCCCGAGCTCGTGCGCCGCTGCGACGGTCGCCGCGAGCTCGTCGAGCGGCCACACCGCCCCGCCAGCCTGGTTGTGCGTGTTCTCGAGCGCGACGACCGACGTCAGCGGCGAGTGGAAGCTCTGCGTGACGCGCGCGGTCATACGGATCTGCTCCGGGGAGAGCCGTCCGCGATCGCCGACGAGCCCGCGCGTCTGCAGGCCGCCGTGAACCGCAGGGCCGCCGAGCTCGTTGGTCATGATGTGCGACGAGGCCTCCGCGATCAACTCCGTGCCGCGCTCCCCGAGCAACACGAGAGCGATCTCGTTCGCCATCATCGCGGTCGGCAGGTACACGGCAGCCTCGTGGCCGAGCAGCGACGCGACCCGCCGCTCGAGCGCCGTCACCGTCGGGTCTTCGAACCACTGCTCGTCCCCCACCTCGGCGTTCGCCATGGCCTCACGCATGCCCCGCGACGGCCGCGTCATCGTGTCCGAGCGCAGATCGATCACCTCACGGAGCCTATACAGCGCCCTCACACACCCCGGGCAGACTGTGAGCGTGAAGACGCTCGTGCTCGCCGCCGCGCTCCTGGCACCCGCTCCGCTCGTCCCGCCGTTCATCCAGGCCAAGGTCGAGCAGAAGGCGGGCGCACAGGCGTATGTCCCGACGCGCGCGCCCTTCCGCTACACCTACCTCTCGTACACGTGGAACGCGCCCGACCGGATCCTCGTCGTGCGGCTCGCCGACAGGCGCTACCCGAACCGCGCCGCGCACACGATCTTCTTCTCGGTCCACCGCTTCACCGGCGACTGCGCGACCGGAAACCAGAAGAGCTACCAGCTCGACGGCAACAAGGTCTACTCGGACTCGACGGTCGCGTGGCGCTGCCTGCCCGGCGTGAAGGTGCTCGCGTCGGGCCCGAACCTGCCGACCGTCGCGCTCGGGCAGGTCGTCGCCTCGGCGAAGCGCGTCTAGGGACGAATCCGCTCGAGCCGCGCCGCGAACTGCCCCGCGGCGAAGGCGGCGACGTCTTCCTTCAGCAGCCCGAACGGCGAGATGCCGTCGAACCGGTCGAAGCCCTCGTCGACCACGCCGAGCGCGAGCGGCAGGAGCTCGTTCATCCGCTTCTCGACGATCTCCCACAGCGTGGGGTCAGCCTCGACGAGCCGGGTGAGCAGGTACACGCCGTACGCGATGTGACGCGACTCGTCCTGCTTCAGGTGGTAGAGGCCTTCGCGTAGGCCCGGCATGAGGTCGCGCGCCTCGAGCGCCTCGAAGTACGAGTGGTACCCCGTCTCCGCGAGCACGCCCTCGACGATCAGGTTGTAGGTCACCGACGCGCGCACCTGCACGGCCGGCGACGGATCGTCGATGAGCGCGTTCATCGCGGCCGGCAGCTCGCGCTCGAACAGCGCGCGGTAGCTCTCCGAGTGGAAGCGCTCGAGCCCGTCGGGCGCGCCTGCGACCTCGTCGAGCCAGCGGCGGAAGAAGACGGTGTGCTTGCCCTCCTCCCACAGGAACGTCGTGAGGTAGAGCTCCTCTTCGAGCCGCCGCTCCCGCGCGATCGTCAGCACGAGCGGCAGGAGGTCGACGGTGACCGCCTCCTCGCCGGCGACGAACAGCGATGTCGTCTGAAGGAGCGCCGTGCGCTGGTCGTCTGTCAGCGCCTGCTCCCAGTCGATGCGGTCGCGCGCGAAGTCGATGTCGGCCGGGTTCCACACGCCGAGGCGCCGCGCCTTTTCGTACAGCCGCATCGGCAGCGAGTCGTGGTCGAGCGCGCGCCGCGTGGTCTCGAATGCCATCGAGTCAATCGTAGTATGTGCCTTGACGGTTACGTAACCAATGAGTTACGGTTCCGCCGTGAGCGATGGACGCTGCGAGCTTCGACTCACCCGCCGCTATGCCGCCTCTCCCGGGGAGGTATGGCGCGCGTTGACCGATCCGGACTCGGTTGCGCGCTGGCTCGCTCCGCCCCCGGGCGTGGAGTGGCAGGCTGTGGAGCCGGAGCGGGTGCTCGAGCTCGCGTGGCATCCGGAGGGCGAGGAGCCGTCCGTCGTGCGGGTCGAGCTCCGCGCCGAGGGCGGCGGCACCACGCTCGTCCTGGAGCACCGCCAGATCGTCGCGACGCTCGGCATGCGCTACGTGCGCATCTGGACCGCGCGGCTCGCGGCGTTCGAGGAGGCACTGCGGTGAACGCGCTCGAGGCGCTCGCCGACCCGACACGGCGGCGGATCGTCGAGCTGCTCGCCGACGGCGAGCGCAGCGCCGGCGAGATCGCGTCGCACTTCCGCGCGGCGCGCCCGGGCGTGTCACGGCACCTGCGCGTGCTGCGCGAGCACGGGCTCGTTCAGGCGCGCGCCGACGGGCAGCGGCGCCTCTACTCGCTCGACCCCGCCCCGCTCGCGGAGCTCGACGCGTGGCTCGCGCAGTACCGGGGCTTCTGGGCGAACCGGCTCGACGCGCTCGACACCGAGATCCGGCGGAGGCGGCGCGCGTGAGAGTAAGGCGGATCGTTCCCGACTTCCACTCGCCGGACCCGCGCGCCGGTGCCGCGTTCTACGTCGACGTGATCGGCCTCGAGATCGGCATGGATCTCGGTTGGGTCGTTACGGTGGGATCGACGTCGAACGAGACCGCCCAGCTGATCCTGATGCGCGAGGATGCGACGGCCCCGGTCGTGCCCGACGCAACGATCGAGGTGGAGGACGTCGACGCGGTCCATGCGCGCGCCGTCGGCGCGGGTTGCGAAATCGTGCACCCGCTCTCCGACGAGCCGTGGGGCGTCCGCCGCTTCTTCGTGCGCGACCCGAGCGGCAAGGTGATCAACGTGATGACGCATCGCGGCGGTGATGGGTGAGCCGGCGGGATCCGTACGTTCTCCCGGAAGGCTTGCCGGTGCCGGAAGACGATGGCGCGGCGGACCACCTCGCCGGCGCGGCGGTCCCGTCGCTCGTGCTTATGTCGTCGCAAGGCCCGGTGGACGTCGCCGAGTTGTGCGCCGAGCGCGGCGTCCTCTACGTCTACCCGCGCACGGGCAAGCCGGGCGTCCCGTCCCTCCCGGGCTGGGACGAGTTCCCCGGCGCGCGCGGGTGCACGCCGCAGTCGTGCGCGTTCCGCGACCACGCGGCGGAGCTCGCCGAGCTCGGCGCGCGCGTGGCGGGCGTGTCGGCGCAGACGCTCGAGGACCAGCTCGAGTTCGCAGAGCGCAACCACATGCCGTACCCGGTGATCGCCGATCCCGGGCTCGCGCTGCGCGACGCGCTCGGGCTGCCGACGTTCGAGATCGCCGGCCACACGCTGTACAAGCGGCTCGCGTTCGTCGCCGAGCGCGGCCTGATCGTGAAGGTGTTCTACCCCGTGTTCCCGCCGGACCGGAACGCGGCGAACGTTGTCGACTGGCTGAGGAGGAACCGATGACACGGATCGTCCCGTACCTGCTCTACAAGGATTGCGAGGCGGCGCTCGACTGGCTCGCGCGCGCGTTCGGCTTCGACGAGGTCCTGCGCTACACCGGCGAGCAGGGCTACGTCAACCACGCGGAGATGCAGTTCGACGGCGCCCCGATCTACATGGGCAATCCCGGCGAGGGGTACCGCAACCCGAAGGAGCTCGGGCAGGAGACGGTCGGCCTCTACATCGAGATGGAAGGCGACGTCGACGCGCACTTCGAGCACGCGAAGGCCGCGGGCGCGGAGATCCTCGAGCCGCCGACCGACCAGGAGTACGGCCACCGCCGGTACACGGCTCGCGATCCCGAGGGCCACCACTGGTTCTTCGCGCAGATCACGAAGGACGTTCCTGCCGAGGAGTGGGGCGCGCAGGTCGCGAGCGCCTAGAGCAATCGCACGAGCGCGGTGACGAGCGCGGCGGTCGTGAGTGCGAGGACGAGCGACCGCCGTGCCAGGTAGACGACGGCGGCCGCGGCGACGCCGGCCGCACGCGAGTCGACCGCCGCTCGGCCGCGATCGGTGAAGAGCTGCACCGCGACGAGGGCTGCGAGGAGCGGCGGCACGGCGGCGTCGAGCCGCCGCTCGAGCCCGCTCGGCAGCCCGCGCTCGCGCAGCGCGATCGGCGCGGTGACGCGGAGCGCGAAGCAGACGGCGGCGACGGCGCCGACCGTCAACCAGCTCATCTGCTCCCCAGCGCGAGCGCGCCTGCGAGCACGACGAGCAACGGCACGCCTGCGGGCGTCGCCGGCGTCAGCGCGACGGCCGCGCCGGCTCCGGCGACGGCCACGATGACTGCGCGGCGCGACGACAGGCGGTCGAGCAGCAGGCAGAGGAAGAACGCCGGGAGCGCGGCGTCGAGGCCAATCGCGCGGGAGCCGCCGAGGACCCCGCCGAAGATGACCCCGGCGGCCGTCCCGCCCGTCCACGCGGCGAGCGAGACGGCGCCGGCGCCGACGAGGATCGCGCGGCTGACGCGGTCGCCGCGGAGCGAGAGCGCCCACGACATGTCGGTCAGCAGCTGCGCCTCGGCCGCCCGGCGCAACGGGTTGCGCGAAAGCGCCGAGGCTACCGACGCGCCGAAGACGAGGTAGCGGGCGTTCAGCGCCACCACGGCGGCGAGAACGGCGGCCAGGCTGCCCTCATCGCGCACGACGGTGAGCGACGCGAACTGGGCGCTGCCCGAGAACGCGGTCGCCGACATCACGATCGCCCGCAGGGCGCCGACCCCGATTCCGGCGGCGATCACCCCGAACGCGACGCCGTCGAGGAAGTCGGCCGCCGCAAACGGAAGCGCAAGGCGCACGCCCGTCGCGACGGATTCACGCGGTGTTACCTCCATAGTGCTCTTGACCGGTTACCAAGAACGCTACCACTAAAACCTCTGAAACCGGTAACGTACGAGAATCGTGCCCTTTCCGAAGCTCCACGGCGGCGCTCCCGCGCTGAACTTCGTCGATACGCTCGACCCCCGGATCGGACCCGATGTCGAGGAGTTCCTCACGTCGCCGTCGGCCCTCGCGACCTGGGCGGAGTACGCGGGCCTGGCGCGAAGCGTTCGCGTCACCGCGGCCGGTTACCGGCGCGCGCTCGAGCTGCGCGAGACGCTCTACCGCGTCTTCCTCGCGCTCGCGCGCGGCCGCAGGCCCGCGGCCGGCGACCTTGCCCAGCTCCACGACGCCCACGTGAAGACGTTCCGCCGCGCGCAGCTCGTTCGTGCCGGCGGCGCATACCGCTTCCGCGTCCCGGCGTCCGCCGGCGTCGACGCGATCCTGTGGCCGATCCTCGAATCCGCCGAGGCACTGCTCGACGCGCCCGAGCGGATCAAGGAGTGCCCGGGCGAAGACTGCGGCTGGGTGTTCCTCGACACGTCGCGAAACGGGACGCGGCGCTGGTGCAGCATGGCGAGCTGCGGAACGCGGGACAAGATGCGCCGCTACCGGGCGCGCGTCAGAGGCTGATCGATCCGTCGTCGCGGATCGTCCAGTGCGGGTTGTGCGCGACCTCCCACGGGTGCCCGTCGGGATCGACGAAGACGCCCGAGTAGCCGCCCCAGAACGTCTCTGCGCCTTCGCGCGCGATCCGTGCGCCGGCGGCGCGCGCCTCGTCGATCACGGCGTCGACCTCCTCCGGGCTGCGCACGTTGTACGCGAGCGTGACCCCGCCCCACCCGCCGCCGTCGGCGACGCCGCTGTCCTCGGCGAGCTGCTCGCGCCCCCAGAGCGCGACGATCATCCCGCCCGTCTGGAAGAAGACGACGTCGTCCGCCGGTGCTGCGCCCGTCTTCCAGCCGAGGCCTTCGTAGAACGCGCGGGCCTGGTCGAGGTCGGCGACGCCGAGCGTGATCAGGCTGACGCGCTGGTCCACGGCGCCAATCATGCCGAACGGCGCCGGCGCGCGAGCGCGAGCAATCCGGCCGCACCGGCGCCGACCGCGATTCCGATCGCCGCGCCGCCCAGGACGTCCGTCGGGTAGTGCACGCCGTCGTAGACACGTGAGACGCCGATCGCCGCGGCGAGCGCGACGAAGAGCGGCGCCGCGCGGGGCGCGACATACGACAGGAGCGTCGCACCGGCGAACGACGTCGCCGCGTGACCGGCCGGAAATGAGCTCGAGTGCACCGCGTACAGCGGATGGATCTCCGGGTGCCCGACGAACGGGCGGGTCCGGTCGACGAGATCCTTCACGGCGAACGATGCACTGTCGGCGGCGAGGGTCGTGAGCGCCGTGAACCCGGCGAGCAAGACGATGCGGGCGGCGCCGCAGCGCCGCGCGACCCCGACGACGACCGCCAGCACGATCCAGACAGCGCCGAGCCGGTCGATCGTCCCGATCCAGACGGTCGGGTCGTTCAGCACCTCGACGCGGTGCGTGGCCATCCACACGGCGATCCGGTCGTCGATCGACGCGAGCAACACGGCCGGACCGTATCCCGCGTAGCGCTACGGTGTCCGCGTGAATCTCGACCTGGTCACCGAGGCGCTCGCGGGCGAGCCGTCGTACCGCGTCCGGCAGGTGTGGGAGTGGGCGGCGCGCGGCGCGGGCTCGTACGCCGAGATGACGAACGTCCCTGCGCGGACGCGTGCGCTGCTCGAGGAGCGTGTTCCGTTCTCGACCCTCGAGGTCGTCGATCAGGTGGAGTCGCGCGACGGGACGATCAAGACGCTCTTCCACACCGCGGACGGCAAGTCCGTCGAGGCGGTGCTGATGCGCTACCGCGACAGCCGCCGCTCGGTATGCGTGTCGTCGCAGAGCGGCTGCCCGCTCACGTGTACGTTCTGCGCCACCGGCCAGATGAGGTTCGGCCGGAACCTCACCGCGTGGGAGATCCTCGACCAGGCGCTGCACTTCCGCCGCATCGAGCCGATCGACCATCTCGTCTTCATGGGCATGGGCGAGCCGATGATGAACGTCGACGCCGTGCTCGGCGCGGCGCGCCGGCTGCCGGACGTCGGCGTGACGCACCGGCGCACGACGGTGTCGACGGTCGGCTGGCTCCCGGGCCTCAAGCGGTTCGTCGACGAGGTCGAGGAGCCGATCCGCCTGGCGCTCTCCCTGCATGCGGCTGCCGACGCACTGCGGAGCGAGCTCATGCCCGTGAACGACCGCTACCCGCTCGAGGACGTCCTCGCGGAGTGCCGGCGCTACTTCGACCTGCGTGGGCGGAAGGTCTTCGTCGAGTACGTGATGCTCGACGGCGTCAACGACTCGCCGGAGCACGCGCAGGAGCTGGCCGACCTCCTCGACCCGAAGGTCTTCAAGGTGAACCTGATCCCGTACAACCCGACCGGGATGTACGAAGGCTCGTCGCGAGACGCGATCGCCGCGTTCAAAGGTGTGCTCGATGACGCGCGACTGCCCGCCACAGTCCGCCTCACGCGCGGGCGAGACATTGCCGCCGCGTGCGGGCAGCTGGCGGCGAGTGTGACGTAGAGGGTCGCGCCGTCCACGGGTGTCGGCCTCCGAGACCAGCCGATCCAGGTCAGCATGGAATCACTCACGAGTGGCTTTCCATCCAGCGCAGGACGAGAGGTCTGGCCCGTGCGGCAAAGCGCGAGCTGTCGACCAGCTGCCAGCCGTGGTCGGAGCCGGGGTAAAAGGCGGTGCGTTTGTCCGCAGCGCCGACTCGGCGGAAGATGCCGAGCGCTTCCTTGAGCGGTGCGCGCCAGTCGTTGCGGCTGCCGACATAGAGGAAGGGCGCGCGGATGCGCGGCAGACCTGCGGGATTGTTGATGCCGAAGCCGGGCCAGAGTCTGGTGCCGGAGAGACTGATCCGTCCTTCGACGCGAAGAGCGGACGTGTTCTGCACGATCGCCGCTCCGCCCATCGACGAGCCGATCAGGAAAACGCGTTCGGCGCCGGTCGCCCGAGCGTGGGCGACGGCTGCGGCGAGATCCTTGCCGAGGGCGAGCCGGTTGGTCGACGGTGACTCCGAGCGGCCGGAGCCGCGGAAGTCGAAGGCAACGATCCTGTAGCCGGCCGCCACCAACCTTGTCGCGAAGGTGAGCGTGTCGCAGAGGTCGGAGCGGCCGCCGTGTGCGAGCACCACGGCTGTCTTTCCGGTCCCTGCCTCGATCACGTACAGCCGGACACCGTCGCCGGTCTTCCGCCAGAAGCTGCGCGCGGTCAGGTCATGCGCGTCGCCGCATGCCTGTCTGAGTGTGGGCGGCGCAGCCTCGGCGGCGCCCGCCGCCGAGGCTGGGCAGCAGAGCACCGGAGCGGCGACGAGCGCCCACGTCAGGGCATATAGTCTCATTGAGAATAGTATGCCCGCGAATATAACGACAACCGAGGGAGCCGTGCTGGGTCTACTGGCCACGGCGGGTGAGCGCTCCGGCTACGAACTGGCAAAGCTCGCCGAAGGCGGTATCGCGTATCTCTGGACACCGTCGCGGAGCCAGATCTACAAGGTGCTGCCGCGCCTCGTAGCGGCCGGATTCGCACGGATGCGCGAGGTCGCGCAGCATGGCCGTCCGGACAAGGCGCTCTACGAGCTCACGCCCGAAGGGCTGTCCGCATTACGCGGGTGGCTGGAAGACGTAGAGGACGAGCCCGCAGGCGGTCGGGTGGTGTTCGCGGTCAAACTCTTCCTGTGTGACTTCGCATCGCCGGCGACGGCGCTTGGCCACCTGGCCGCGTACCGACGCTATCTGGAGCGACAGCTCGAGTCATTCGAGCGCCTGGAAGCGCCTGCCGCCGCATCCCCTCGCCGCTATCCGAAATACGTCCTCGAGCACGGGCTGACGCGCGTACGCGCCACCCTCGGCTGGATCAACGAGACGACCGCCGCAATCGAATCGGGCGTCGACTGCCCCGTTCGCGAAACGAGCGCTCTCCCCGGCGCGCCGCCTACGGAAGCACGAAAGCAGTTCGAATGATCGTCGCCGTCACACTCTCCTCCGACTCGCGGACGACCGCCGGCATCCTCCTGCTCGCCATCGTCGCGGTCGAGTACGGCGGTCTCGTGATGCTGCGCATCGTCCGCGGAAGCCAACCGGCGACCGAGTTCCAGAAATCGTTCGCCCGCGCCGGCCACGCCCACGCTGGCGTGTTCGTCGTGTTCGCTCTCCTCGCACAGATCCTGGCTGACGCCGCTGATCTAAGCGGCATTTCGAACGTCGTCGCCCGTGACGGGATCTGGGCCGCCGCGATCCTCTTTCCGGCCGGATTCTTCCTTTCATCAGCTGCCCGCGGCGCGACGCAGCCGAACCGGCTGATTCTCCTCGTCTACGCCGGAGCCGCCGCGCTCACCGCTGGCGTTATCACCCTCGGCGTCGGCCTGCTCACCGCATGAGCTGGCTTGCTTTCGCCTCTGCGGATACGCAAGGGGACAACCGAGCTGCGCATACGACCCGACGGGGATGTACGAGGGCTCACCGTCCGCGCCCGTGCAAACCCCGACCGGGATACACGAAGGCCCGCTCGCGGCGAGCTAGCCCTCACCAGCCGCGCGGCACGAGCGTCGGCCCGACGATGTGGTCGGGATCCGCGGCGCCGTGGTGGCGGACGTCGTGCTCGAAGTGCGCGCCGTACCAGACGACGACGTCCTGGTCGACGATCGACTCGCGGTTCACGAAGCGGTCGATCTCGGCCTCGGTGCCGGCGGCCGGATGGTCGTCGATCTGGTTCGCGCG
>DASXTR010000186.1:0-13771 GCA_036505325.1 Gaiellaceae bacterium
CGAGCGGATGCCACTGCCAGCCGTCGCCCGCGAGCGCGCGCTGCAGCGCGGGCAGGAGGTCGCCGGCGATCGTCCCCGGTTGCGTCGGGACGAGCTTCGACGCGATCCCGTGCGCCACCGCGGCGGCCGCGGCGGCCGCGCGCGGCGGCATGCCCTTGGCGAGGAACGCCGCGACCACGCCGGTCAGCACGTCGCCGGTACCCGCGGTCGCGAGCGACGGCTCCCCGTAACCCGCTACCAGCACGCCCTCGCGCGGCGACGCGATCAGCGTGTCGGCGCCCTTCAGGAGCACGACGGATCCGAACCGGCGCGCCGCGCGCCGGACCGACTCGAGCCGGTGTGCGTCGATCTCGCGGGCGTCGGTCTCCAGCAGGCGCGCCAGCTCGCCGGCGTGCGGCGTGAGCACCGTCGGCGCGTGCCGCGCCTCGAACGGCTCGAGCTCCCAGAGCGCGTCCGCGTCGAGCACGACCGGAGTCTCCAGCCGCTCGAGGAGGATGCGAACGAGATCGCGCGTGCCGTCGCTGCGGCCGAGTCCGGGCCCGATCGCGACCGCGCCCGCCCTCTCCGCCGCCTCGAGCACCGCATCGGCGGCCCGCGGGAGCAGCCGTCCCGAGGAATCCTCCGGCAGCGGCCGCTTCACGGCTTCGAGCAGACGTGTTTCCAGAACAGGCAACGACGACTCGGGCGCGGCGACGGTGACGTAACCGGCGTCGGCCCGGAACGCGGCGAGCGCGGCGAGCATCGGCGCGCCGGTCAGTCCGCGTGAGCCGCCGACGATCAGCACCGACCCCGCGCGGTATTTCGTGCTGTCGCGTCGCTTGCGCGGCACGTCTGCGAGGACCGACGCGGGAACGAGCGCGTGCTCGTGCTCCGGAACCGCTAGCCCGATCGGCGTGACGTGCACCGACCCTGCGTGGAGCCGGCCGGGCGCAACCGCGAGGCCGACCTTCGCTGCGCCGAACGTCACGGTCACGGTCGCGCGAACGGCGACGCCCGGCACCTCGCCCGTCGACCCGTCCACACCCGACGGCACGTCGACCGCGACGACGGGTTTTCCCGCCGCGTTGACGTGCTCGATCATCCGGGCGGCCTCGTCGCGCGGCGCGTCGCGCAGGCCGATCCCGAAGAGAGCGTCCACGATCACGTCGGGCTCCCCGAGCTCACCGAAGCCGTCGATGACGCTCACGTCGCGGCCCGCCTCCCGCAGCACGCGCGCGCAGACGCGTCCGTCGCCGCCGTTGTTGCCTTTACCGGCAACAACGGCGACGCGTCCCGGGAACCGGCCCAGGACGACCTCCGCGACCGCCGTGCCGGCGCGCTCCATGAGCTCGTCCATCGGGCCTGGGTGCGCCTCCTCGGCGCGCCGCGTCTCCTCGGCCGTCAGGAGCGGCTCGAGCCTCATCCGTCGACGACGACGGCGACGGCCGCCGCCAGCTCGCGCGAGTGTGTCATCGAGAGCTCGATCCGGCCGGCGCCGACCTTCTCGGCCCACCTCGCCGTCCGCCCGGAGAGTACGACACCTGGCTTCGGCCGGCCGCGGATCTCGATCTCCTTCCAGGTGAAGTACACGCCGGAGCCGAGCGCCTTGCCGACCGCCTCCTTCGCCGCGAACCGGCCGGCGTAGTGCTGCGCCGGGTTTGCCTTCGACTCGCAGTACTCCCGCTCGGCGCGCGTGAAGCAGCGCTCGCGGAATCCGTCGCCGTGCCGGTCGAGGGCGCGGCGGATCCGGTCGATCTCGATCAGGTCGACGCCGACTCTCAAATGTTCCGCTCGAGCCAGTCCGGCAGCTGCGCGATCGAGGACACGATGCCGTCCGGCATCGAGCGCGACGCCTCGACCTCGTCGGGCCTGAACTTCCCGGTGCGGACGAGCACCGTGCGCATACCGTGCTGCTGCGCGCCGACGACGTCGCCCTCGAGGTCGTCGCCGATCATCCACGTCATCTCCGGGTCGGCGTCGAGCGCCTCGAGCGCCGCGGCGAAATACGCCGGGCTCGGCTTGCCGAGCACGGTCGCCTCCGTGTCCGCCGCGTACTCGAGGCCGGCGACGAACGCGCCCGCATCCAGGCGCGGGCCCTCGGAGGTCTGCCACCAGCGGTTCTTGTGCAGGCAGTAGAGGTCGGCGCCCGCCTCGAGCTCGAGGAACGCACGGTTCAGGTTCAGGTACGAGAAGACGCGGCCGGTCTCCTCCCCCTCGTCGGCGCCGCCGATGAGGACGGCGTCGGCGTTCATGCCGATCAGCTGCAGGCCCTCGAGGTCGTCGAGGATCCCCGGCATCGTGATCGCGAGCACGCGCTTGCCCGCGAGCTCGCGCGCCGCGACCGCGCCGGTCGTCTGGAGCTCGGCGTCGTCGAGCTCGAAGCCCATGCCGCGGAGGTCGGCCGTCAGCTGGGCGCGCGACGCCGTCGTCGAGTTCGAGATGAACCGGATCCGGTGGCGCGCCTCGCGCAACCGGCGGACGGCGTCGACCGCGCCTGGGATCGGAGCGCCCGAAACGTGCAGGACGCCGTCGACGTCCAGGAGAATCGCGGCCATGGACGCCGACTCTATCCGGTCGGAAGTCGCCTTCCGCTACTCGCGGTCGAGCGGCCCGGGCGGCCAGCACGCGCAGAAGTCGTCGACGCGCGTCGAGGCGTTGTTCGACGTCGAGGCGTCCGACGCGCTCACGGCTGCGGAGAAGCGCCGGGTGCTCGCGCGCGTCGGCCCGGTCGTCCGGGCGGTCGCGCAGGACGAGCGGTCGCAGCTGCGCAACCGCGAGCTCGCAACCGACCGTATCGTCGAGCAGCTGCGCGAGGCGACGCGCGTCCGGCGGAAGCGGCGTCCGACGAAGCCGACGGCGGCGTCGCAGGAGCGGCGCCTCGACGAGAAGCGCCGCCGCGGGGCGACGAAGCGGCTCCGGCAGGATCGCGGCGACTAAACGCCGGGCTCGGGCTAGAGCAGGTTCGGGCGGTGGTAGCCGTGCTCGACGTGCCGCGAGTCGACCCCGGAGAACACCGAGAGTCCGAGCGCGACGAGCACTGCGATGAGTACGAGAATTCCGATCATGCCCCCATCATCGGCACGCCAGACCATTAGGGCAAATCAAGCTACTATTGATGATGATCATGGAAGCTGATAGATGGTTGGGCGTAGAGCTGCGCCACCTGGCGGCCCTCCAGGCCCTCGCGGAAGAGGGCTCGTTCGGCCGTGCCGCGCACAAGCTGGGGTACACCCAGTCGGCCGTCTCACAGCAGATCGCGACCCTGGAGCGCATCGTGGGCGAGCGTCTCGTCGAGCGCCCGGGCGGCCCCCGGCCGATCACGCTGACCGAGGCCGGCCGCCTGCTCCTCCGCCACGCCGAGTCGATCATGGCGCGCCTCCAGGCCGCGCAGGCCGACCTCGCGGCGCTGTCCGCGGGCTCGGCCGGGACGCTCCGCATCGGCACCTTCCAGTCGGTCGGCGCGAAGGTGCTTCCGACCCTCATGCGCCGCTTCTCCGAAGGCTGGCCCGACGTCGAGATCGAGCTCCGCGAGTCGCATTCGGACCTCGAGCTGGCGGTGATGGTGGAGCGCGGCGAGCTCGACGTGAGCTTCGTGCAGCTCCCAATCGACAACCCGGCGCTCGAGACGATCGAGCTGCTCCGCGATCCGTACGTCGTCGTGGCGGCCGTCGACTCGCCGCTCGCGAAGCGCGAGAAGCCGCCGACGCTGAAGGAGATCGCCGAGCAGCCCCTGATCGGCTTCCGCGAGTGCCGTTCGACCGCGATCCTCGCCGACCAGCTCCGCACGACGGGGCGCGAGCCGAAGTTCGTGTTCCGCTCCGACGACAACGGAATCGTGCAGGGCCTCGCCGCGGCCGGCGTCGGGATCGCCGTCGTCCCGCAGCTGACGGTCGACGAGAACGACGACTCGGTCAGCGTGATCCAGCTGGGCCCGAAGATGGCGCCGCGCATCGTCGGCATCGCCTGGCACTCGGATCGCTACCACTCCGCCGCGGCGGTCGCGTTCGTCGACACCGCACGCGCCGTCGCGGCCGAGGCGCTCGCGGCGCTCGAGACGGCCGCCTAGAAACGAGCGGAGCGGCCCACGCGAGCTGCGGCACCCGGCGGGCCGCTCCGGCCGGAGAGGAACGCGGGGGCCAGGGACGTACCCACGAGGCGTCCTCGCGGTTCATGATGACACCGGGCAGCGACACGGAAGTCCCCCGGAAGGGGGAACTTCGTGCTCTGGCGCACAAGCGATGGAGCGTCGCCGCCGCGGGGTCGCTCGTGCTTACTCGACCGTGACGGTCTTCGCCAGGTTCCGCGGCTGATCGACGTTCAGCCCGCGCAGGCGCGCGATGCGGTAGGCGAGCAGCTGGAGCGGCATGACCGCGAGCACCGCCTGCAGGAACGCGGGCGACTTCGGCACGAAGATCACGTCGTCGGCGTGGTGCTGGATGTCCTCGTTGCCGTCGGTTGCGATCGCGATCACGTGCGCTCCGCGCGCCCGCGTCTCCTGGATGTTGGAGACGATCTTGTCGTAGACGTGGATCTTCGTCGCGACGACGACGACCGGCGTCCCCTCCTCCAATAGCGCGATCGGCCCGTGCTTCATCTCGCCGGCCGAGTACGCCTCCGTCGGGATGTACGAGATCTCCTTCAGCTTGAGCGCGCCCTCGAGGGCGACGGGCAGGCCGATGTGGCGGCCGAGGTAGAGGAAGAACGGCTCCTGGTGGAAGCGTTGCGCGATCTCCCCGATCGGATGATCGGCGTCGAGAAAGCGGCGCATCTTGTTCGGCAGGTCGTACGTCTCATCGAGGATGTACGAGATCTCCTCCGGCGGCAGCGTGCCGCGGCACTGCGCGAGCTTCAGGCCCACGAGGTACAGCAGGGCGACCTGCGCCGTGAATGTCTTCGACGCGGCGACGCCGACCTCGAGACCGGTGCGCGTGTACAGGACGCTGTCGACCTCGCGCGTGATCTGCGAGCCCATCATGTTCGTGATCGCGACCGTGCGCGCACCTTTCTCGCGCGCGAGCTTCATCGCCTGGATCGTGTCGCGCGTCTCGCCGGACTGCGAGATGCCGATCACGAGCGTGCCCTTGTCGACGACCGGGTTGCGGTAGATCCACTCGCTCGCGATGTCGGGCTCGACCGGAACGCGCGCCCATTCCTCGATCACGTACCGACCGACGACACCCGCGTGGTACGCGGTGCCGCACGCGACGATCACGATGCGCTTCAGGTCGCGCAGCGCATCCTCGGTCATGCCGAGCCCGTCGAGCACGAGGTGGCCGTGGCGGACACGGTCGCCGATCGTCTCGGCGACGCCCTCCGGCTGCTCGTAGATCTCCTTCAGCATGAAGGTCTCGTAACCGGAGCGCTCGGCCGCGTCGTCGTCCCAGTCGACCTCGAGCACGTCGTGCTCGACCGCGCTGCCGTCCTCGGCCCGCACGAAGCTGGCGCCCTCGGGCGTGATCTCGACGACGTCGCCGTCGTCGGGGAACTGGACGCGCCGCGTCTGCGCGAGGAACGCGGCGAGATTCGACGCGAGGAAGTTCTCGCCCTCGCCGAGACCGACGACCATCGGGGTCCCGCAGCGCACGCCGACGAGCCGCTGCGGCTGGTCGCGGTGGATGACGACGAAGGTGAAGTGACCTTCGAGCTGCGCGTAGACCGCACGCACCGCGGCGACGAGATCGCCGTCGTACGCCTCTTCGAGCAGGTGTGTCACGACCTCCGCGTCGGTCTCCGACGAGAACGCGTGGCCGCGCGCGGTCAGAGCGTCTCTGAGCTCGCGGTAGTTCTCGACGATCCCGTTGAGGACGATCGCGAGCTGCGCGTCGTCGCAACCCGTAAGCGGATGCGCGTTCTGCTCGGTCACGCCGCCGTGCGTCGCCCAGCGCGTGTGGCCGAGGCCGGTCGTCGCGACGGAGCCGTTCGGTCCTGCCGCTTCCTTCAGGTTGGCGAGGTTGCCGACCGCGCGGACGTAGTCCAGGCCGTCGTCCTCGAGGAGGGCGATCCCGGCGCTGTCGTAGCCGCGGTATTCGAGCCGCTCCAGACCCCGGATCAGCAGATCCTTGGACGCTCGACCTCCGACGTATCCGATGATGCCGCACATCCGGAAGCTCCTTCCTAAGCCCGCCCGACCTGTTCCGGTGCGAGTTGGGTTGTTCCCGACAACCTGGTCGTAGAAACGGAAAAGCCCGGCCTGCAAGCCGCCCCAAGGGCGATGGGACGCTCAGCCGAGCTCTCGGCGGACGAGAGCGGCGATGCTAGCACAGGCCTCTTCGGCAAGGGCCGAATTCTGCGCCTCTGCGAGGACGCGAATCAAGGGCTCGGTGCCGCTGGGGCGCACCAAAATGCGCCCTTTTCCCTCAAGTTCATGGTTTATGCGCTCGACTTCCTGGACGATCGTGGGGGTCAAGTCTTTTCGCTCGACGGGGACGTTCTCGATCATCTGCGGGAAGCGCGGCATGACGGCGGCGACCTCCGACAGCGGGCGCCCGTGCAGCGCGCCGCAGAGGAGCAGCGCGGCGGCGAGGCCGTCGCCCGTGACGTGGTCGCGGAGGAAGATCACATGGCCCGACTGCTCGCCGCCGAGGATCCCGCCCTCGCGCCAGAGCGCCTCGAGCACGTAGCGATCGCCGACGTCGGTCGTCACCACGCGGATGCCGTGGTCGCGCATCAGCTCGTGGAAGCCGAGGTTCGTCATCTGCGTCACCGCGACGAGCTCCACGTCCTGGTCGAGCGCGAGGATCGCGACGATCTGGTCGCCGTCGACGACCTCGCCCTTCTCGTCGACCGCGAGCACGCGATCGCCGTCGCCGTCGAACGCGACGCCGAGATCGAAGTCGCCGCCGCGCACGGTTTCCTGCAGGGCGCGCATATCGGTCGCGCCGCACCCGACGTTGATGTTGGTTCCATCCGGTTCGTCGCCGATTGCAACGACGGTCGCGCCGAGCTGCTCGAACGCCTGCGGCGCAAGATGGGAGTACGCGCCGTTGGCGCAGTCGACGGCGATCCGAAGTCCGGCGAGGTCCGAGCCGAAGCGGTCCAGGATGTGCTGCAGGTACGACTCGGTCGCGATCTCGACGCGGTCGACGTCGCCCTGGTCGTTCGACGGCGCGGCGGCGAGCAGCGCCTCGATCTGCTCCTCCGACTCGTCCGAGAGCTTGTGGCCCTGCGAGTCGAAGAACTTGACGCCGTTGTACTCCGGCGGATTGTGCGACGCGGAGATGACGACGCCGAGATCGAGCGCGAGCAGGGCGACTGCCGGCGTCGGCAGCACGCCGCCGAGCACGGCGGAGCCGCCGCCGGAGATCACGCCGCGCGCGAACGCCTCCTCGAGCTCGACGCCCGACGCGCGCGTGTCGCGGCCGATGAAGACCTTCCCCGCGCCGGTCCAGAGCGTCGCCGCGCGACCGAGCCGCTCCACGAGCTCGCGCGTGAGGAACTCACCGACGATGCCGCGGACACCGTCCGTGCCGAAGTAGCGCCGAGCCACGCGCAGGAGCCTACTTCGGCCGCCCGGAACCGGTCCTTGTGCACCAGAGCACAAGCAGGCCGTTCGTGCTCGGGTGCACAAGCATTCGGAGCGGCGAGGCGATGGAGGTGGAGGTGAGCGCGCGCGGTTAGCGCTTCGAGAACTGCGGAGCCTTGCGCGCCTTGTGCAGGCCCGCCTTCTTCCGCTCGACCTGGCGCGCGTCGCGCGTCAGGTAGCCCTGCCGCTTGAGCGGCACGCGGAGCTCCGGGTTCACCTCGACCAGGGCGCGCGCGATCCCGTGCCGCACAGCGCCGGCCTGCCCGGAGGGGCCGCCGCCGTGGACGCGGACGCGGAGGTCGTACTGCCCCTCGAGGCCCGCCACCTTCAACGGAGCGATCGCCATCACGCGGTGCAGGAGGCGGGGGAAGTACTCCTCGATCGACTTGCCGTTCACCCACGTCTTGCCGTCGCCGGGGCGGAGGATGACGCGCGCGACCGACGTCTTGCGCTTGCCGGTGCCGAGGTACTGGGCGGGAGTCGCCATCGTCATTTCACCTCGAGCGGCTTCGGCTCTTGAGCGTCGTGCGGATGCTCCGGGCCGGCGTAGATCTTGAGCTTGGTCAGCTGCTGGCGGGCGAGGCGGTTGCGCGGGAGCATCCCCTTCACCGCCTTGCGGAGCACCTCCTCGGGCCGGCGCGAGAGCTGCTCGCGCAGCGTCCGCTCCTTGAGCCCACCGGGGTACCCCGAGTGCCGGTAGTACATCTTGTCGTCGAGCTTGTTGCCGGTGACCGCGATCTTCTCCGCGTTCACGACGACGACGAAGTCGCCCGTGTCGACGTGCGGCGTGTACTGGGCCTTGCCCTTGCCGCGCAGAACGTCGGCGAGGCGCGTCGCGAGGCGCCCGAGGGTCTGTCCCTCGGCGTCCACGAGGTACCAGTCGCGCGCAATCTCGCCGGGCTTGGCGTTGTAGGTCTTCATACGGAGAAAGGGCGGACCAGGCGTCCGCCGGGGCCGGATGGTAGCAAGAGAAGCCACGCGGCGGGGAGTGCGGCGAGTGCCGCGGCCGAGGCGGCGAGCGGCATCACGCCCCCTCCGGAGTAGACGACACCCCCGATGAGGGCGAGCGCGGCGCCGGTGAAGCTCGCGAGGAGGTCGTTGAGGCCGATCAGCCTCCCCCGCTCCGTCGGGGCGGCCAGGTCGACGAGCTCGGTGTTGGCGGCCACGTACGACAGGTTCCAGCCGATGCCGAGCCCGAACAGCGAGACGCTCATGCCGAGGATCCCGTCGAGCCAGACGAGCGCCGCGTTCGACGCAGCCATCGTCGCGAGGCCGATCACAATCGCGCGCTTCCGGCCGATCCGCTCCACGACGTCGCCCGTCACGAGGACGAGCCCGTACATGCCGACGATGTGCGCGCTGATGATCGTGAACACGTCGCTTTGATGGTGGTGGTGGCCCACCGCGACATAGCCGGCGAGGTTCATCACGCCGACCATCACCGCAAAGCTCGCAACCGCGCCGACCATCGCCGTCGCGACGCCGGGGCGGCGCAGGATCGTAGCGAGCGGCGCGGCCGTCCCGGTCTCGTGCGGGTGCGGGTAGGCGGCCCCGATGTCCTTCGGATCGACGCGCACCGCGAAGGAGAGCGCGAGCCCCGCGAGTGTGAAGAGCCCCGCGGCGAGCCACGGCACGACGAGGTCGTCCGGCGTCAGCTCGCGGCCGGAGAACATGGGCCCGAAGACGAGCGGTCCCCACACCGCGCCCGAGACGACGCCAAACAGCACGATCGACATCCCGCGCGCGCGGCGCTCGGGCGGGAACATCTCGGCGGCCGCCGCGCGCGAGAGGAGCACGATCGTCTGCGCGGCACCGCAGGCGCCGAGGCCGATGAAGACGAGCTCGCCGGAGCGCGACGCGCAGCCGAGCGCGGTGATCAGCGGCCCGGCGATGCCGAGGCAGAAGCCGAAGCGGATCACGGGCATCCGGCCGAGCCGGTCGGAGATCCGCCCGGCGGGCCCGACGGCGAGCGCGCCGGCGACGAGGAAGACGGCGGGGCCGAGGCCGAGGATGCCCTCAATGCCCGTGACCGCCACGATCGTCACCGTGCCGAGTGCGACGGCGAGCTGGATCATCCCGGACTGGAACACGAGCCCGCCCGCGAGCAGCAGGGCGTTGCGACGGACCGGGCTCACGCCGCTAGTACAGCACGCAGCGCGTCGGCGAACGCCGTCGCGCCTCCGTGCGACGGGTGGCGGACGTACTCGCCGCCCAGCGCGGCCTGCGCGATCCGCCCGACCGGCACGACGCGCCGGCCGCGCGCGAGCGCGCGTGCGAACTCGAGCCCGCATGCGACCTCCGCGCGCGTCGGCGCACGGTTCGAGCGCGCGTCGCCCGGGTGCGTGGGCACGACGTTCCAGAGCAGCACCTCGTCGACCGCGCCGAGCTCGGCGAGCACGCGGTGCACGATCGTCGCGGTCGCCTCCGCCGGGCCGTCGCCCGTCAGCTGGCGCTCCGACGTCAGGGGGATCCCGGAGACGCGCGTGCCGCGGTAGCCCGGCGCCTCCGCGACGAGGAGAACGGTCGCGCCCGCCCGCTCGTCGAGGTAGCGTTCGAGCCGGTCGCGGAGAAGCGCCGCGCGCTCGCCCTCGCGGTAGAAGTTGAACGTTCGCCCGATCCGGGCACGCACGAGCGATTCGATGAACCCGGCTCTCACCGTCCGTACTCTGACCGACGGCGGCCAGTCCGCGGCCGATGTCGCCGGCTGGATCGCCGCGTTCCTCGACGGCGCGCAGCGGTCGCTCGACCTCGCGCAGTACGACTTCCACCTCGACGGCGAGGCCCGCGACCTGGTCGCCGCGGCGATCGAGGGCGCCGCCGCGCGCGGCGTGCGGATCCGTTTCGTCTACAACGTCGACCACCGGAACCCGATCCCGGTCCCGCCGCCGCCCGAGCCGGACGTGCAGCTGATCGCGACGCTGCCGGTCGAGGGCAAGGCCGCCGCAGGCGTTCCCGATCTGATGCACCACAAGTATGTTGTCCGCGACGGCAACAGCGTCTGGACGGGCTCGATGAACTGGTCCGTCGACTCGTTCACGCGACAGGAGAACGTCGTCGTGATCGTGGACTCTCCCGAGATCGCCGCGGCGTTCGCCGAGGATTTCGACCAGGTGTGGAGGTGCGACGAGGTCGAGCACACGGGCTTCGTCGACCCGGTTTGGCACGACGGCGTGCGGGCGTGGTTCACGCCGGGCCACGGCGAGGACCTCTCGCACCGGATCGCGAAGCGGATCGGCGTTGCGCGGCGGCGCGTCCGCATCTGCTCGCCCGTGATCACCACCGGCCCCGTGCTCGGCACGCTCGCCGAGGTGATCTCCGAGGGTCGGATCGACATCGCCGGGTGCGTCGACCTGACGCAGATCCGCAGCGTCGTCTACCAGTGGACGCAGGACGGCGCCGTCTCCTGGAAGCTGCCGCTCCTCCGGCGGGTGATGGCCGGCCCGTTCACCGGGAAGCCGTCGACTCCGTGGGAGCCGGAGGGCTCGCTGCACGACTTCATGCACGCGAAGGTGACGGTCGCGGACGACACGGTGTTCGTCGGCTCGTTCAACCTCTCGCGGTCGGGCGAGAAGAATGCGGAGAACGTGCTCGAGATCGAGGACGCAGAGCTCGCGGAACAGCTGGCGGCGTTCGTCGACGGCGTGCGGGTGAAGTACCCCCGCGTCGACATCGGCGGCGTGGCGTAGTGCGCGCCGGGCGGAGCCGGTTGCGGCTCCGCCCGGACGTGCCTCTCAGCCGCCGAAGCAGGCGTCCGTCACGAGACCTGCCGTGATCGCACCCGCCGTCGGCGACATGTGGCCGGCCGCCCCTCCTGGTCCCGTACCCGGATTCGAGGTGACCGCTGCGCATCCGCCCGCGTTGTGCGACCCGGGCTGCTCCGGATACGTCGATCCCGGCGGGCCCGGATCGGCGAATGCCGAGCCGGCTCCGACCAGAGCCGCGACCGCGAGAGCGACGAGGTAGCGCTTCATCGCGCCTCCTTTCCGCGCGAGCCTATAGCCTCGCCGCGCATGCGGGTCGTCAACGGCATCGGGGATCTGGAGACGCTCGTCGGCGAGGAGCTCGGCGCAAGCGACTGGCACGAGATCACGCAGGAGCGCGTGAACGCGTTCGCGGACGCGACCGGTGACCACCAGTGGATCCACGTCGACCCGGTGCGCGCAGCGGCAGGACCGTTCGGCGTCACGATCGCCCACGGGTATCTGACGCTCTCGATGCTGCCGGCGCTGATGGGCGAGGTGTGGCGCGTCGAGGGCGTGCGGATGTCGATCAACTACGGATTGAACCGCGTCCGTTTCCCGTCGCCCGTGCATGTCGGCGCGCGCGTGCGTGTGATCGGGCGGCTGAAGGAGATCTCGCCGGTGGACGGCGGCGTCCAAGGCGTCGTCGAGACGACGGTCGAGATCGAGGGCGGCGCGAAGCCTGCCGCGGTCGCGGAAACGGTGTTCCGGTTGGTCGTCTAGAGAGGAGCCTGGATGCGGTTCGAAGGCAAGAACGCGCTTGTCACCGGCGGCGCGCGCGGGATCGGGGCAGCGACGGCGGAGCGGCTCGCGTCGGAAGGCGCGCGGGTCGTCGTAGCGGATTTCGACGAGGCGGCGGCGCAGGAGACGGCGTCGCGGATCGGCGGCGGCGCGCTCGCGGTGCGGTGCGACGTGACGAAGCGCGGGGAGGTCGAGGCGGCCGTCGAGGCGACGGGCGGCGTCGACATCCTCGTCACGTGCGCAGGGATCATCAGGGACAACCTGCTCTTCAAGATGTCGGACGACGACTGGGACGCCGTCATCGACACGCACCTGAAAGGGACGTTCTACGCCGTGCGCGCGGCACAGAAGCACATGGCCGAGCGCAAGTCGGGCAAGATCGTCACCGTCTCGTCGACGTCGGCGCTCGGCAACCGCGGCCAGACGAACTACTCCGCCGCGAAGGCGGGCATGCAGGGCATGACGAAGACGTGGGCGATCGAACTGGGTCCGTTCGGCGTCAACGTGAACTGCGTTGCTCCGGGATTCGTCGCCACGGCGATGACGCAACAGACCGCCGAGCGCATGGGCGTCGACTTCGAGGACTTCCAGAAGTACGCCGCCGAGCAGACTCCGCTGAAGCGCATCGGCCAGCCGGAGGACGTCGCCGGCGTGATCGCATTCCTCTGCTCGGAGGACGCCTCCTACGTGAGCGGCCAGGTGATCTACATCCGCGGCGGTCCCTAGCGCGGGTTGAAACCTCCGGTTTCCCCCCGCGGGCCCCCCTTCCGACATCTTTCACCCGCGTTGAGCGAGCACGGGCGTAGCCCGCGCTCGCGCCGTCTCGTTACGTCCGGCGGCTCGCGCCTACGTCACACGCCTGTGGCACTCCTTCGACCGTGACTGTCACCGTCACGGAAGCGTGACGTCTACGGCTGCGGCTGGGAGGACGCCGCGCGCCAGGTCTGGTTCAGATGCTCCTGCATGTACGGGAGCTCGATCGGCAGGAAGAAGAACGCGATCACGAAGAGGATGAAGCCGAGGCCGCGGCTGATTCGCGCCGGCGAGCCGGCCTTCTCCTCGGCCTCGCTGATGCGGCCGAGCGTGTTCCAGATCGAGACGAACGGTGGGACGACAATGAGGCCGCCGACGGAGATCGCGATCACGGACGTGAGCGGGCTCGTGCCGATCCCGAAGTCGCGCAGCTCGCGGTTGATCTTGTAGTACCAGACGAGGTAGTAGATCCCGAGGGTGACGAGCGACAGGAAGAACACGCCCCACGGACTGCGGATCTTCACGCGCGTCGCCGCGTGGACGGTCAGCTCCTCGGCCACGGCGAGACGCTAACGCGTCGCGCGAGCGCGCGTCGACGGTGCGGACGCGAACCACCCGTTCGTGCTCTGGTGCACGCGTCATTCCCACTCGATCGTCGCCGGCGGCTTCGACGTGACGTCGAGGACGACGCGGTTCACCGCGGGGATCTCGTTCACGATGCGCGACGAGATCGTCTCGATCAGGTCGTACGGGAGGCGCGCCCAGTCGGCGGTCATCGCGTCGTCCGACGTGACCGCGCGGATCACGATCGGATAGCCGTACGTGCGGGAGTCGCCCTGCACGCCGACGGACCGGATCGCCGGCAGCACGGCGAACGACTGCCAGAGCTCACGGTAGAGGCCGGCGCGGCGGATCTCCTCCTGGAGGATCGCATCCGCCTGGCGGAGCGTCTCGAGGCGCTCGTGCGTGACGTCGCCGATGATCCGGATCGCGAGCCCCGGGCCGGGGAACGGCTGGCGCCAGACCATCTTCTCCG
>DASXTR010000187.1:0-22493 GCA_036505325.1 Gaiellaceae bacterium
TTCACGCAGGCCCGGTCCGCCGGCCGGGCCCGTTCTGCTTGAATCGAGGCGTGGCCAAGCTCACCGTCGGCGACCGCTCGTACGAGATTCACCGGCTCGACGAGCTCCAGTCCCGGTACGACGTCGCGCGACTGCCCTACACGCTGCGCATCCTGCTCGAGAACGTGCTTCGGAACGGCGACGAGAAGGACGTCGAGGCCGTGGCGACCTGGGTGGCCGCGGAGCAGCCGTCGCGCGAGATCTCCTTCTCGCCCTCGCGCGTCCTGATGCAGGATCTGACGGGCGTGCCTGCCGTCGTCGACCTCGCGGCGATGCGGAACGCGATGGCCGACCTGGGCGGCGATCCCGCGAGGATCAACCCGCTCATCCCGGTGGAGCTCGTGATCGACCACTCGGTGCAGGTGGACGCGTTCGGCTCGCGCGCCGCGTTCGCGCGCAACGTCGAGCTCGAGGTGGAGCGCAACAAGGAGCGCTACGTGTTCCTGCGGTGGGGCCAGCAGGCGTTCAGCGACTTCGCGGTCGTCCCGCCCGGCACGGGCATCTGCCACCAGGTGAACCTCGAGTACCTCGCGCGCGTGGTCGAAGACCGCGACGGCGTCGCGTTCCCCGACACGCTCGTCGGGACCGACTCGCACACGACGATGGTGAACGGCCTCGGCGTGCTCGGCTGGGGCGTCGGCGGCATCGAGGCCGAGGCCGCGATGCTCGGCCAGCCGCTCTCGATGCTCGTGCCTCAGGTGGTCGGCTTCAGGCTTACCGGCGAGCTGCCGGAGGGCGCGACCGCGACCGACCTCGTGCTCACCGTGACGGAGATCCTGCGGCGCACGGGCGTCGTCGGGAAGTTCGTCGAGTACTTCGGCGAGGGGCTCGCCCGGCTGCCGCTCGCGGACCGCGCGACGATCGGGAACATGTCGCCCGAGTACGGCGCGACGTGCGGCTTCTTCCCCGTCGATCAGGTCACGCTCGACTACCTGCGCCTCACCGGCCGCAGCGCCGAGCGGATCGCGCTCGTCGAGGCGTACTGCAAGGAGAACATGCTCTGGCACGATCCGGCCGAGCCGGCGACCTACTCGGAGGTCGTGGAGCTCGACCTCGGCGACGTCGAGCCGTCGCTCGCCGGCCCGCGCCGGCCGCAGGATCGCGTGCCGCTGCGCGAGGCGAAGCGGTCGTTCCTGTCGCAGCTCCAGACGTTCGGCGTCGACTACGCGAACGCGACGCACGACAGGGCGGTCGCGGACACGTTCCCGGCCTCCGACCCGACGTCCGAGCAGGCGCCCGGCGGCGAGGAGCTCCCCGACGCGCCGTTCGTCCCGGTCGCCGTCGTCGCGCCGGAGCACCACCGCGTCCCCGTGCGTGGGGCCGACTACGAGCTCGACCACGGCTCGGTCGTCATCGCCGCGATCACGTCGTGCACGAACACCTCGAACCCGCAGGTGATGGTCGGCGCAGGCCTCCTGGCGAGGAACGCCGTCGAACGCGGGCTCGAGCGCAAGCCGTGGGTAAAGTCGTCGCTCGCGCCGGGCTCGAAGGTGGTGACGAAGTACTACGAGCAGGCGGGGCTGCAGCAGTATCTCGACGAGCTCGGCTTCGACACGGTCGGCTACGGCTGCACGACGTGCATCGGCAACTCGGGCCCGCTCGCGGAGGAGATCTCGGAGGCGATCTCCGAGGGCGACCTCGTCGTCTGCTCGGTGCTGTCGGGCAACCGGAACTTCGAGGCGCGCATCCATCCGGAGGTGAAGGCGAACTACCTCGCATCGCCGCCGCTCGTCGTTGCGTACTCGCTGGCGGGACGCATGGACATCCAGTGGGACGAGGAGCCGATCGGCGTCGGATCGGGCGGCGAGGACGTCTTCCTGCGCGACATCTGGCCGAGTGCGAAAGAGATCAGCGACGTGATCGCGTCCTCGGTGCGCGCCGAGCAGTTCGCGTCGACGTACGCCGATGTCTTCACCGGCGACGACACGTGGCGCTCGCTGCCCGCGCCCGCGGACGAGCTGTTCGCCTGGGATCCGGGCTCGACCTACGTGCGCCACCCGCCCTACTTCGAGGGGATGACGCCCGAGCCCGGCACGGTCTCCGACATCGAAGGCGCGCGCGTGCTCGTGATCCTCGGCGACTCGGTGACGACCGACCACATCTCGCCGGCCGGAGCGATCAAGCCGGATTCGCCGGCCGGGAAGTACCTCCTCGAGCACGGCGTCGAGCGCAAGGACTTCAATACGTACGGCGCCCGGCGCGGGAACCACGAGGTGATGACGCGCGGGACGTTCGCGAACGTCCGGCTGCGCAACCAGCTCGTGCCCAGCTCGGAGGGGACGTGGACGGTGCACGTGCCGTCGGGCGAGGAGATGTCGATCTACGACGCGTCGCAGCGCTACCTCGCGGAGGGGACGCCGCTGATCGTGATCGCCGGCAAGGAGTACGGCTCGGGCTCGTCGCGGGATTGGGCGGCCAAGGGCCCGAACCTACTCGGCGTGCGCGCGGTGATCGCCGAGTCGTTCGAGCGCATCCACCGCTCGAACCTGCTCATGATGGGCGTCCTCCCGCTGCAGTTCATGTCCGGCGAGTCGCGCGAGTCGCTCGGCCTCACGGGCCGCGAGTCGTTTTCCGTTGTCGGAGTGGACAACGCCAACGCGGACGAGGTGACGGTGCGAGCCGACGACAAGGAGTTCCGTGCCCGCGTCCGCCTCGACACTCCGCAGGAGCGCGAGTACCTGCGCCACGGCGGCATCCTCCCGTTCGTCCTGCGGCGGCTGCTGGCGTCGTGACACTTCCGTGACGGTGACAGCCACCGCCACGGAAGCCTGACGCAGGCGTAACGACCTTGCCACGCACACTGTCCGGTACGGCCACGTCCGCGCAAGCCAAGTCCCGTCGTCAGACGAGGCGCGCGAAGGCATGACGGCAGCGTCGCATCTTCGTAACGGGCTGTCCCCGGAGCGTGAACGACTCGTAGGAAGCGCGCACGGCTCCGTCACAAGCCTCTCCGAAAAGGCCGCGTCTCGCCCGGCCGTGTCCCGTCGTCAGACGACGCCGTCGGAAGTGCGACCAGCGTGTGCCCGAATCGTGACGGCGGGGTCTACGACGTGCTCGTGGCCGCCGGGGAGCTCCCGCAGCTCCCCGGCGCGCGCGCCGTCGTGGAGGCGCACGCCTGGCTCGTCGGCGCGGTCACACTCCCGTGACCGCGACAGCTATCGGGGCGGCGGCTGCGAGCGGTTCGTGCGCGGCTCGGTTGACCTCGCGTCGATCTCGGCGATTCGGTGCTCGAGCTCGCGCCGCGCTTCGGCATCACGCGCCCAGAATTCAGGACTCAGCTTCGCTTTCTTCCTCTTCACCGTTCTCCTCGAGTAGGTCGATGATGTGGTCGAGCTTCTCGTGCGCGTACAACAGTGAAACCATGATAGGCCGCGCGTCGCCGTCGTCCACCATTCCGAGGATGGCGGAGCTGCGACGTGCCGGCAAGATGACTGTTCGGGACACGCCGCTACTCGTCGTCATGACCGGGCCGCCGGCGGCTGGGAAGACGACGATCGCTCGCGCCGTCGCCGACCGGCTCGGGTGGCCGCTCGTGGCGAAGGATCCGATCAAGGAGACGCTCGCGGAGGCGCTCGATGTGCGCGGGCGCGCGGCGTCGCAGCGGCTCGGCGTCGCGACGTTCGACGTGCTCTTCCGCGTCCTCGACGAGCTGCTGCGCGCGGGCGTGTCGACGGTTGCGGAAGGGAACTTCGGTCGCGCGGAGCCGTTCGCACGCCTTCCGCCTGCGCGTGTTCTGCAGGTGCACGTGACCGCGCCTCCGAAGACCTCACGGCGCGGCTCGCCGACCGTCCCGGCCGGCACGTGGTGCATTACGACGCCGAGGCTGCCGACGAGATCGGCGAGCGCGTGACCGCCGGCGAGTGGGAGTCGCTTCCCCTCGACGGAGACCTCCTGCGCATCGACACCGACCCGTTCCCGGACGTCGCAGTGGTGGCCGCGCGCGTCGCCGACGCTACGAGACGATCAGCGTGACCGTCGCCGTGCGGACGAGCGCACCGCTCACCGCGGTGATCGTCAGCGGGTACGACCCCGCGGTCGCGGACGGCAGCGCCGCGATTGCGAGCGCGCCCTGGCCGGGCGCCGTCAGCACCGGCGGGGCGAACGACGCGGTCACACCCTCAGGCACGCCGCTCACCGACAGGGCGACCGGGCCGGTGAACGTCCCCGCCGGCGTCAGCGCGACGAGGAACGCCGTGGCGCCGCCGCGCGCGACCGTCCGGGTCGCCGGCATCGGCTGCACGGTGAAGTCCGGCGTGCCGACGGAGACGCCAGGCGGCGCAGGCGGCCCCGGGCTCGACGGCGTCGCGGGCACGGAGATGGTGATGCCGGTCACCGAGACGGCGAGCGTCGCGGTCCGCACCAGGGCACCGCTCGTCCCGGTGACGGTGACGATGTAGCGCCCGGTCGGCGCGCTCGGCGGCACGGCGATGACCAGACCCGCGTCGCCGGGAGCGGCGACGGACGACGGCGCGAACTGCGCGACCCCACCGCCCGGCATCCCGCTCGCCGCGAGCGACACCGTGCCGGTGAAGCCGTTGAACGCCGAGACGCGTACGGTCGCGGTCGCGGCGCCGCCGAGCCGCCCGAAGCTCAGCGCCGGCGTCACGGTCAGACCGAAGTCCGGCTGCGGGAGCGTCTGCGAGAGCGCGCGGTAGACGTTGATGCGGCCGTACCCGAACGACGACGACCAGCTGCAGCCGGAGCACGTGCTGTACGGGTCGCCGCCGTACCCGCTGCCGACCTTGTCCGACGTCGTCGCGAGCACCTCCTTGACGTCGTCCGCCGACCGCCCGGGCCCTTCGCCGGCGAGCAGCGCTGCGAGCGCGCTGACGAGCGGGGTCGCCATCGACGTCCCGGACATCGTCGCGTAGCCGCCGCCCCTGTACGTGGAGTAGATCGAGTCGCCGGGCGCGGACACGAAGACGTTCGGCGAGCCCGTGTCCGAGTACGAGGCACGTGCGTCGGTCGACGTCGTCGCGGCGACGCCGATCGCTCCCGGGCACGCCGCGGGGTAGAAGGGCGCGGACGAGGCGTTGTTTCCGGCCGCGGCGACGACGATCGCGCCGCGCTGCAGAACGGCGGTGACCGCATCGCACAGCGCCTGCGAGGACGCCGTACCCCCGAGGCTGAGGTTGACGACCCGCGCGCCGTGGTCGACTGCCCAGACGATGCCGTTCGCGATCGACGAGTACGGACCGTTGCCGCTCGCGTCGAGCACTTTCACGGGGACGAGCGAGGAGTCGAACGCGAGCCCCGCGACGCCGACGGCGTTGTTCGTAGCCGCCGCCGCGATGCCCGCAACGTGCGTCCCGTGGCCGTTGTCGTCGAGCGCCGCACCGTTCGTGCACCCTGAATAGGAGAGACAGTCTCCGCCGAGGTCGGTTCGCACGCGCCCGTCCGCAAGGTCGGGATGCGTCGAGTCGACGCCGGTGTCGACGACTGCGACGCGCACGCCGTTGCCGGACGAATACGCGCCCGGGTACACACCCCACCCCGCGGTCGCCTGGATCTTCGAGAGGTTCCATTGCTTCGAGAGCGACGGATCGTTCGGATCGGAGAGCGCCGCGCGCGCGATGAAGTTCGGCGCGGCGTAGCGGACGCCGGGCAGCTTCCGGTAGCGGGCGACCTTGGCCTCCACCTGCTCGTGCCGGTCGAGCCGGACGATCGTCACGCCCGTCGCCGTCGTGCCGGCGATCGTGTCTCCGAGGCGGGCGACGAGCGACTTCGCCTGCGCCGGGGCGGCGAACTTGACGAGGATCGTCCCCTGGTCACGCGGCGGCTTCGCGGCGAATGCCGAGGGTGCCACGACGAGCGCGACGATCACGACCGCAACGAACGTCCGCATGCTCGTTGCTTACAACTGCGAGGCCGGCCCCGGGGATACGGAAGCGGCCGCCTCGTCGCGCTTCACCTCGCCGAGGAACCGCCGGACGAGGAAGAACACCGCGACCGGGCCTACGAGGGCGACCGCGCGCCAGAACCAGATCTGCGGCGCGTAGGGGATCCCGAACGACGCGTAGACGCGGTCCGCCGAGCCGGCGAAGAAGACGGCCGCGACCCACGTGGCGAACGCACATCCGACGGCCGTCCGCCACGGATTGTCGCGCGGCCGGTCGAGCAGGTTGTGGTGCCGGTCGTCGCCGGTGATGCGGCGCTCGACCGTCGGCCAGGCGAAGAGAAAGCCGAAGACGAGCAGCGGGAACAGCGCGCCGCCCCAGAAGGGGTTCGGGACGAGCGTGTAGCCACCCACGGTGACGTCGACGCCGGGCATCAGCCGCAGCCCGCCGATGAGCCACCCCAGGTACCAGTCCGGCTGCGCCCCGTTCGTGCCCTGCGCCACCTCGTAGGGCCCCCACAGCCAGATCGGATTGATCTGCACGAGCCCGCCGAGCAGGACCAGCACGGCCGCGACGGCGAACGCGAGCGCGATCGACCGCGGCGCGTAGCCCGGGAACATCGGCAGGCCGGAGACGCGCCGCTCGTTGCGGGTTCGACCGGCGAACTGCGTGTGGTGGCGCGCGACGATCAGGGCGATGTGGAGGGCGAGCAGCGTCCCGATGGCGATCGGGAGGAGGAGCACGTGCGCGACGTACATCCGCGGCTCGAAGCTCGGCGGCCCCGGAAAGGGTCCGCCCCAGAGAAGCAGGGCCAGGTTCGCGCCGACGAAGGGGATCGACATCGCGACCGAGTAGCCGATCGCGAGGCCCATCCCCGACAGCAGGTCGTCGACGAGCGAGTAGCCGAGGTAGCCCTCGAGCAGCGCGAGCATCAGCATCACGACGCCGATGTAGTAGACGAGCTCGCGCGGCTTCCGGAACGCCCCGGTGAAGAACACGCGGGCCACGTGCAGGACGATCGCGACGATGAAGACGTCGGCGGCCCAGTGATGCGTCTGGCGCATCAGGAGGCCGGCCTTGACGCGGAACGAGAGGTCGACGACCGACCGGTACGCCTTCGACACGTGCACGCCGTCGAGCGGCGCGTACTCGCCGTGGTACACGGTCTTCGACAGGTCGGGCTCGAAGAACATCGTCAGGAAGATCCCCGTGGCGACGAGGACGAGGAACGAGTAGAGGGCGATCTCGCCGAGCAGGAACGACCAGTGGTCCGGGAAGACGTAGCGCAGTGCCTTCCGCAGCAGCGGGGCCGCGCCGGCGCGCCGGTCGAGATATCGGACCGCTCCGCGGATCATCGCCGGCGGACGCCCCACCAGCTCGGGCCGATCGGGCCGCTGAAGCCGCCGCCGGCGCGCAGGTCGCCGCCGTCGACCTCGAGCGGCAGCTGGGGCAGCGGCCGGCCCGCGGGCCCGAACAGGACCCCGCCGCCGGTCGCCGGATCGAAGGTCGAGTAGTGGCACGGGCAGACGAGCGCGGGGCTCGCCGACGTCGGCTCGAAGAGCGGCGCCCGGTAGAGCGCGACGGCGCAGCCGGCGTGCGTGCAGATCTTCGAGTACGCGACGACGCCGTCCGGCGCCCATCGTTCCGGATCGCGGCCGTCGGGGAGGTCGAGGCGCGACGCGTCGACGCGGACGACGACGAGGGGCGCGCCGAGCTCGTCGTGGGACGCGTGCTCGGGGAACGCGGTGTAGAACGCCTTCTCCTCGATGTCCTGCAGGCGCAGAGGGCGTCCGCTGGAGTTCATGAGCCGGACGCCTCGCCGCCACGGCGTGCGCCGCAGCGCATCCGGGTGGAGCGCGGGGCCGAGCGATGCGACGGGCGCCACGAGCGCCGTGCCGAGCGTCATCCCGGCACCGCCGGCCGCGACCTTCAACAGGCGCCGGCGCGTCATCCGCTCGCCGGACTCCTCGACGATCTGCAGCACCTCGTCGCGCTCCGCAGGGTGCTCCGGCTCCGGATAGGGCTCCGAGACCTCCTCCACGGGGACGACGAAGCGCGACGCGACCGCCGCCGCCGCGGCGAGGAAGGCGAACGCGAGGCCGAGGGCGAGCCCGAGCAGCTGCGTCTGCGCGGGCAGGCGGTCGATCGCGTAGACCGCGATGAACGCGCCCGCGGCGACCGTCGCCAGCACGAGCAGCAGCAGCACCCAGTTCTCGCCGCGAGGCGAGGGAGGCTGCCGCGGGACGATCCGCGGCCGCTCGACGGCCGCGGGCGCGGCGGGCCGCCGGCCGCGGCCGAGGAGCAGCGCGAGCGCCGACCAGAGCCACTTCACCGCTTCAGGCCCTCCCCGATCAGGCGCGCGACGACGAGCAGGGCGGCGCCCGCGAAAAGCCACACGACGATCCCCTCGGGAACGGGCCCGAGATGCCCGAGCCCCCAGCCGCCGCGGTCGTCCGGGTCCCGCGCGTAGAGCACGTAGCGTACGAGCGAGTCGAGCTCGCGCGGCGAGATCTGGCGTTCCGAGAAGCGCGGCATGACGTACGGGCCCACGCGGACCGCCTCCGCAATCTGGGTCGCCGTCGCGTGCTCGAGCGACGGGACTCGGCTGCCGGTGACGATCCCGCCTTCGCCGACGACCTGGTGGCAGCCGGCGCAGTGCTCGGTGAACAGGACGAGCCCGAGGCCCGTCCGGCCGCGCACGGGATGCACGCGCGGCACGCCCGGGCCTCCGAACGACGCGACGAAGTCGACAAGGGCGTGCAGATCGCGCTCCGAGTACTTCGGGTGCGTTCGCCTCGGCTGCGTCGTCGGGTCGCGCAACGGCATGTAGCCGGTGCGGAGGTAGAAGTCCGCGGCTTGCGCGCCGACGCCCCGAAGCGACGGTCCCAGGGCGAGGTTGTCGCCCGCGCCGACGCGGGCGTCACGGTCGACGCCGCGCAGATCGGGACCGTGACACTGCGCGCACGCGGAGAAGTAGAGCTTGCGGCCGCGAGCCGTATCCGCAGCGGAAGCGGCACCCGCGAGCATGAGCGCGGCGAGGACGGCGGCGAGCGTCCTCACGTCCGCTCGAGAAGGTACGCGGCGATGTCGCGCGCCTCTCGCCTCGAGATCCCCAGGTCCGGCATGTCGTTTCCCGGCACGATGCGCTGCGGGTCGCGGATCCACCGCGCGAGCCCCTCCGGCGTGTTCGGCAGCTTGCCCGCGACGGTCGCGCGGCTGCCGAAGTCGTCGAGCGGCGGCCCGACCCTCGCCGTCGCCGCCCGTACGCCCGGAATCGTGTGACACGCACCGCACCCGTAGTACTCGATGCGGTCCTTGCCCCGGCCGGCGTCGCCGCCTGGGATCCGCTGCGCCTGCCGCGCTGGACCGCACCCGGCGGCGAGGACGAGGACGGGAAGCAGCGCGAGCCGCCTCATCCCTTGCACGGGTCGAGGGCGAGGACGCCGGCGCCGGTCATCACCGTCAGCAGCACGAAGACGGCCGCCGCGGAGAGCGAGGTCACGGCGAGGAACTCGACGCGTCCGCGCGCGTCGCCTGCGCCCGCGCGCACGGCGCGCAGCGCCGCGAGCGCGGCGAGCGTCCCCGCGACCGCGAGCGACCCGCACACGACGAGCGTGGCGGCCTGCGTCAGCTCGTGGTCGATCCCCCAGCGCCCAGAGCCGCGCCCGCACACCGCCTCCTCGAACCAGTAACCCGCGACGAGCTCGAGCGTCCAGGCGAGCGGCGGTGCAATCACGCCGAACCAGAGGAGCAGCGACGCGCGGCGGTCGGTCACAGCGACGGCGAGACGGTCGTGAGCAAGACGAGCACCGCAAGCGCGTTGACGAAATGCCAGTAGAGGGACATCGCCCAGATCCCGTTCATCCGGTACTGCGAGATGCGCCCGCGGGCGATCGTCGCGAGCAGGTACAGGTTGACGAGAATGCCCGCGGCGACGTGGGCGGCGTGCGCGCCCTGGATCGTGAAGAACAGCGAGTCGTAGGCGTCCTTCGTCGCCGGCGAGTCCTGCCATTCCTGGACCATCAGCACGAACGTGCCCGCCGCGTACACCGCCGCGAGCGCGGCGGTCGTGACGAGGCCGGTCGACGCGCGGCCGGGCAGCCGCCGACGCCCCGCCGCCGCCGCGGCTCCCGCCGGGACGCTCGAGCAGACGAGCACGATCGTGAGGAGCGTCGGCACGAGCACCTTCGGTTCCGGCACCCCCGGCGGCGGCCAGTGCACGGCCTGGAACCGGAGGTAGAAGTACGACGCGATCATGGCGCCGAAGAGCGCGGCCTCGGTCGCGACGAGCAGGAGCACGCCCCACCAGCCGACGGGACGGCCGCGCTGGAGCGCGACGGGAACGTCGAGCGGCTCGCTCATTCCTCTCCCGGCTCCCTGAGGTTCCAGCCTCCCACCGCGGCGGTCGTCAGGCCGATGCCGATCGCGGCGAGCACCCAGTGGCCGGTCAGGAAGGCGGTGAAGAACCACGCGAGCGCGAGCGTGAGGACGAGCGGCCACGGCGACTCGGGCGGCGACTCGTGGATCTCTTCGATGTCACCGTCGAGCCACGAGGTCCCGATCGTTTCGTGCCCCTCGGAGAGCGTCAGCTCCGCGCGCGCGAGTCGTCGCCGGTCCTCCCGCCGGTCCTCGACGTCCCAGTTCGGATCCTGACTGCGTACGACCGGGATGGAGGCGAAGTTGAAGTGCGGCGGCGGCGACGACGTCGCCCACTCGAGCGTGTTCGCGCCCCACGGGTCGTCCGGCGCCGGCTCGCCCCTGCGCGCCGACCGGAGGACGTTCCCCATGGTGCCGAGGATGCCGACCGCGAGCGTGAACGCGCCGATCGTCGAGAGCAGGTTGAGCGTGTCCCAGCCGAGGCCCGGGTGGTAGGTGTAGATCCGCCGCGGCATCCCGAGCAGGCCGGTGACGTGCATCGGGAAGAACGTGAGGTTGAACCCGACGAAGAAGAGCCAGAACGACCACGTCGCGAGCCGCTCGTCGAGCATCCGCCCGACGAGCTTCGGATACCAGTAGTGGATCCCCGCGAAGATGGGGAACACCGCGCCGCCGAACAGCACGTAGTGGAAGTGCGCGACGACGAAGTACGAGTCGGTGACCTGCTGGTCGAACGGGATCGCCGCGAACATGACGCCGGTCACGCCGCCGACGACGAAGACGACGAGAAACCCGAGCACGTAGAGCATCGGGCTCCTGATCACCGGATGGCCTTTCAGGATGGTGGCGATCCAGCCGAAGACCTGCACGCCGCTCGGGATCGCGATGATCACGGACGTGGCCGCGAAGAAGGCGAACGTGACGTTCGGAAGGCCCGTCGCGAACATGTGGTGCACCCACACGCCGAAGCCGAGGAAGGCCGTCGCCACCGTCGCGAGCACCAGCCAGTCGTGCGCCACGAGCGACCTGCGCGCGAAGACCGGCACGACCGACGAGACGATTCCGATCGCCGGCAGGAAGATGATGTAGACGTCCGGGTGCCCGAAGATCCAGAACAGGTGCTGCCAGAGCAGCGGGTCGCCGCCGTGCGAGTGGTCGAAGAAGTGGAAGCCGAAGCGGCGCTGGAGCTCGAGGAAGATGTTCGCCGCCGACAGCGCCGGGAGCGCGAAGACGAGGGAGAACGCCTGCGCGAGGATCCCCCAACAGAAGAGCGGGATGCGATTCAGCGACATCCCGGGGGCACGCAGCTTGAGGATCGTGACGATGAAGTTGATCGAGCCGACCGTCGACGAGATCGCCAGGAAGAGCAGCCCGAGGTTGTAGTAGTCGATGTTGAGGCCCGGTGTGAACGCCTTCTCGGCGAGCGGTGTGTAGTTGAACCAGCCGTCGTTCGGCGCCTCGCCGACCAGGAAGCTCGAGTAGATGAAGACCCCGCTGGCGAGGTACGTCCAGTACGAGAGCGCGTTCATGCGCGGGAAGGCCATGTCGCGCGCACCGATCTGGAGCGGCACGATGAAGTTCCCGAATCCGGAGAGGAACGGGGTGACGAACAGGAAGATCATCGTCACGCCGTGCATCGAGAAGAGCTGGTTGTAGGCCTTCGGTCCGATCGCCCCGGCGTCCGGCACGGCGAGCTGCGTCCGCAGCGCAAGCGCCTCGACCCCAGCGGCGACGAAGAAGAGCGACGCCGTCACGAGGTACCGGCGCCCGATCGACTTGTGGTCGACGGTGGTCAGGAACGCTTTCAGTCCCGGCCGCTCGTGCCAGGTCGCCTGCAGCTTCCGCAGCTCGTCGCGGGCGACGACAGTCGCCACTAGCGGAGCGACTCCAGGTAGTCGAGGAGCTCTTGCAGGTCGCGCCCGGAGAGCGGCAGCCCCGGCATCTTGTTCCCCGGCTTGACGTGCTGCGGATCGAGGATCCACCCGCCGAGGTAGCCCTTGCGGTTCGGGATCGTGCCGGCCGCGAGCGTCGTGCGCGATCCGACGTGCGTCAGGTCGGGCCCGATCGTGCCGTTCGACACGCCGCGGATCGTGTGACAGCCGCCGCAGCCCGTGTCGACGAAGACGCGCTCGCCGGGGGCGCCGCGTTGCGGCGTCTGCTGCTCGCGCTCGACCCAGCGCTCGAAGTCGCGGCGGCTCTGGGCGATCACGTAGAACGCCATGTTCGCGTGCTGGAGCCCGCAGAACTCTGCGCACTGGCCGCGGTAGACGCCGGCGCGGTCCGCCTCGATGCGAAGCCGGTTGCGGCGGCCGGGGATCATGTCGATCTTCCGGTTCAGTCGCGGCACCCAGAACGAATGGATCACGTCGTCGGTGACGGCGACGACCTCGACGGGGACGCCGACCGGCACGTGGATCTCGTTCGCGGTCGCGATGTGCTGCTCCGGATAGCGGACGGCCCAGAACCACTGCTTGCCCACGACCTCGATCGGGAACGCGGTGCCGCCGCTCGGCTGCGACGTCGCGCCGAGTGACGCCAGGACGTAGACGAAGAGCGCGACGAGGACGACAGCGGGGACGATCGCTCCGGAGACGAGCACTGCCGTCGTCGCGCCCGGGCTGTCGGTGCGGTCGACGCGGTCGCGGCGGCCGCGGCGCTTCAACAGCGTCAGGAGGACGAGCAGCGTGACGACGCCGACGACGATCGCCGACGCGACGAGCATGACCCACCACATGGTCGCGACCGACCGGGCTGCGTCGCTTTCCGGCCTGAGCGTCGATTGCTCGTCGGCGCACCCCGCGAGCACGACGACTCCCCCGACCAGCGCCACCCGACGCACGGGTGCGGCGTTTCCGCTTTCTGTGACCCAGAAACGCATCGGCCACCGATCTAGTTCCTCGCCATGGCGATGTCCAGCAGGAAGGAATATGCTTAGGTGGTGCCTATGCAACTGCTCCCGGCGGCCGAGGCGGCGCGACGGCTCGGGATCTCGCTCGACACGCTGCGACGCTGGGACCGGGCCGGCAGGATCCGCACGGTGCGCGACTCGGCAAACCGGCGGCTCGTGCCGGCCGCCGAAGTCGAGCGCTTGACCGTGCGCGACGAGCACCGTCTCTCGGCGCGCAACCGTTTCCGGGGCGTCGTCGCCGCCGTGACGGTCGAGGGCCTACTCGCGCAGGTCGAGATCGACGTGACCGAGCCGGCGCGGCTCGTCGCGGTCATCACGCGCGACGCCGTCGAGGCACTCGCGCTGAAGCCGGGCGACTCGGCGACGGGGATCGTCAAGGCGACGTCGGTGATGGTCGAGCGGTGACCGCGCTCGCCGTCGCGCTGCTCGCGGCCGTGCAGCTGAACGTGTTCGCGGCAGCGTCGCTCGCGGAGGTTCTGCCGCGCCTCGACAGGACCGCGCGCTACCAGTTCGCGGGCAGCGACCAGCTCGCGTTCCAGATCGGGCAGGGGGCGCCGGCGGACGTCTACCTCGCGGCGTCGCCGAAGTACGCGGACGACCTGTATGCGCGCGGTCTCTGCTCGAGGCCGGTCGCGTTCGCGACGAACACCGTCGTCCTGATCGTCCCGCGCGCGAACCCGGCGCGCATCCGCTCCGTCGTGGATCTGAAGCGCGACGGCATCCGACTGGTGATCGGCGCCAGGGGCGTCCCCGTCGGCGACTACACGCGCAAGTTGCTTGCGAACCTCGGGCTCACCTCCGTGCTCGCGAACGTCGTCAGCGAGGAGACGGACGTGAAGCTCGTCGTCGCGAAGGTCGCGCTCGGCGAGGCGGACGCCGGGTTCGTCTACCGCACCGACGTGAAGCCGGTCGGGAACAAGGTGCTCCGGATCGCGCTGCCGGCCGCCGCGCAGCCGACCGTCCGGTACGAGCTGTGCGTTCCGACGGCCACGAAGCATCCGCGCGAGGCGCGCGCGTTCGTCCGGCGTGTGCTCTCGAAGCACGGGCGCGCGAGGCTGCGCGACGCCGGGTTCGGGCTGCCGTGAAGGTGGTGTTCGCCGTGTGCGCGGCGGCCGCCGTCGCGTTCCTCGCGCTGCCTGTCGTCGCGATCTTCGCGCGCGTGTCGCCGGGAACGCTCGTCGCGCAGCTCGGCGAGCCCGCCGCGCGCGACGCGCTCGTCGTGTCGCTGAAGACGAACCTCGTCGCACAGGCGCTCGTCCTCGTGGTCGGAACGCCTGCGGCCTACCTGCTCGCCACGCGTTCCTTCCGCGGGCGATCGATCGCGCTGACGCTCGTCGAGCTCCCACTTGTCCTCCCGCCGGCCGTCGCGGGGATCGGCCTCCTCGCCGCGTTCGGCCGCACGGGACTCCTCTCCACGTCGGTGGCGTTCACGCAGACGGCGGTCGTGCTGGCGGTGGCGTTCGTCGCGTCGCCGTTCTACGTCCGCACGGCGGTTGCGTCTTTCGAGAGCGTCGACGCGACGCTCGTCGACGCCGCCCGCACGCTCGGCGCGCGGCCGTGGCGCGTGTTCGCACGCGTGGCGCTTCCGCTCGCGGCCGGCGGCCTCGGCGCCGGATTCGTCCTCGCGTTCGCCCGCGGCCTCGGCGAGTTCGGCGCGACGATCATGTTCGCCGGGTCGCTGCAAGGCGTGACGCAGACGCTGCCCCTCGCGATCTACGCGCAGTTCGAGCGCGACTTCGACGTCGCGCTGGCACTCGGCGCGCTGCTCGTCGCGTTCTCGTTCGCCCTCCTCCTCGCGGTCAAATGGCTCCGCTTCACGTCGACGCCGTCGTTCCGCTTCGCCACTTCGACCTCCGCGTAGCGCTCGAGGTCGGCGCGGAGACGGTCGCGCTCGTCGGGCCGTCCGGAGCCGGGAAGACGACGCTCCTGCGCGCGATCGCGGGCCTCGTCGCGGGCGCGCGCGTGCTCACCGACGGACGCGAATGGACGGGACTGCCGCCGGAGCGCCGCTCCGTCGGCTTCGTGTTCCAGGACTACGCGCTGTTCCCGCACCTGAGCGTCCGCGGCAACGTCGCCTTCGGCGGCGACCCTGGCGATCTGCTCGAGCGGTTGCGCATTGCGCACCTTGCGGACGCGCGCCCGCGCGAGCTCTCGGGTGGTGAGCGCCAGCGCGTCGCTCTCGCGCGCGCGCTCGCGCGACAACCCGAGGTGCTGCTGCTGGACGAGCCGCTCGCCGCGCTCGACCCGCACACGCGCGACGCCGTGCGCGCCGAGCTGCGCGCGACGCTGCGCACGCTGGGCCTCCCCACGTTGATCGTCACGCACGACTTCGTCGACGCCGCCGCGCTCGCGGACCGCGTCGGCGTGCTCGTCCGCGGCCGGCTCGTCCAGATCGGCCGGGCGGAGGAGCTGCTGGCGGCGCCCGCGTCGCCGTTCGTCGCCGAGTTCGCTGGGGCATCGCTCCTGCGCGGCCGCGCGCGCCGCGCCGGCGATGTCACCCGCATCACGTTGAGTGACGGCACCGAGATCGAGTCCACCGATCTCATCGACGGCGAGGTCGGCGCAGTCGTCTACCCGTGGGAGGTCACGCTCGCCCGCGAGGCGCCCCACGACTCGGCGCAGAACCACGTCCGCGGACGAGTGACGAGCGTCGTCGCGGTCGCAAACCGCGTCCGGGTGACCGTCGGCCCCGTCACGGCCGAGGTGACCTCCGCCTCGGCCGCACGGCTCCGCCTGCGCGAGGGCGACGAGGTCGTCGCCACGTGGAAGGCCGCCGGCACCCGCCTCGTCCCTTTGGGCCATGTCCCCACTCCGGAGTCGGGACACGTCGGCACTCCGGACTGAGGACTGCGACCGGCGCGCACGACGCGGCGATACCCTTCACGTCACCGGGGTGCCCCGCCGGGGCTGAGATCACACCCGTCGAACCTGATCCGGGTCATGCCGGCGGAGGGAGTGAGATGAAAGACGCACCGAACTGGGGCATCACGCCCGTTCCGGAGCGGTTCCGTGTACTCGGCTTGCTCGACGGGTTCCTGCTCTGGGCGAACCTGTCGGTCTCGCTGCTCGTGATCGTGGCCGGCGCGTTCCTCGTGCTGCCGGGCTCCGAGTTCGGGCTCGAGCTGTCGCTCCCGCGCGCACTCGCGACGATCGTCGCAGCCGCGATCGTCGGCAACGCGATGCTCGCCCTCGGCGGCCTGATCGGCGCCGATGCGCGCGTGCCGACGATGGTGCTACTGCGCGCGCCGCTCGGCCACCGCGGCTCGTATCTGCCGACAGCGCTCAACGTCCTTCAGTGCTTTGGCTGGTCGATCTTCGAGCTGATCATCATCGCGACGGGAGCGAGCGCGCTCTCCGAGCAGGTGTTCGGCTTCGGCGGCAAGCCCGTCTGGACGCTCGCGATGGGCGGAATCGCCACGGCGCTCGCGCTGCTCGGGCCGGTCGGCTTCGTGCGCAGGTACGTCCGGAAGTTCGCGATCTGGTTCGTGATCGCGTCGCTGGTCTACCTCGCGTGGTGGTCGCTCCACGGCCAGCACGTCGGCCGTGTGTGGGACCGGCCGGGCGAGCCGGCGTTCTGGGCCGGGTTCGACCTCGTGCTCGCGAGCCTCATCTCGTGGACGCCGCTCGTCGCCGACTACACGCGCTTCGCGCGCACGCGCCGCGACGCGTTCTGGGGTACGGGGCTCGGCTACTTCGTGCCGACGATCCCGCTGTTCGCGCTCGGCGCGGTGATCGCGTTGACGCGTCACATCAGCGACGCGCCGGGTCTGCTGACGGCGATCGCAGCGGGCGGGGCAGCCAGCGTCCTCGCGCTGCTCGCGCTGACCGTCGACGAGAGCGACGAGGCCTTCGCAAACGTGTACTCGGCCGCGGTTTCGCTCCAGAACGTCCTGCCGGACGTGCCGCAGCGCATCCTCGTCGCCGGCACCGCGGTGATCGCTACGGCCGGTGCGCTCCTGATCGACCTGCGCAACTACCAGACGTTCCTGTATCTGCTCGGCTCGTTCTTCGTGCCCCTGTTCGGCGTGCTGGTCGCGGACTGGCTGCTCGCGGGCCGCCACTACGAGGCGGCCGACATCTTCGACGTGCCCGCGTTCCGTCCGGCGCTGATCGTCGCGTGGCTCGCAGGCTTCTGCCTCTACCAGTGGCTGTACCCGAACGGGCCGTCGTGGTGGACGGACATCGTCGTGCACGCGCATCCGCACTCGCTGCCGTGGGGCGGCGCGTCGTTGCCGAGCTTCGCCGTCGCATTCGCCCTCGCCGCCCTTGCTCGCCTCGCGCTGCGAAGGGAGTCCATACTCGCGGGCGCGTGATCGCGCTCGTCGGCAACCTCTCGCGCGACCTCAAGCCCGGCCAACCGCCGCGCGCGGGCGGCGGCCCGTACCACGGCGCGCGGGCGCTCAACCGGCTGCGCGTCCCTGCGCGGATCGCCGCGCGCTGCGCACGCGAGGACAAGGACGAGCTCCTCCCGCAGCTGGTGGCGCTCGGCTCACCCGTGCGGTACGTGCCCGGGACGTCGACCGCCACCTACGCCTTCACCTACGAGGGCGACGTGCGGCGGATGCGGATCGAGGCCGTCGGCGACACGTGGCTGCCGGACGACCTGCCCGAGCTTCCGGACGCGGTGCGCTGGGTTCACGTCGCCCCGCTCGCGCGGTCGGACTTCCCGTCGGAGACCCTCGCGGCACTCGCGCGCCGTCGCCGCGTCTCGTTCGACGGGCAGGGCCTCGTGCGCGCGCCGCACACGGGCGACCTCGAGCTGAACGCCGACTTCGACCCCGAGGTGCTCCGCCACGTGTGGGTGCTGAAGCTCGCCGACGAGGAGGCTGACGTGATCGGCGACACGAGCACACTTCGCGTCCGCGAGCTGCTCCTCACCCACGGCTCGCGGGGCTCCACCGTCGTCGTCGGCGGGAAGCGGGAGTTCGTGCCGGCACGCGCGGTCGACGCCGATCCCACCGGAGCCGGAGACGCGTATTGCGCGGCCTACCTCGTCGCGCGGTCGGCGGGATTCGCACCCGTCGGCGCGGCGCGCCGTGCGACCGCGGTCGTCGCCTCGCTGCTGGCGGAGCAATGATCGCGCTCGTCGCGACCGCAGCGGGCACGTTCGCCGTCGACCTCGAGACGGACGAGGTCGAGCCCGCGGAGGAGTTCGACGCGCCGCCCGGACCCGAGCTGAACCTGCCGCGCGTCGTCGCGAGCGCCGCGGCTGGATCGACGGTCGTCGCCGTCGTCGACGCGCGGCCGCCGCTCGTCGTCTCGCATGACGCCGGGACGACGTGGCAGGAATCGGGCCGCGGCCTTCCGCCCGGCCGCGCCGTGGCGGTCGCCGACGACGACCCCGACCTGCTCGTCTACGCCGCGCGCAACCGCCTGTACGTGTCGCGCAACGGCGGTCGCTTCTGGACCGCGCTCGCAGTCGAGCTGCCGGAGATCACAGCCGTCACCGTGTGAGCCGCGCCCACCACCGGCTTGTGACAAGTTGTCACTTGGAGCGGGCCTCTCGGAGACGTTCAGGGAATGCCGAACTCGCCGCGCGCGACGATCACCGCCGAGCCGCCCACGCGCACGCGCTCGATCCGCTCAGGGGAGCCCTCGGCGCTCGCGTAGAGCGTCGACGGGCGTCCGATCTCGGCACCCTGCGAGATCTCGATCTCCTCGCCGAATCCGATCCGGCCGTGCCGCGCGAGGTGGACGGCGAGCGGCCCCGCGGCCGATCCCGTCGCGGCATCCTCGGGCACACCGTGAACCGGCGCGAACATGCGCGTCTTCCAGCGCGACCCGTCGCGCGCGAAGCAGTTCACTCCGGCGTCGGTGATGCGCGCGAGCGCCGTCTGGTCGGGGACGAGCGACGCGACCTCCTCGGGCGACCCGAGCTCGAGATATACGTGCGTCGGCCCGAGGTGGTAGAGCTCGACCGGCAGCCGCGAGCGGACGCCGAGCGCGTCCTGCAGCTCCTCCGCGCGCGGAAACGGCTCCCAATCCGGCACCGGCTGCTCCATCCAGCCGAACACGATCCGCGGGCCCTCGCGCTCGAGCTCGACGGGCACGACGCCGACGCCCATCTCGAGCCGGATGACGATCTTCTGCAGCGGCCCGCCGAGCACGAACGCCGTCCCGAGCGTCGGGTGCCCCGCGAACGGCAGCTCGTTGCCGGGCGTGAAGATGCGGATTCGCACGTCCGCGTCCTCGGCCTGCGCAGGCAGGACGAAGACCGTCTCGGAGAAGCTCATCTCGCGCGCGAGCGCCTGCATCGTCACGGGATCGAGGTCGCGGGCGTCGGTGAAGACGGCGAGCTGGTTCCCTGCGAGCGGCGTATCGGTGAAGACGTCGGCGACGACGTAGCGGAGGTGGCGCATGCGCCCGCAGTCTTACCGGATCCGCAGCAGCTCGGGCAGCGGGCCGTCCACCGCCGTGCCGGCGCCCGCGGGCGTCTCGTCCGCGCCCGCGTCCGGCGCACCGCCGATCGGCCGCAGCTCGCCGTCGATGTCGACCGCCGGGAAGAGCGACGGGTCGCCGGCGTCGATCGCGGGCGACCCCGCACGCAGGTGCAGGTCGACCGCGGCGGGGTCGAGAAAGCCGACGTCGGCGACCTCCCTGTCGGTCGCGGCGCACTGCGCGCCCTCCCAGACGTTGAATGCGAAGACGACACCGGGGACGTCGCAGGCGGCCCAGCTCATCGGCCCGGCGTTGCCGACGAAGCGGTTTCGGAGCGAGATCTCACCCGTCGGCATCCGTGGCGCCTGGAGCCACGAGTTGTAGCGCACGGTGCAGTTCGTGCACTCGCGGATGTTGAGCGCGTACCACGTCGGCCCGCCCGTGTTGTCCCACGCAGCGTCGAAGAAGCTGTTCTCGATCAGGACGTTGTTCGGCGCGCGGAATCCGGCAGCCGAGGGGGAGTTCGCGAGGTCGTTCGCGAAGTTGACGGTGATCGTGTCGCATCGCCTGAAGGTCGCGTTGCGAATCGTGACGTCGTCGGCCGGCTCGACCTGGAGGCACTCCGTGTGATCGTCGGGCGCGCACCGCGCGTAGTTCTGGAAGGTGGCGCCGTCGATCAGGATGTGGTTAGCGCGCTTCACCTGGTTCGACGCGGACTGGATCTCGGGATGCGCGCTGCCGTGGCACGGCAGGTACGTATCGGGTCCCCACACGCCGCCGACGATCGAGACGTTCGAGCACGACGCGCAGTAGAACGCCGCTCCGCCCCACCCGCCGTCGTACGGCGCCCGCACCCGGAGATCGACGAACGAGAGGTCGTTGCCGGGGCTGTCCGCGTCGGGCGGGCACGGCGCGTAGTCGGAGACGCCGCACCCCGGGATCGAGACGTCGCCGTCGACGGTCAGGTCGCGGATCGTGACGTGGCTCGCGCCGCCCTCGAAGCGGCTGCCGCCGATGTCGAGCTGCCCGACGACGACGGTCGCGCCGGCAGCAGGCCGGAAGACCACGTCCGGCATGTCGCTCTCGCCGCCCGACTTGCCGGGGTCGAAGAGGAGGTTCTGGTCGCCGTAGGTCCCCTCCGCAAGCTCGACGGTCTCGCCGGGCGCGGCGGCGTGGTACGCACGGTCGAAGCTCCGGCACGGCGCCGCCTGCGTGCAGGCGTTCGCGTCCGACCCGGTCGGCGCGAGGAAGACGCTCGCCCCGCCCCCGCTCGGACAGTCGGCCGTCGCGGCGTTGGCGCTCGCCTGTGCCGAGCGGTTGCCGGCCGCGTCGAACGCGTCGACGGCGAACGTGTAGCTCTGCCCGCAGGCGAGACCGCCGACGGTGTAGCTCGTGGCCGCGGTCGAGCCGATCGCGGCGCCGCCCTGGTAGATGCCGTATCCGACGACGGCGGTGTCGTCCGTCGACGCGCTCCACCCGAGCGTGATCGTGCTCTGCGTCGTCAACGTCGCCGCGAGATTGCTTGGCGGCGTCGGCGGCTGCGTGTCGGGCGGCGGGCACGCGTCGGTCACCGCGACGAGCGTCGCCTGCGCCGATCGGTTGCCGGCGCGGTCGTACGCTTCGACGCCGACGGTGTAGCTCGTGCCGCAGTCGAGGCCGGCGACGGTGTACGCGGTCGCAGTCGTCGAGCCGACGAACGCGCCCTCGCGGTACACACCGTATCCGTCGACGCCGACGTCGTCCCACGAGGCGCTCCAGGCGACTGAGAGCGTGGTGCGCGTCGAGCCGGTGACGACGAGCCCCGCCGGAGGCGTCGGCGGAGTGATGTCGCACGCCGAGGTGACGACCGTGAGCTCGGCTCGCTGCGAGCGGTGCCCCGCGGCGTCGTACGCGTCGACACCGAAGGTGTGCGCGGCGCCGCAGGTGAGGCCCGAGATCGTGTAGCCGGTCGCTCCCGTCGAGGCGATCGGCGCGCCGTCCTGGTACACGCCGTAGCCCGCGACGCCCACGTCGTCGGTCGATGCCGTCCACGACAGCGCGACGCTCGTCTCGTCGACGGCCGCGGCGAGGTCGGCCGGAGCCGACGGCGGCCCCGTGTCGCACGTCGTCGTCGCTCCGGTCGCCGTCGCACGAGCCGAGACGTTGCCGGCCGGGTCGTAGGCGTCGACGGCGAAGCTGTAGCTGCGGTCGCACGCGAGGCCCGTGACGGTCGCGCTTGTGCCGGTCGCCGTCGCAACGCGCGTCCCGTCGACGTAGATCCCGTACCCGGCGACGGCGACGTTGTCGCTCGCGGCCGTCCACGAGAGCCCGACGCTCGTCGCCGTCTCGCCGCCGGCCGCGAGACCCGACGGCGCGCTCGGGGCGGCCGAGTCGACCGGGGACGCTGAGTCGGCGCCGATCTCCGCGGCGGAGAGCGCGTGATCGTAGATGCGGAGCTCGTCGATGAGGCCGTCGAACGACCCGCCGAGCCGGAGAGCGCCTGCCGACGGCAGGAGAACGCCGAGCGCGAGCCTGCTCGCGACGCGCGTCCCGTTGACGTAGAGGCTCAGCGCCATCGCATCCCAGGTCACGGCGACGTGCGTCCACGTGAGGAGCGGCAGCGGCGAGGTTCCGCGCACACCGACGTCGCCGACGGCGTAGATGTGGCCGCTCGGCACGCCCGCGTCGTCGCTCGCGTACAGCGCGTAGACCGGTGCGGCGGGCTGCTCCTTGAGCGCGACGGCGCGCCAGCCGCCGAGCGCACGTGGCCTCACCCACGCCTCGATCGTCATCCCGGCGAGCAGGTCGAGGGACGCGCTGTCGGGGACCGTGACCGCGTCCGTGCCCCCGTCGAACGAGAGTGAGTTGCCGAACCGTCCGCTTTCCCACGCAGCGCCTGAGACCGTCCCCGTGTTGCCGCGGCCGGACAGATCGTGGAGCGCGGCGCCTGCGCCCTCGTCGAACGAGAACGCGGC
>DASXTR010000188.1:0-9016 GCA_036505325.1 Gaiellaceae bacterium
CTACCGGCTCGTGCACGTGGAGGCGCCCGTCGGCACGGTCACGAACTGCACGTGGCCCTCGCCGGTCGTCGGCGGGTGGGAGACGCAGACGCGGCTCGTCGACGTGATCTTCCGCGCGCTGCTGCCGGCGCTCCCGGACCGGCTGCCGGCCGGGACGAAGGCGATGATGTGCCACGCCGGCTTCGGCGGCGTCGACCCCGAGACGGGCGAGTACTACTGCTTCCTCGAGACGTTCGGCGGCGGCTACGGCGGCCGTGCGCGCAGCGACGGGCCCGACGCGGTGCAGACCCACGGCCAGAACACCGAGAACGCGCCCGTCGAGGAGACCGAGCTGAACTACCCGGTCCGGGTGCAGCAGCTCTCGCTCGTCGAAGACTCGGAGGGCCCGGGCCGCCACCGCGGCGGGCTCGGCCTGCGCAAGGACTACGTGTTCGACCGCCCGACGACGTTCACGGTGCTCGCCGACCGGACGACGGCCGGTCCGTGGGGCGCACTCGGCGGCGAGGCCGGGCGGCCGGCGGAGTACGTCCTCGTCCGGGACGGCGAGGAGAGGTTGCTGCCTGCGAAGACGACGATCGAGCTGGAGCCCGGCGACATGATCAGCTACCGCACCTGCGGCGGCGGCGGGTACGGGCCGCCAGAGGAACGCGAGCCGCAGCGCGTCCTCCGCGACGTGCGCGAGGGGAAGGTGAGCCTCGCGCGCGCGCGCGAGGTCTACAAGGTGGCGATCGTCGACGGCCGCGTGGACGAGGCCGCGACCGCGGAGCTGCGCGCGTGAGCGTCCGCCTCGCCGTCGACATCGGCGGCACGTTCACCGACGCGACGCTGATCGACGACGAGAGCGGACGCGTCACGATCGCGAAGGTGCTCTCGACGCCCGCCGATCCGTCGCGGGCGTTCATGGACGCGACCTCGCGGATCCTGTCCGAGTCGCACGTCGCCGGCGGCGACGTCCGGCACGTCGTGCACGGCACGACCGTCGCGACGAACGCGATCATCGAGGGGAACGTCGCGCGCAGCGCGTTCCTCACGACGAACGGCTTTCGCGACCTGCTCGAGATCGCGCGCCAGACGCGGCCCACGCTCTACGACACGCAGTTCGAGAAGCTGCCGCCGCTGGTGCCGCGCGACCGCTGCTACGGGATCCCCGAGCGGCTCGGGCCCCGCGGCGAGGTGCTGGCCGAGCTCGACGAAGCGTCCGTGCGCGAGGCGGCCGACGCGCTGCGTGCGGACGGCGTCGAGTCGGTCGCCGTCTGCCTGCTCCACTCGTACGTCAACCCGCAGCACGAGCGGCGGATCGGCGAGCTGCTCGCCGAGGCGCTGCCCGGCATACCCGTGTCGCTGTCGGCCGAGGTCGCGCCCGAGTTCCGCGAGTACCTCCGCGCGTCGACGACGGTGATCAACGCGGCGATCCGGCCGGTCGTCGCGCGCTACCTCGAGCGGATCGAGGCGCGTCTCGCCGAGGCGGGCATCGAGGGGCGGTTGCTCGTGATGCAGTCGAGCGGCGGCGTGTTCACCTCCGGCGCCGCGCGCCGGCGGCCGGTGTTCATGGTCGAGTCCGGTCCGGCGGCCGGGGTGATCGCAGCGGCGCACCTCGGCTCGCGGGTCGGCTACCCCGACGTGATCTCCTTCGACATGGGCGGAACGACCGCGAAGGTCGGCTTGATCGAGGCCGGCGAGCCGACCGTGACGAAGGACTACCAGGTCGGCGGCACGGCCTCGGCCGGGATCGGCGGGCTCGCGCAGAGCGGCTACCCGGTGCGGACGGCGGTCGTCGACCTCGTCGAGATCGGCGCCGGCGGCGGCTCGATCGCGTGGGCGGACTCGGGCGGCCTCCTGCGCGTCGGGCCGCAGAGCGCGGGCGCCGATCCGGGGCCGGTCTGCTACCGGCGCGGCGGCACGGAGCCCACCGTGACCGACGCGAACGTCGTCCTCGGCCGGCTCAACCCGAGGTACTTCCTCGGCGGCGAGATCGGCCTCGACGTCGACGGTGCGCTGCGCGCGATCGAGGAGCGCTGCGCGCGGCCGCTCGGGCTCGACGTCGTGGCGGCGGCGAACGGCATCGTCGAGATCGCGAACGCGGCGATGGTGAACGCGCTGCACCTGATCTCGGTGCAGCGCGGCTACGACCCGCGCGACTTCGTCCTCGTCGCGTTCGGCGGCGCCGGGCCGGTCCACGCGAACGCGCTGGCCCGCGACGCGGAGCTGCCGACGGTGCTGGTGCCGCCGAGCCCGGGGATCTTCTCCGCCACCGGGCTGCTCGTCACCGACCTCAAGCGCGAGGCCTCGACGTCGCTGATGCGGCGCCTCGACGAGGTCGACCGCGACGAGCTCGAGGCGGCGTTCGCCGCGCTCGAGCGCGAGGGGTCGGCGGCGCTCGAGGCGGAGGGCACACCGCCCGACCTGATCGACTTCGTGCGGCAGATCGACCTGCGCTATGTCGGCCAGAGCTACGAGCTGACGATCGCGGCCGGCGACGACCTCGCCGGGCGGTTCCACCGCGAGCACGACCGCGCATACGGCTTCAGTGCCGCGACGGAGCCGATCGAGTGCGTCTCGCTGCGGCTGACGACCGTCGGACGCATCGCGAAGCCGCCGCTGCGCCGGGTCGAGGCGAGGAAGGCGCCCAGCCCGAAAGAGCGCCGTGACGTCCACTTCGCCGAGGCCGGCGGCTACGTCGACTGCCCGATCTACGACCGCTACGCGCTCGGCCGCGACGCGGCGCTCTCCGGACCGGCCGTCGTCGAGGAGTTCGACTCGACGATCGTCGTTCATCCCGGCTACGCCGCGCGGGTCGACGAGTTCGGCAACCTGCTGATCCAGGCAGGCTGATGTTCGGCGTCGCGCTCTCGAAGGACGTGATGGTTGCGATGCGCGACGGCATCCGGCTCGCGACCGACGTCCACCGCCCCGCGCGCGACGGCGAGCTCGTCGAGGGCCGGTACCCGACGATCCTGTGCCGGACGCCGTACGACAAGACCGACAGGCGCTACAGCGAGATCGCCGACTTCTTCGTCCCGCACGGCTACGCGGTGTGCCTGCAGGACCTCCGCGATCGTTACCGCTCCGAAGGCACCGGCGACTACTTCCACACGGTCACCCCGCACGAGGGGGAGGACGGATACGACACGGTCGAATGGATCGCCGCGCAGCGCTGGTCGAACGGCCGCGTCGGCACGGTCGGGTCCTCGTACGCCGGGATCACGCAGGTGCGCATGGCGCTCGAACGCCCGCCGCACCTGACGGCGATCTGGCCCGACGTCGTGCCGACGAACAGCTTCCAGCACCAGTCCCGCGAGGGCGGCGCGATGCAGCTCCACATGTTCTGGGCGCTCTTCATCCACGCACAGGACGCGCAGGACATCGCCGACGACCCGGACAAGCAGGCGGAGGTGTGGGCCGACCTGGCGCGCCTGCGCGACCTCTTCTGGGCCACGCCGTGGCGCAAGGGCGAGCTGTCATTGCGCCACGTGCCGGGTCTCGACCAGTCGCTCGAGGACTACTACACGCGCGGCGCCTACGACGAGTTCTGGTCGCGCAAGGAGAACGACTTCACGCGCTACTGGGACGAGCACGCGGACGTTCCCGCGACGATGTCGACCGGTTGGTACGACGGGTTCCCGCACTCGGGAACGGAGTACTTCGCGGCGATGGCGGCGAAGAACTCGGCGCCGCAGCGGCTCGTCGTCGGGCCGTGGAGCCACGTCGGAATGCGCGGCGACGCGAGCTGGACGCTCGACGTCGACTTCGGGCCGGACAGCGTGTGGGGCGTGCAGCGCTACTTCGAGGAGCAGCTGCGCTTCTTCGACCGGTGGCTGAAGGACGAGTGCAACGGAATCGACGACGAGGCGCCGGTGCGGATCTTCGTCATGGGCGGCGGGTCGGGCCGGCGCACGGCGCTGGGGAAGCTCGACCACGGCGGCCGGTGGCGCGAGGAGCGCGAGTGGCCCCTCGCGCGCGCGCGCGAGAACAAGCGGTACCTGCGCGGGGACGGCTCTCTGGCTTCGGAGCCGCCGGCGGCCGACGAGCCGCGGCGCTACACGTTCGACCCCGCACACCCGGTGCCGACGATCGGCGGGAACTACTGCGCGGTCGGCGAGCTGCCCGCCGAGGGCGTCGGAATGGAGCCGGCGTGGGCGCGCTTCCTCAGCCCCGTGCTGCGCCTGCGCAACGTCTTGACGCCCGGTCCGGCCGACCAGAAGGAGTCGCCCGAGCTCTTCGCGTCGCGCGAGCCGTATCCCCGGCTCTCCGAGCGCCCGGACGTGCTCGTCTACCGGACCGAGCCGCTCGAGGAACCCATCGAGGTGACCGGTCGCGCGCAGGTGCGGCTGACGGTCTCGTCGAGCGCGGTCGACACGGACTTCACCGCGAAGCTCGTCGACGTCTACCCGCCGAACGAGGACTACCCCGACGGATACGACCTCCTGATCTGCGATTCGATCATCCGCTGCCGCTTCCGCGAGGGCTTCGACCGCGAGGTCTTCATGGAGCCCGGGCAGCGCTATGAGATCGCGATCCTGCTTCCGCCGACGTCGAACCTGTTCGCGCCCGGGCACCGCATTCGCCTCGACGTCTCGTCCTCGAACTTCCCGCGCCTCGACGTCAACCCGAACACCGGCGAGCCGATGGGCCGCCACACGCACCAGGTCGTCGCGGAGCAGACGGTCTACGGTGGTCACGTGACGTTGCCGGTGATCCCGCAGTGAGCGCCGACGCGGAGCGGCTGCGCGACCTGACGCTCGAGCTCGTCGAGGTCGAGAGCCCGACCGGCGACACGGCCGAAGTCGCGCGGCTGTACGCGCGCCGGCTCGAGGAGATCGGGATGGACGTCGAACTGCTGGACGACGTCTTTCCCGCCACGCCGACCGTCGTCGCGCGGCTGCGCGGCGGCCCCGGGCCGACGGTTGTCCTCAACGGGCATCTCGACACGGTGCCGATCCCGCACGAGCCGCCCCGTGTCGAGGGCGGCGCGGTCTACGGTCGCGGCTCGGCTGACATGAAGGGCGCGCTCGCAGCGGCCGCAGAGGCGGTTCGCGTGCTGAAGGAGGCGGGGCCGTTCGCAGGCGAGGTCGCGATCGTCGCGATCGGCCTGCACGAGGCGCCCGGCGGACGCGGCGAGGACCTCGCGCACCTGCTCGGCGAGCGCGGCTTCCGTGCCGACGCCGCCGTCGTCTGCGAGCTGAGCGGACACGACATCGCCGTCGCACACATGGGAGTGGCGACGATGGAGATCACGGTCTCGCGCGCGGGGATGCCGACGCACGAGCTGCAGACGCCGAAGGGCACGCCCCATCCCCTGTCGGCGGCCGCGCGCGTGATCGACTCGATCCGCCGGCGCAACGAAGAGCTCTCGGCCGTGGAGCACCCGTGGGTCGGGGCCGAGACCTACTTCGTGGGCGAGGTGCACGGCGGGGACTTCTACAACCGCTTCCCCACGACGTGCCGGATCGTCGGCACGCGCCGATGGGCGCCCGGCAACATGCTCGAGGCCGTCGAGCGTGAGCTCCGCGCGCTGCTCGCCGGCGTGGCGGAGGAGACCGGGTGCGACATCGACCTCGACTTGCGGCTCGTACGCGGCGCGTACGAGATCGACCCGGAGCACGAGCTCGTGCGCGCGCTGCAGGGGGCGTACCGCGAGGTGACGGGCGCCAAGCTCGAGCCGGTCGGGATCAAGGTCGTCGCCGACGGCGCGCTGTTCGCCGCCGCCGGGATCCCGACCGTCTACCACGGCCCCGTCGGCTCGGGTGCGCACGCCGACGTCGAGTTCGTGCCCGTCGCCGAGCTCGTACGCGCCGCGGATGTCTACGCGGCGCTGCTGAGGCGCTTGCTATGAGCTGGATGCCGTCGCGCGAGCTCGGCGAGCGGCGGCCGGATCTGCTCGCGGTCGGCGGTCATCCGGCGGTCGACATGCCGCCGCACGTCGTCGAAGCCGCGACGCGCGCGGCCCGGCGCGCGCCGTACGCGCCGACGCGCGGTCTGCCCGCGCTGCGCGAGGCGATCGCCGCGGAGTGGGGCGTCGATCCGGAGCGCAACGTGATCATCACGCTCGGGGGCATGCAGGCGCTCTACCTGGCCGCACGCGCGTTCGGCCGGAACGCGGTGTCGCACGCACCCGCGTTCTTCTTCCCGCAGCTGGTCGCGGCGGCCGGCGGGCGCTGCGCCGTCGCTTACGACTGGGACGAGTTCGCCGCCGCGATCGACGGCGAGACGACGCTGGCGATCGTGAACACGCCCGTGAACCCGACCGGCTACGTCTTCCGCGTGCACGACCTCGACGCCGTGGCGGCCGCGGTGGCGGGAACCGAGTGCCTCGTGTTGAGCGACGAGGCCTACTACGGCCTGTTGTACGACGACCGGCAGCACGTCTCCCCCGCCGCACATCCCGAGCTCTCGGACCGCACGCTCGTCGTGCGGAGCTTCTCCAAGACGCACGCGATGGCCGCGTGGCGCGTCGGCTATGCGGTCGGCCCGGCGCACGCAATCGAGGCGATGGCGCGCGAGCTCCAGTGGCAGGCGCTCGCAATCGACGGCGTCGCGCAATCGGCCGCCGTGGCTGCGCTGACCGGCCCGCAGCAGTGGATCGAAGCCGCGATCGGCGAGCTCGCGGCAATGCGCCGGCGTGCCGTGGAAGCCGCGAACGCGACCGGCCGCCTGCGAGCCGAGCTCCCGGAGGCGGCAGCGTTCGTCTGGGCGGAGATCGAGGGCGACGAGGACGAGACGAGCGAGGAGCTCGCCGCGGAGCACGGCATCCCGGCCCTCCCGGGCCGCCACTTCGGCGCGAAGACCCCGCACCTCCGCATCCCGTTCGGCGGCCGCCCGGAAGCACGCGCCGCCCTGCTCGACCGACTCGTCTCTTTCGGCCGTGTCCCCACTCCGGAGTGGTGACATGGCCCTTTGGGACGGTTACGCCGGAAGGACCGGTAGGAGGACGTGCGATGGGTAGCTGGCCGTGTGCAGGATCGACTGGCGCGCTACTTCCATGCGCGTGCCGGTCGCGACGTCCTCGCCCGTGTTGAGGTTGCGCGCGAAGCGCGGGAAGCTCGAGCTCGTGACGTCGAGGCGGAGGCGATGGCCGCGCCGGAAGACGATTGCGGTCGGATAGCAGCGGATGCGGTACTCCGCGACCTCACCGGGCTCGAGCAGCTCCACCGAATCGCCGTCGGTCGAGTTGCGGTAGCGCGCGCGGAGGATTCCCTCGGTGACGAAGATCGAGCGCCCGTCGGGGTGCACGTCGCACAGCCGCACGACGAAGTCCGTGTCCCGAGCGCTCGATGCGGCGTAGAGCACCATCTCGACCGGGCCGACCACCTCGAGGTCGCCGTCGAGGACGTCGCTCGTGTACGACAGCACGTCGTCGCGCCGTTCCAGCACACGCTCGTCGAGCGGGCCCGGCCGCACCGGCGTCTGCGCGCCCTGCATCATCGTCAGCACCGAGTTGACGCCGCCGATGGTCGGGACCGGGTCCACAGGGTCGTACGCGTAGCGGTCCGCTGCCTCGCCCGCGCCCGCCTCGCCGCGACCGAGCCTCCCGCCCGCGCGGAGAAACCACGGCGTCGGCTCGGAGCGCGCGAGCGGCCACTCGCGCTCGCCGCGCCACTCGTTCGCGCCCAGCACGAAGAGCTCGAGGGGCGGCCGCTCCTCCCAGCCGTTGTCCTCGTCCCTGAGGTAGCGGTCGTAGAACGCCAGCTCGTGCTCGCGAATCACCGTCACGCCGGCGGAGAGATCGACGTCGCCGCGGAACGCCTCGACCTCCTCCTCGTGCGACCACGGGCCCATCAGGACGCGGTTCGGCACGCGGTCGCCGATCGCCGCGAACGTGCGCAGGTGCGAGCCCGAGTACGGGTCGAACCAGCCGCCCTGCTGGAAGATCGGCACCGCCACCCGCTCCGGCCGGTGGTGGAACTGCCGCCACCACTCATCGTTTACCTGGTGCTCCCACCAGTCGCGCCAGTAATCGACCTTGCGCCCGATCGCGACCTCGTCCAGCTCAACCAGCGGCAGGTGCCGCAGGACGCGGTCGTTCAACAGGAGATCGGCGGCGTTCGGCCCCGTGACGAGGCTGAGCGCGCTCGACCACAGCGCGGCCGCGCCGAGCGTCAGTGCCAGCTGGAACGCGCCGCCGGTGAAGTAACCGTCCCAGAAGTAGTCGTCGTGGATGACCTGCGGCGCGATGCACGCGAGGTTCGGGTGCCCCACATGGGCCAGTTGCCACTGCACCAAAGCCCCGTAGCTCCGCCCCCACGTGCCGATCCGGCCGTTGCACCACTGCTCGCCGGTGGCCCAGGTCAGCGTGTCGTGCGCGTCCGGGCCGTCGTGCGTCCACGCGTAGAACGAGCCCTCCGACTCGTACCTCCCGCGCACGTCGACCACGACGGCCGCGTAGCCGCGCCGCGCAAACCAGACGCCCCACGAGATGAAGCGCTCCCGCGTCGACTCGTACGGCGTCCACTGCACGATCGTCGGGAGCGGCCCGCCCGAGAGCGGCAGGTACACGTCGGCCGAGAGCGTGACCCCGTCGCGCATCGGCACGCGGCGGTCGTGCAGGAGCCGGACGTCGCTACGCGACAACGTCCGCGCGACGTGGCGCTTCCGGAATCGGCGTACCCGCGAAGTGGCAGGCGGCCACGTGACCCGCTCCGTCGTGCTGCACGAGCGGCGGCTCGACCTCGACGCAGATCTGCTGCGCGAGCGGGCAGCGCGTGCGGAAGCGGCATCCCGACGGCGGGTCGATCGGGCTCGGCACGTCCCCGCGGAGCACGATCCGGCGCTGCTTGCGACCGGGCACCGGCTCCGGGATCGCCGACAGGAGCGCCATCGTGTACGGGTGCAGCGGCCGCTCGAAGAGCGCCGTCGCGGGAGCGAGCTCCACGATCTTCCCGAGGTACATGACGGCGATGCGGTCCGAGATGTAGCCGACGACGGCGAGGTCGTGCGCGACGAACAGGTACGTGAGCTCGAACGCGCGCTTGAGCTCGACGAGCAGGTTCAGCACCTGCGACTGGATCGAGACGTCGAG
>DASXTR010000189.1:0-8311 GCA_036505325.1 Gaiellaceae bacterium
GCTGCAGGCGCGAGACCTCGGCGCGCATCTGCACGCGCAGCTTCGCGTCGAGGTTCGACAGCGGCTCGTCCATCAGGAACGCCGATGGGTCGCGCACGATCGCGCGGCCCATCGCCACGCGCTGGCGCTGGCCGCCTGAAAGCTGGCGCGGCTTGCGTTCGAGCAGCGGCGCCAGCTCAAGGATACCTGCGGCGCGGTCGACGCGCGCCTTGATGTCGTCCTTCGTGAAGCCGCGGATCTTGAGCCCATACGCCATGTTGTCGAAGACGCTCATGTGCGGATACAGCGCGTAGTTCTGGAAGACCATCGCGATGTCGCGGTCCTTGGGCGGCAGGTCGTTGACGACCTTCTCGCCGACGCGCACCTCGCCCTCGGTGATCTCCTCGAGCCCCGCGACCATGCGGAGCGCCGTCGTCTTGCCGCACCCCGACGGCCCGACGAGCACGACGAACTCGCCGTCGCCGATGTCCAGGCTGAGGTCGTCGACGGCGAGCGTGCCGTCGCCGTAGACCTTCGAGACCTGTTCCAGGGTGATCCCCGCCACCGGTGGCGCGGAGCCTACCTCGCAGGCGCCTGTTCGTCGACGCTCGATAGGCTCGAGCGGTCGTGCGCCGCCCCGGCCGCGTCCTCCTCGCGCTCGCCGGCGTCTTCGTCGTCGCGTGCGCGCTCGTGCTCGCGTACGCGCGGGTTCGCCATCGCGCGCCCACGGTGCTCGGATCGACGGCGACGGAGTACGCGCCGACGCTCCCGGCGCCGAGGCCTCCTCCCGAGCCGGGTGTCGCCTGGGCCACGTACGGCTACGACCAGGGGCGCAGTCGATTCGCCGCCGCGGTCCGGCTGCGGCCTCCGTTCCAGCGGGTCTGGACGTTCCACGGCCGCGCGCTGCTCGAGTTTCCCCCGGCCGTCGCGTACGGACGGATCTACCTCCCGACCTTCGACGGACGCCTCTACGCACTGGACGCCGCCACGGGCAAGGTGCTCTGGCGCCATCGCGCGGGCCGGTGCGGGTGGTCGTCGCCCGCGGTCGACCGCCACGTGCTCTACATCACGTTCATCGGCGCCCGCGACTGCCGGTCGCGGAAACCCGGCGGCGAGGTCGACGCCTTCGACGCGCGCACCGGGAAGCTTCACTGGCGGCGGCTGATCGGGCCGACGGAGTCGTCGCCGCTCGTCGCCCGCAACCGTGTCTACGTCGGCGACTGGAACGGCGACGTGTGGGCGCTGGACGCGCGAACCGGAAGGACGCGCTGGAAGACGCACTCGCGCGGCGCGATCAAGGGATCGCTTGCGCTGAGCGGCCCGCGGCTCTACATCGGGACGTACGGCGGCGACGTGCTGGCGCTGAGCGCAGCAACGGGCCGCGTCCTCTGGCACTCGACGGGCCACGGATCGTTCTACTCGTCTCCGTCCGTCGCCTACGGCCGGGTCTACATCGGGTCGCTCGACGGCGGCGTCTACGCCTTTGGGGCTGCGACCGGCGATCTGCTCTGGGCGCGTCCGACCGGCGGCTACGTCTACGCCTCGCCCGCCGTGTGGCGCCATCTCGTCCTCGTCGGCTCGTACGACCATCGGTTCTACGCCCTGGACGCGGCCACCGGCGCGGTTCGGTGGCGCTTCGAGGCGAACGGTCCCATCTCCGGCGCAGCCACCGTCCTCGACGGACTCGTCTACTTCTCGACGTTCGGCGAGCGGACGTACGCGCTGCGGGCCGCCGACGGCCGCGAGGTCGCGAGGTGGCCGGACGGCAAGTACTCGCCCGTGGTCGCCGACGACGCCCGCCTCTACCTCGTCGGCCTCGGGCGCCTCTACGCGCTCGCCCCACGCTAGGGATCGCGCAGGTAGCGCCACAGGTTCTCCATCATCGTCGAGACGACCGGCCAGAGCGCCGACCCTCCGAAGTTCATCACGCCTGCCGCGAACACCTTCGCGCCGCGCCGCGTCGTGTAGTACGTCATCTCGGCGTTCTTTCCGCGGCCGAAGGCGCCGGCGATGCGCGCGAGCACGCGCGTCCCAGGCGGCGAGACCTCGTGGCGCGCGTCGATCTCGATTCCGTAGTTGCCGAAGGTGTCGCCGTCGTCGAGCCCGGTGCCGCGGAACAGCCACGGCTCCCGGTGGACGCCGGTGACGGTGAAGGGCCGGTTCGGGTAGCGATCGTGGTTCCAGTCGACGTACTGCGCGCCCACGAGCGCCGCCTCCGGACGGCCGAGGTCGCGCCAGCGCCAGCGGCCGTCCATCAGGTCGCCGTGCTTCACGACCTTGTAGAAGAAGTTGTTCGACGAGAGGAAGGCGAGGTTGCCGCCGAGGTCGCGGTACCGCTCGACGACGTCGTACTCGTGCTCTGTCACGTACTCCTCGTGGCCGGAGAACACGACGAGGTCGTAGCGCCGTGCAAGGTCGTCACCGCGCGCGATCCGGTCGAGGTCGTCGTCGCACAGGAAGTCCGGCCGGTGGTGATGAAGGGCGAGCCAGCGCAGGAACCCGCGGTCGTAGCCGTGGTAGTGCGGCGGCACGCCGCCGTCGACGAACGGCCGCGCGAGCTGGACGGTGGCGACCTCGGGGTTCTCGTACCACGACCCTCCGTCCTCGAAGTTGTAGGCCTGCCAGGTGTTCGTCGGCAGGACGACCAGGACGCGGTGCGCGCCGAACGTGCGCGGACGCAGGACGAACGGCGCGTACCAGGAGCCGCGGCCCGGCGTGGTGACGCGCGCGTAGTAGAGGCCGCTCGGCCACCCGGCGGCCAGCTTCAGCGCGATCGTGGTCGCGGCGCCGCGAACCGTCCGCGCCGCCGTCACGGGAGACCCCTCGAGCGGCCCCTCGTGCCCCGCGCCCGCATGGTAGAGGCGGAGTCGGAGGACGGCCGCACCGCCGCGGAGGCGCAGGATCGCCTTCCCGCCGGGTGCGTAGCTGCGCTGCGCGAACGCGGCTTCGACACGCCCGTTCGGACGCGCCGACGCGTCGACGTTCCGTGCTCCGGCGGTGAGGACGAGCAACGCGACGGCGAGGCGGGCGGCGGCGTGCATGCGGCCACCGTCGGCCGCGTCTCAAATGTGCCCCTAACGTCTCTCTAATGCCGGCCGCTGCCCGGGCGGCGGGCCTGTTAGAAACGCGTGGCGTGGTCGAGTTCCGGATCCTCGGTCCGCTCGAGGCGGTCGCCGACGGCCGGTCGCTTCCGCTCGGCGGAACGAAGCAGCGCGCAGTGCTGGCGTTGCTCCTCCTCGACGCCGGCCGGGTCGTCTCGACGGATCGCCTGATCGACGCGCTCTGGACCGGCGACCCACCGCCGACCGCGATCGCCTCGCTGCACAACCTCGTCTCCCAGCTCCGCAAGGCGCTCGGGCAGGAGACGATCGAGACGCGCCCGCCGGGCTACCTCATCCGCGTCGAGGCGGGCCGGCTCGATCTCGCGCGCGTGCGCCGGCTCGTCGACGAGGCGCGGGCGAGCGAACCGCTACTGCGGGCGCGACTTCTCGGCGAGGCGGTCGCGATCTGGCGCGGCGAGCCGCTGGCGGAGCTCGCCTACGAGCCGTTCGCGCAGCCCGAGATCGCACGCCTGTCGGAGCTACGGCTCGCGCTGCTCGAAGAGCGCGCCGAGGCCGAGCTCGCACTCGGCCGCCACGTCGAGGTCCTCGCCGACCTCGAGGCGCTCGTCCGCGAGCACCCCTTGCGGGAGCGCCTGCGCGGACAGCTGATGCTCGCCCTTTACCGTTCCGGCCGCCAGGCGGATGCGCTCGAGGTCTACCGCGCCGGACGCAAGGCGCTCGTCGAGAGTCTCGGCATCGAGCCGAGCCCGTTTCTCCAACGGCTGCACGCGTCGATCCTGCGTCACGAAACGCCGCCGCGCGGCAAGGGGACGATGCCCGCGCGCGACCACTTCGACGAGGTGGCGGCAGAGCTGCTGGCGGGCCGCGTGACGATCGTCGTCGGCCATCACGCGGAGCCGCTGGCGACGGAGCTGGCGCGGCGTTTCGGCCTCCACGACGAGCGCCCCGAGCTCGCCCGGATCTCGCAGGCGATCGCGACGCTGAACGGCTCGGGGCCGCTCTACGACACGCTGCACGCCCTCGTCGAAGCCGACGTCGAGCCGGCTCCGCTGCACCGTTTCCTGGCAGCGCTGCCCGGGCTCCTGCGCGAGCGCGGCGCCGGGCACCCGCTGCTGGTCACCACCGGCTACGAGCTCGTGCTCGAGCGGGCGCTCGACGACGCGGGCGAGGCGTTCGACAGCGTCTGCTACATCGCCGCCGGCCGGCATCGAGGCCGCTTCTGCCACATCTCTCCCGACGGCGCGGTCACGCTGATCGAACGCCCGAACAGGTACGCGGCGGAGCTGTCGCCGGGGCTGCGCACCGTGGTGCTGCACCTCCAGGGACGCGTCGACCCCTCTCCGGATCGCGCATGGGAGAGCTTCGCCGTCACCGAGGACGACTTCATCCACTACGGCGACGTCGCCGATCGCCTGCCGGTCGCGCTGGCCGCGCGCATGCGCCGCACGCACCTGCTCCTGCTCGGCTACACGCTCTCCGAGTGGACGTTGCGCGTGGTGCTGGAACGGCTCTGGGGCGAGGAGCCTCTCGCGTACCGCTCGTGGTCGGTGCACAGCGGGCCGGAGCCCCTCGAGCGGGAGTTCTGGCGGCGCCGCGACGTCGAGGTGATCGACATGGCGCCCGCGGTGTACATCGCCGAGCTGGAGCGCGCCGTGTCCGGGAGGCGCGCGTGAACGCCGTCCCCACGAGCCCGTACAAGGGTCTCGCGCCGTTCGGAGACTCGCAGCTCGACGCGCTGCTCTTCTTCGGTCGCGAGCGCGAGCGCGAGGCGATTGTCGCCAATATCTTCGCGAGCAAGCTGACGGTGCTCTACGGGCCGAGCGGCGTCGGAAAGAGCTCCCTGCTGCGCGCCGGGGTCGCGCAGCACCTGCGCACGCTCGACGGGGGCGTCGTCGTCGTGCACGACGCGTGGGCGGAGGATCCGGCCGCCGCCCTGAGCGCATCGGTGCGGGCGGCGGGCGGAGAGCTCGGGCCGACGGCGGGGCTCGTCGACACGGTCGCGGCGGCTGCAAACAGAGCAGGCGAGGTTTTCCTCCTCCTCGACCAGTTCGAGGAGTACTTCGTCTACCACGGCGCGGAGGGCTCCCTCGGCGACGAGCTGCCGGATCTGCTCCGCCGACCCGGCCTGCGCGTGAACGTGTTGATCGCCGTGCGCGACGACGCGCTCTCGGAGCTCGATGCATTCGCGGGGCGGGTGCCGGCCCTGTTCGCGAACATGCTGCGGCTCGACCGGCTCGACCGGCGCTCGGCGCGGTCGGCGATCCTCGGTCCTCTCGAGTGCTACGGGGAGCTCGTCGGCGGCACGTACTCCGCGGAGGCCGGACTCATCGACGCCGTGCTCGACGAGGTCGCCGAGGGTCGCGTCGACTTCAGCGGCGCGGGCGAGCGGTCGCTCTCCGGCGAGCACGTGGAAGCGCCGTTCCTCCAGCTCGTGCTCGAGCGGTTGTGGGTCGAGGAGCAGGCTGCGGGGTCGCACGAGCTGCGGCTGGCGACGCTCCGCCGGCTCGGCGGCGCGGAGCCGATCGTGCGGGAGCACGTCCAGGGTACGCTCGAGCGCCTCCCGGCGGCGCAGCAGGGGCCGGCCGCGCACGTCGTGCGCCAGCTCGTCACGCCGTCGGGGACGAAGATCTCCCACACCGCCGCCGACCTCGCCGGGTACACCGACGTCACCGCCGCGGAGTTGCAACCGCTGCTGGCGACACTCGTGCGCGAGCGGATCGTCAGAGGCGTCGACGGCGGGCCGAGCGGGTCGACCCGGTACGAGATCTTCCACGACGTCCTCGCCGCGCCGGTGCTCGCCTGGCGGGCCGGATACGAGCTCGAGCGGGAGCGCATTGCCGCCCGCCGGCAGCGGCGGCGGCTGCTGCGGCTGTTCGCAGCCGCGCTCGTCGCGCTCGTCGCCGTCGGAGCGATCGCCGTCTTCGCGCTCGCGCAGCGCAGCGCCGCGCGTTCGCAAGCGCGGCGTGCGCACGGCCGCGAGCTCGCGGCACAGGCGCTCGCAGGCATCCCTACGGACGCAGCGGCCAGCCTCGCACTCGCGCTCCGGGCAGCCGAGCTCGCGCCCGGACCGCAAACGGAGAGCGTGCTGCGTTCGAGCTTGCTCGCGATGCGCGAACGGCGTGTCCTGCACGTCCCGGGAGGCGTCGTCGCCGCGACGTTCGGGCCGCACGGCGGGCAGTTGCTCGTCGCGGGCGGGGACGGCTCGGTCGGCATCTACGACGCGCGCGGACGCCGTACGCTCGCGCTTCCGCGGCAGCGGACGCTCACGCACGCCGCCTGGTCCCTCGACGGCCGGCTGGTCGCGACGGGCGCTGCGGGCGGAACCGTCTCGCTCTGGCGCGCGAGGGACGGCCACCGGCTACGCGCGGTGCGGACGCAGGGGCCGATCTCGGTCCTCGCGTTCAGCGGCCGGAAGCTGCTCGTGGGCGGCGGCGGCCACATTCGGATCGTGGACGGCGTCGGCGGGGCGATCCGCGACCTCGCGGTTCCGGGCGTCGTGACCGCCGCGGCGCTGAGCCCGACCGGGCGCCTCGTCGCAGTGGCGGCGATGCGCGACGGGCGAGTCGCGACGAGGATTCTCGACGCTGCGACCGGCCGCGTGCGGTCGCTCCTGCGCGAGCGCGGGATCGGCCCGCTCGCGTTCAGCCGCGACGGCCGTCTCCTCGCCACGGGCAGCACCGACAAGACGGCGCGCCTCTGGAACGCCGCGACCGGACGTCCGGTGCACGTCCTGCCGCACCACGGCCACGTCCTCGCGGTGCGCTTCTCACCCGACGGCCGTCAGCTCGTCACCGCGAGCGCCGACGGAACGGCAGGCGTCTGGGACGTCCGCAGCGGCGTCCGGTCGTTGCTGCTCGTCGGCGCAACGGGCGAGGCGCTGGATGCGGCGTTCAGCCCGGACGGGCGCGAGATCGCCGTCGCGTTCGCCGACCGCCTGACCCGCATCTACAACGCGGAGGACGGGAGGCTGCTCGCGCCCCTCGCCGGCCATACAGACGCCGTCACCAGCGTCGGCTTCGATGCGCGCGGCCGCGTGATCGTGACCGCGGGCGACGACGGCACAGCCCGGCTCTGGGACGCGCATGCGAACGACCAACTCACGCCGATCGACCGCCGGGACGGCCCCGTCGACGCCCTCTTCGCCGGGACACGCGTGGTCACGGCCGCCGGACGGGAAGCCCGCGTCCTGAGCAGAACGGGCAGCCTCCTGAGGCGCATCGATGCACCCGCGGCGATCACGACGGTCGCTGCTCACGGCAACTCGCTCGCGCTCGCGGACGCCGGCGGCGAGCTCGAGCTCGCGACGCTTCCCGGGCCGCCGCGGACGATCCGCGGGATGCGCGTCACCGCCCTCGCCTACACGCCCGACGGCACTCTCGTCACTGCTTCGCGCGACGGCACGATCAGGATCTGGCGGAACGCGACCCCGACGCGAATCGGACATCCGCCGGGTCCGATCGTCGAGCTGTCTGCGACCCGCGCGCATGTGCTCACGAGAACGGCGCGTGACGGCGTCCGGATCCGTTCGCTCGACGGCCGACTCGTGCAGACGCTGACGGCGCGTGCGCAACGCGCCGCCCTCGCGCCGGAGGGAACTCTGGCCGCGACGACGACCGCGAACGACGTCGAGCTCTGGGACGTCGAGACCGGCGAGCTCCTGCACCGGCTGCGCGGTCATCGCTCGCTCGTTACCGACGTCGAGTTCTCTCCAGACGGCACGCTCATCGTCACCGCGAGCAACGACCACGACGCGCGGATCTGGGACGTCGGCAGCGGCGACCTCCTCCACGTCCTCCGCGGGCACTTCTTCCCCGTCCGGCGAGCGTCATTCAGCCCGAACGGCCGCTGGATCGTGACGGCCAGCCAGTTCACCGCCGGTCTCTGGAACGTCGCGACGGGACAGCTCGTGCTCTACCTGCGAGAGCACGAGCGCCCGCTCACCGCCGCGACGTTCAGTCCGGACGGCAACTGGGTCCTCACCGCGAGCGAGGACGGGACCGCGCGAATCGTCCGCTGCGACGTCTGCCGCGACCTCGACGGGCTCGAAGACATCGCGCGCCGCCGCCTGAGGAGCATCGACTGAGGCAATCCCGCCGTTTGCGGCGATTTGGTTACGATCGCAAGCAAGATGGCGCAGGCCGTCGCTCAGCGGAGAGTGGCGCGGGGGCGGAAACGGGATCTCCTCGAGAACCGTCGCTTCCTCGCGGGCGCGCTCATCGCGCCGGCGGTGCTCTTCATCGTGCTGCTCGTCGGAACGCCCCTCGTCCTCG
>DASXTR010000190.1:0-22057 GCA_036505325.1 Gaiellaceae bacterium
CTAGCGCAGCGAGACCGGCGCGCAGGACGAGCCGCTCGAGTTGCCCGAGCGGTCGGTGGCGACGACGCAGAACGAGAGGCCGCCCGTCGTGAGCTTGGCGGGAACCTTCCACGGCAGGAAGTAGATCGTGCCGTAGACGACGGGGCCGTAGCCGGTCTTGAGCGTCGCGACGACCTTGCCGTTGCGCTTGACCGTCGCGGTCGCCTTCGCGACGCCCCGGTCGTCGTACAGCTTGAACCGCAGCGCCGAGCTCTTCCCGCGGGAGACACGGCTCGCGAGCGCGCGCGCCGACGGCTTGACCTTGTCCGGGCCCGCCGTGGAGCCCGACCCGCCGTTCAGGCCGCCGGGAACGCCCTGCGGCTCCGCAGCCTTGCCGATTCCGATCGTGAGGCTCGCGACGTTGTCCGCCGGGTGCAGGTCGGCCTCGTACGCGCGCCCGGTCGCAGTCGCGACGAGCGAGCCCTCCGCGTTGACCTTCGCGACGACGACGACGTGGGCGACGAGGCCGGCCGGCAGGAAGTCGAGGTTGCAGGTGACGGTCGTCGTGCCCGAGCAACCCGCGCCGCGGTCGGAGCTGGCCGACACGAGCGAGACCTGCGACGGAAGCGCGACGTCGACGAACGCCTTGCTCGAGTCGCCGCCCTTGTTCTCGATGGTGACGCCGTAGGCGAAGATGTCTCCGACCACCTTCGGCGTCGACGACGTCAGCGTGACGACCCAGTCGGGCGTCGACCCGCCGCCGCCCCCGCCGCCGCCGCCGCCGGAGCCGCCCGAACCACCGGAGCCGCCCGAGCCGCCCGAGATCGGCGCGCTGACGACCACAGTCGGGAGCGAGTTTTCGCTCGTCGTTCCGCCGCCGTTCGTCGCGGCGACGGCATAGCGGATCGTGAAGCCTGCGTCGGAGCCCGTGAGCGTGTAGCTCGAGCTCGTCGCACCGGAGATGGTGGCGCAGTTCGTGCCGGCCGAGTCACAGCGCTGCCAGCTCGATGCGAACGTGAGCGTGCCCGCGCCGGACCACGTCCCGCTGCCGCCGGAGAGCGCCTGACCGACCGTCGGCGTACCACTGACCGTCGGGCGCGCCGAGTTGACGGGCACCGGGGGGGTCGGGACGACGATCGTCACGGCGGCGTTCGCGGAAGCTGCACCGCCCGTGTTGGAGGCGATCGCAACGCCGCGGATGCGCTTCCCGACGTCGGGGTTGTCGAGGAGGTAGGTGTTCGACGTGACGCCGGTGACCGCCGCACAGTTGGCGCCGGCCGAGTCGCAGCGCTCCCAGCGGTAGCTGTACGTGACGGGTACGGAGCTCGTCCACGTCCCGTTCGAGACCGTGAGGTAGTTGCCGACGGCGACGGTCCCGGTGACAGTCGGCGCGACCGTGTTCACGGGCGCCTGGGGGACGGCGACCGGGGTCGCGATCGACGTTGCAGGCGTGCTGCCGCCCGCGTTGGTGGCAGTGATGCGGAGGCGGAGGCGCGAGCCGATGTCGGACGCCGTGACGGTGTAAGCGCTCGCGGTCGCCCCGGGGATGTCGACGCAGCCGAGGCCCGTCGTCCCGTCGCACCGGCGCCACTGATAGGCGCTCGACGTGACACCGCCCGCCCAGGTTCCAAAGGTCGCGTTCATCGTGAGGCCCTCGATCGCCGAGCCGGTGAAGCCCGGCGCCACCGTGTTCGTCGGCTGCCCGGTCGCCACGCCGGTGCACTCGAGCGGTGAGTACCTGAACGAGCCGATGCGCGTACGCCAGTTGTTGCTGCTGAACGTGGCGTAGTACTCGCTCGTGAACCAGAACGTGCAGTCGTCGGCGGGATCGACGGTCATCTGGCTGTAATCCCCCCAGCGCTGCGAGGGATGGCTCTGCGAGCCGTTGCTGGCGAAGAACACGGCCTCTGCTTGCGGGAGCGAGTCCGCGGGATCGGTCGTGAGGCGGCCGGTGATGTACGGCGACGCCTTGACCAGGCCGCCAAGGGCCGTGTAGCCGAGCGCGAGATTGCCGGTGCCGTCGGCGGCGATGCTGCCCATCCAGCGATCGAGCAGATCGGGCGCGTACGTTCCCTGCTGCGAGAGCGTCCAGGCACCCGCCAGGTACCGCAGCAGGTACCAGCGGACGGCGGCCTGGCCCGAGCCCGCGTCGACCGTGTTGTTCGCCACCATCGTCGGCACGCCGGCGATCGTGCGCCACTGCACCCTGTACATGAGCTGGCCCTGCGCGATCGCGTCGAGGCCGGCGCCGCCGGCGACATTGCTGATCGCGGTCGACTGCCCCGCCACCGGCAACTCGCCCGCGAGCGAGAACGAGGAGTTCCCCGGGGTCGTCCAGTCGACGTGGAAGTTCCACACCTGGAGCCGGTCGTTCGCGTCGTAGAACGGGTCGTCGATCAGCGCGAGGAACGGTGCCGATCCGGTCGGCGCAGTCGCGCCGTCGGCGTCCGCCGGCAGGATGCCCCCGAGGTTCGGGTTGATGGTCGAGGCGTCGATGTACTGCGCCTGCGCGGCGCCGCCGGTCAGCATCTGCGAGCGCTCGAACACGACCGCGCCGGCCCCATGGAACCCGAGCGAGTCGAACTCGTTGACCGACATGTAGTAACCGTCGTGCCAGACGCCGATCTTCGGGTAGTCGGGGAAGAGCGTCGTGTTCATCAGGAACTCGTAGCGGTTCCACGTGCCCGTCGCGTCGTCCGTCGTCGACACGGCGACGCACTGGTAGTAGGGCGCGACCGGATTGCCCTGGGAGTCGACGTCGAACGCGAATTCGCTGTACACCCACCGGTCGGCGTAGCTGTCGTACACGACCGTCGGGTCGCCGGCGGCGAGGGTGTCGCAGTGCGCACCGAGACCGCTCCAGAAGTCGAGATTCGGAATGGGGCCCGCGACCCGCGTGCCGGTCTTCGTGTAGACGGCGAGCATGCCGTTCACGACCTGCATGTACTGCGTCTTGCCGACGTCGCCGGACGGATCCGGCGGGAGATAGCTCGCGCCGCCCGCTTCCGAGAGGGCGAGTCCGTCGAAGTTCGTGGTGATCGCGGGCATGTGAGCCGAGCCGGGCGCGCGCTGGACGACCGGATCGTTGACGGGCGCACCGACGGTCTGCACACGCTCACGCCACTCGTTGAGCATCGGCGCATGGATCCGCATCGAGATCGGGCCACGGTTCGTCGCCTTGAGGGGCCCGGAGGTGTCGTGCGCGACGGCGTGCAGCGTGATTGGCGTCGCCGACGCGTCCTTGGACGCGCGGCCGGTGCCGCGCGCGCTCGCCCCGACGCCGGCGGCGACGGTCAGGCAGAGCAGCAGGGCAGCGAGAATCCTCGTGGGGCGCGCATGCGGCACATCCCCTGTGTCGGCAGGACGGCCTTAGTTCTTTAGAAGAAGAACTGCCTCCAGGCGCCCCACCAATCATCCGCCCGCGAGACGATCTGCCGGGGCTCGGTGATCTCGACGCCCGGGCGCTCCCGGTAGCGCTCGACGTGCTCCGAGGTGTTGAAGTCCACTGTGATCGCGCACGGGCTGCCGGGGTCGTACGGCGCGACGGCCTTCAGGTCGCGGAGGGCGTCGCGGGCGCCCGCCTCGATCAGCTCCCGGGCCCGCTGGGCCGGCAGGTGCCGGGCGCTGAACCGGCCGAGGCCCTTCTTCACGGCGACCGTCGTCAGGCCCTCGCCGAGCAGCGCCTTGCCCTCCCGGCACGAGGCCTCGTCGCCCGTCACGAGCAGAACGGGACAGCCCCAGGCGCCGCAGAGCGCCGCGTTGATCCCGGTCTCGCCGACCTCGACCCCGTTGAAGCGCAGCCGCCACCACGACGAGCTGGAGACCGTGTGCGCGAGCACGCCGTCCCGCGTCCCGGCCCTAGCGTGCATCGCAACGAAGAGCGCCGCGTCGACGCCGTTCTCCAGGTACTCCGTGTACTCGGTCCACTGCTTCTGCACGACGTATTCGCACGCCGGGTCGAGCTCGTCGTGCAGCAGCGAGTTGAAGTCCCAGCCCTCGCCGGCGCCGTGGCAGTCCATGACGACGAGCTCCGTCGCCCCGGCCGCCTTCGCGCCCCGCACGGCCGCGTTGATCTCGCCCGTGTAGAGGCGCCGCCCCTCCTCGTACATCGCGTGGCCGCCGGAGCACTGCTGCCACCTGGTGATGCCGGCGACACCCTCCATGTCGCTGACGATGAAGACCCTCACCCGGCAACCGTAATCTCGCCGACGTCCTCGCCGCGGCTGTTGGAGACGGGCACGAGCAGGAAGTCCGCGATCGCGAACAGCATCCCGAGCACGGGCCGGATCGCGCGCGAGGAGCCGTCCTCGACCTTCACGGCGAGCCCGTCGGCGCAGAAGAGGCCTTCGGCGCCGCGCTTTGCGATCAGCTCCGGGCGCGCGCGCATCAGATCCGTGTCGTCCGCGCCCCGGCCGCCGACGAGCTCCGGGTGGGCGTGCATCGCCTCGCGGATCCGCTGCGGCACGCGCTCGAACAACGTTGCCATCTCGGACAACGCAAGCGCATACGTCGGAACGCCGCAGCCGTCGATCGCGTACGGGCGGTCGCCGACGAGGTCGCGGATCCGCCGCTGCAGCGGATGCTCGGGCAGGCGGTAGCCCTCGAACGGCCACCCGTTCGCGCGGCACGCCGCGAGCATCCCCGCGTGCTTGCCGGAGCAGTTGTGACCGAGCTTCCCCTCGGGCCTGCCTTCCTGCGTCCCGTTCTCGAGGTCGTCGGCGGTCGCGCCCGCGCGCGCGAGCAGCTTGCGCACCGCGTCCAGCTGCGCCGGCTCGGCCTGGTGCGAGGCGCACGCGATCGCGATCTCGTCGTCGCCGAGGTCGTCGTACGCCTCGACGAGCGGGACCGCCTGCAGCGGCTTGAGCGACGAGCGGAGGAAGCAGACGAGCGCGCCGTCGCCGAAGACCTCGTCCGCGGTGACCACGTGCACGCGGTGGACCGACTCGACGATGCCGCCTCTCCGCACCTCGACGCGCAGCGGCTCGCTCATTCGTCCGGACCGGCCGCTCGGGACGTGGCCAGGGTCTGACCCGAGCCGTCGAGCGCGCGCACCGCGTAGAGCGCGAACCCGCGCCGCACGCGGATGCGCGTCTCGAACCCGCGCTTCGGAACGTGCGCGATCGCGTGCAGCGCGCCGGCGTCGTCGCCCGCGAGCACGACCCACGCGGCGACGTTCGTCGCGCCGTTCCAGCTGGCGTAGACGTCGTTCTCGTCGAGGTCCTTGCGCAGCACCGCGATCGCGAGGCCGCTCTGCGGGCGGCCGGTCCACGCGAAGCGGTATGCGCGGTAGGAGTCGACCTCCTTCGGCAGGCGCGCGTCGAAGACGAGCTTCCCGTCGCGGTCGAACTCGCTCACGTACGGCTCGGCGCCCCAGCCGACGACGACGCCTCCGTCCGGGAGGAACTGCGCGTTGCCCTGGCTCGTCGCCAGGAGGTCGCGCGGGTGCGCCTGCGCGCGGGCGACCGTGGCCGTCATCGCGTCCTCGTCCACGCGCAACGCGAGCGCGCGCGAGCGCTTCGCGCGCGGCGGCGCGGCCCCGTCGTCGAACAGCGTGATCGTCCCGTCCGCGCGCCGGCGCGCGTCGTGCTGCCACCAGAAGCGGGTGCCCGGGCCCATCCGGAAGTCGCTCCGCTTGCCGCCGAGCCGCCACATGATCTTCCCCGTGCGGCGGTCGAGCTTGTAGATCGCCGACGTGTTGCGCGCCGACACGAGCAGGTTCCCGTCGGCATCCTCCGCGACCGAGTTGACGTGGAAGTAGTCGCCCGGGTCGAGCGGCGAGCCGGGCGCCGGGCGGAAGTACGACTCCGACGGCCGCACGTGGTCGAGCGAGTGCCACTCGAAGAGGAGCTTCCCGGTCGCGACGTCGACCTCCTGGATCACGCCCTCGAGCAGCTTCCCGACGTGGCGGTACGCGAGAATCAGCGCGGTGCCGCGCGGCGTGAGCTCGAACTCGTGCTCGTCGGCGCGCAGCCCGTTCGCCGCCCGCACGGTCGCGATCCGCCGGTACGACCGGTCGACGATCGCGAACCGGCCGTGCCCGTAGCCCTGCGCCGAGTGCCCCTCCCACCACGTGAGCACCGGCTTGCCCCGGTAGCGCTGCACGCGGAAGTCGGTCGCCTCGGGCGAGACCGGGTGGAACCACATCGGCTCGCCGCCGCCGTCCGCGATCAGGACGCCGCGCTGCTCGGCGTCGCGCTTCGGCGCCAGGAAGTAGAAGCCGCCGTGGGCGGACCTGTCCACGTCCAGGACGGGCGGACGCAGGTCGGGCCGCGACACGTAGCTCTCGGCACGCCGCTCCCCGCCGCAGCCCGCGAGGAAGAGCACCGCGATCAGGAGGACGACGGCCCGCACCGGGCGGATCCTGCCTGCAACGATGGTGGCGTGCCGGAGCTACCCGAGGTCGAGACGTGGCGCCGCGAGCTGGATGCGGCGGTGAAGGCCTACCCGATCGAGAAGGCCGGGCCGACACATGTCGCGACGCTGAAGACGTTCGACCCGCCGCTCTCGGCGCTCGAGGGCGAGGGCTTCCAGGGCGCGCGCCGCCGCGGCAAGCGCTTCCTGTTCCCCACCGACGACGACGAGCTGGTGCTGATGGTGCACCTGATGAGCGCCGGCCGGCTGCGCTATCTGCACAAGGCGGAGAAGGGCCCGAAGACGCCCGTCTTCCGGCTGCGGTTCGCCGACGGCGGCGAGCTGATCATGACCGAGGCCGGCTCGAAGAAGCGCGCCGGCGTCTGGCTCCTGCGCCCCGAGGCGCTGCGCGATGAGCTCGCGCACCTCGGCCCCGAGGCGGACGAGCTCGACGCCGCGGCGCTCGAGCAGATCCTCGCGTCCGACTCGCGGCGCCTGCACTCGATGCTGCGCGACCAGCGGCTGATCGCGGGCATCGGCCGCGCGTGGGCGAACGAGATCCTGCACACGGCGCGGCTCTCACCGTACGCGCTCTCGACACAGCTCTCGTCCGAGGACATCGCCCGGCTCGACGACGCGATCCGCGAGGAGATGGCGCGCGGCCTCGCCCTGCGCGCACGCGGAGCGAACGACACGACCACGTATCGCGTGCACAAGCACCTCGGCGAGCCGTGCTGGCGCTGCGGCGGGCCGATCCGCCAGGTCGATTTCGATGAGCACACCATCTTCTACTGCCCCGACTGCCAGACCGAGGGCCGCGTGCTCAAGGACCGGCGGCTGTCGCGGCTGCTCAAATGAGATGGGTTCTCCTGCTCTCGGCGGCAGCGCTCGCGGGCTGCGGCGACGCGCAGCCGCGGGATCCAGAGCAGGTTGCGAACCGCGCGCTGCTGAAATCGATTCCGATCTACCCGCCGGGCGAGTGCGACGTCCAGGACGGCGAGTCCGTGTTCGCCGCGCGTGACTGCGCCATCCGCGTCCCGATCGAGCCGTCCCGCGTCATCGGTTTCTACCGCGTGTACCTCCAGAAGCTCGGGTGGAGCATCGACGGCCTGTCGACGAGGAGCCTGTCCGCTGTAAACGGTTCGAAGTCGGTCGACGTCGGCGTCCGTGGCGGCATCGTCGAGGTGATCGCTCGCGCGCAGTGAAGATCGATCGCGTCACGGGAGCGACGGACGAGGTCGTCGAGGCGCTCGCGCGGCTCGTGCCGCAGCTCGGCGCGCACCGCGAGCCGCCTTCGCGCGACTACGTCGCCGAGATCGTCGCGAACGAGACGCTCCTCGTCGCCCGGGACGACGACGGGACGATCGTCGGAACGCTGACGCTCGTCCTCTTCGGCATCCCGAGCGCGCGACGGGCGCGGATCGAGGACGTGATCGTCGACGCGTCGGCCCGCGGCCAGGGCGTCGGCGAGGCGCTGACCCGGGAGGGAATGCGGCGGGCGGCCGACGCGGGCGTCCGTGCCGTGGAGCTGTCGTCGAACCCGAGCCGCGAGGCGGCGAACCGCCTCTACCAGCGCGTCGGCTTCGAGCGCCGCGAGACGAACGTGTACGTCTGGTACCCCCAGTAACCTCACGCCCCGTGATACGGACGCAGCCCCGGGGAGGCGGCTGGCTCGAGGTCGTGTGCGGCCCGATGTTCAGCGGCAAGAGCGAGGAGCTGATCCGGCGCCTCCGCCGTGCGGAGATCGCCGGCCAGCGCGCGCTGATCGTCAAGCCGCTCGTCGACGACCGCTACGACGTCGGGCACGTCGTCTCGCACGCGGGCGCGAAGATGCGCGCCGTCACGGCCGAATCGAGCGGCGAGGTGCTGCGGCTCGCCCACGGCTACGACGCGGTCGGCATCGACGAGGTCCAGTTCTTCGACGACGGGATCGTCGACTCGATCGACGGCCTCGTCCGCCGCGGCGCGCGCGTCGTCGCAGCCGGCCTCGCGCAGGACTTCCGCGGCCTGCCGTTCGGCGCGATGCCGACCCTGCTCTGCATCGCGGAGTTCGTGGACAAGCTCGAGGCGGTCTGCCACCGCTGCGGCGGCCCGGCGACGATGACGCAGCGCCTCGTCGGCGGCCGCCCGGCCCCGTTCGGCGGCAAGACGGTCGTGATCGGAGCCCTCGACTCGTACGAGGCCCGCTGCCGCGCGTGCTACCAACCCGGCGACGACGCGGCCGAGCGCGCCGCCGTCGCGCTCCACAGCGTCCGCGTCTAATCCGCACCGTCACTTCGGGACGTGTCGTCACTCCGGAGTGGAGCCATGGCCGCACGGGACACGTCCGCACTGCGGACTGCGGCCGGGCCACGGCGGGATCCAGGCTGCGTGCGTCCGACAGGCGGCCCGCCGGGCCGGAACTACGCTTGTGACAACTTGTCACAAGCGATCTTTCGGGGCGGAGCGGCGGCTGTGGTAGGAAGGCTGGGTGGCGCTCGAGACGCTGCCCTACGCCTGGTACTCCTCCGAGGACGTGCTTCGGCGCGAGCGCGAGCGGATCTTCGCGCGCTCCTGGCAGTACGCCGGGCGCGCCGACGAGGTCGCCGCGGCCGGATCGCTGCTGCCGGTCGACGCGGGCGGGATCCCGATTCTTGTTGTCCGCTCAGGCAACGATGACCTGAACGCGTTCCTCAACGTCTGCCGCCACCGCGGCTCGATCCTCGTCGGCGAGCCGGGCCGGCGGGAGACGATCCAGTGTCCGTACCACGCCTGGACCTACGGCCTCGACGGCGAGCTGCGCGCGGCGCCGCGCGGCAGCGAGCTCGACGGCGACCGCGAGAGCCTCGGGCTGAGACCGGCGAGCGTCGACACGTGGGGCCCGTTCTTGTTCGTGAACCCGGACCCCGACGCCTCGCCGCTCGCCGAGGCGCTCGGCGGGCTCCCGGAGCTCCTGCCGCTCGACGGCTTGCGGTTCCACTCACGCGTCCACTTCGGCGTGAACGCGAACTGGAAGATCTCGGTCGAGAACTTCCTCGAGTGCTACCACTGCCCGACCGCGCACCCCGAGTTCGCTGCCGAGGTCGACGTGCGGCCCGAGTCGTACGAGCTCGAGGCGCACCCGACGTTCGTCGCGCAGTTCTGCACCGCGCGCGAGACGGGCGAGCGCGGGCAGTTCCACCTCCTCTTCCCGAACACCGGCCTCAACGTCTTCCCCGGCCCTGCGAACCTGTCGATCGGCCCGATCGCGCCCGACGGCCCCCACCGCGCGGCGCGCTTCCTCGACTACTTCTTCGCCGAGGACGCCGAGCCGGCGTGGATCGCGCGCTTCCTCGCCTACGACGATCGGATCGGCCGCGAGGACACCGCCCTCGTCGAGTCGGTGCACCGCGGGATGGCCTCGGGGCTCCTCGAGCGTGGACGCCTCCTGCCCGAGAGCGAGCAGCTGATCGCCGCCTTCCAGGCCTGGATCGCCGTGCGGCTCGAGCTAGAGGCGGACGAGTAGCCGCTCGCCGTCGAGCGCGACCGAGCCGCCGAAGTGCTCGATTACGCGGCGGCCGACCAGCGCGCCGAGGTCGCGCGGCTCGTCGCCGAGCACGACGGGCCCGGCGCCGTCTGCGACCGGCGTGAGCTCGAGCTCGCGGCCGCGCACCGTCCACGTCACGCCCTCCACGCCGCCGTGGCGCACAGCGGCGACGGCGAGCGCTGTGAGCGCGCGCCTCACGGCCGGCTCGTCCGTCTCCACAGCCGCCCCCTCGCCCGTCGCCTCCACGCGCTCGTCCTCGGACGTCGCGAGGTCGAGCGTGTCCGCCTCGATGAGCACGGGGTCGTAGCGCCCGCCTTCGATCCGCGCGAGCACGCCGAGCTGGTCCAGGAGGTCGGTCATCTGCTCGGCCGCGGCCTCGATCATCTCGACGAAGCGGGCGCTCCGCTCGTCCAGCTCGCCCGCGCGCGTGAGCGTGCGCGCGAACCCGTAGACGGTCGCGAGCGGCGTGCGGAGATCATGGCACGCGAGTGAGACGACGCGGGGAAAGCGTTCGGACGCCACCGCCCGGTACCGTACTCGTCACGATGGCGGAAACGCGGACGGTCGAGGATGTGCAGGCCTCAGTCCCGGAGGTCCAGCTCGGGCTGACGCGGGCGGGCGTCACGGGGGTCGCCAAGGCGATCCGGATCCGGCACGAGGGCCGGGAGAAGACGTTCGCGGCGCGGATCTCGTGCGCGGTCGATCTCGACCCGGCGCAGAAGGGCGTCCACATGTCGCGGTTCCCGGAGCTCTTCGGAGAGGCGATCGACGAGGTCGTGATCGGCGAGGCGTTCCTCGTCGAGACGCTGGCCGAGCACATCGCCCGCCACATCGTCGGCCGCCAGGACGCCTGTCGCGCCGAGGTGCGGATCGAGGCGCAGTACCCGCTCGAGCGGCGCACGCCCGTGAGCGGGCTCCCGACGCAGGAGATCGCGACGCTGATCGGGATCGCCGCCGCCACCAACGAGCGCGTGCGCCGCGTCGTCGGCGTGGAGGCGACGGGGATCAACGCCTGCCCGTGCGCCCAGGGCCTGGTGCGCGGTGCGGCGGCCGAGCGCCTGCGCGAGGCCGGCTACGACGAGGTCGAGCAGATCCTCGACCTGATCCCGCTGGCGACGCACAACCAGCGCGGCCGCGGCACGCTCCTCGTCGGCACGGAGGCGGAGATCAACGCAGAGCATCTCGTCGGCATCGTCGAGCGGTCGATGAGCTCGCCCATCTACGCGCTGCTGAAGCGTCCCGACGAGCTGTTCGTCGTCGAGCACGCCCACCTGCAGCCGCGTTTCGTCGAGGACTCGGTTCGCGTCGCGCTGAAGGAGACGCTCGACCGGCACCCCGATCTCGACGACGGCGACTTCGTCTTCTCGCGCCAGGTGAACCTCGAGACGATCCACGATCACGACGTGCTCGCCGAGCGCAGCGGCACGGTCGGCGAGCTCCGCGCGGAGCTCGCGTCGGGCGCCCAGCCCGGCCGCCACACCGAGCTGCGCGACTGGCTGACCGTCTAGCGGCGGCGGAAGATCGCGCGCGCCGAGACGGCGAAATCGGTCGCCGGCCGGCACGTCACACGCGTGCCGCGGCAGGCGCCGCTCCAGCCCGCGAACCGCCAGCCCTTCGCGGGAACGGCGCGCAGCGTCACGAGGTCCCCGGCGCGGAACCGCGTCGAGCAGCGCGGGCTGCAGACGACGCGGCCGCGGCCGGCGACCGTCACCCGCACCGGCACCGTCACCGGCCCGAAGACGGCGGTCGCGCTCGCCGCGGTGCCGAGCGGCACGCTGCAGTCCGCGAGCCCGCTGCACGCGCCGCGCCAGCCGACGAACCGCGACACCTGGTCGTCGCCCGTCGCCTCGAGCGACACCCGCGTGCCGGCGTCCCAGGCGACGGTGCACGTCGCGGTGCAGTCGAGCCCCGGCAGGTCGCTGACGACGTGGCCGCGCCCGTTCAGTCCGACCGTGAGCGGGACCTGCGCGGCGTCGAGATGCCGCAGCAGCGCCGAGTCCTGCAGGTCGAACCACGATCCTCCGTGGCCGTAGTAGTCGTCGCGCCCCACGTCGAGCGCGAGTGCCTCGAGCGGCGTGGAGGACGCACGCGGGAACAGGATGTCCTGCGAGGAGTCGCACGGGTGGCCCAGATCGCCCGGACACGGATGCGGCGCGCCGAGCGGCAGCGCCCCCATCGCATGCAGCAGCTCGTGCGCAGCGGTGACCGCTTTCGACACACGAGGGCACGCCTGCATGAGCACCATCGCGTAGCCGCCTTCACCGGACTGCTCGCCCCCGCTGCCGACACCACAGACCGACGGATCGTCGACCGGGCCGTCGAAGTAGACGAGGTAGCGCTTGAAATCGTTGCCGAGCCCGCTCACCGTGGGCAGCGCGCGCACGACGGCGCGAAACGTGTTCGACGAGAGCTGAGCGGACGGCGCAGTCAGCCGGACGAACGTCAGGTCGAGCGCGCCGAGATCCGTGCACTCCGGGGTCGGCGCGAGGTCGAAGCGCGGCGTGCGCGTCGGATCCTGCGTCCGCCACCACGCGTCGATGCGCGTGACGTCGTCGAGGATCCCCGGCACGGCCGCGGCGAAGTTGTCCGCGGCGTCGCTCGGCACGGCGTAGAGCACGTGCACCTGCGCGCCCGCCGGCACGTCCGGCACCCGGTCGCTTGCCGCCTCTCCGGACAGGCACCACCCGGCGCCGAGCGCGCCCGGCGCCAGCCAGAGGGCCGCGACCGCCGCGGCGAGGAAGACGACCCTACGCACGCGCGGTCCGGCGAAAGTGGAACCGGCTCTCGGTCCCGGCCCGCAGGCGACTCAGGTTCGCGCGATGGAGGAAGATCACCGCCGCTGCGGCCGCCGCCCCGAACACGATCACGGACGCGGGGTAGCCGAGGAGAGCGGCCGCGGTCGGCAGCGTGATCGCCGCGACGATCGACGCGACCGACGCGTACCGCGTGAGGACGAACGCGACGATCCAGGCCCCGAGCGCGGCGAATGCGACCAGCGGGGCGACGCCGAAGAAGACCCCGCCGCAGGTCGCCACGGCCTTCCCGCCCTTGGCGAAGCGCAGGAACAGCGGCCGGACGTGCCCGACCATCGCCGCTGCGCCCGCGACGATGCCGCACAAGTGCGAGACGAGCACCACACCGAGCAGCGCCGGCACGAAGCCCTTCAGCATGTCGAGCAGCACCACCGGCGCACCGAGCCACGGCCCGTACGTGCGCCACACGTTGGTCGCCCCGATGTTGCCGCTGCCCCTCTGGCGGACGTCCTCGTGCTTGAAGAGCAGGACGAGCCAGTAGCCCCAGGGGCACGACCCCAGCAGGTACCCGAGGACGACGACCGCGGCGAATGTCACCGCCGCAGAGTACCGCGGTTACTTATTTGCGGATTCCGTACTTCTGGACCCAGTCGTTCACCACGGCGTAGTCCAGGTTGTCGAAGAACTTGTCGATGTAGGCGCCCCGGTCGGTGGCGAAGTCGATGAAGTACGCATGCTCGTACACGTCGAGCGCGACGAGCGGCGTCGCGTTCCAGACCGGGAACGTGTTCTGCGCGTCGCCGATGTAGTTGAAGAGGCGTCCCTCGTCCCAGTCGTAGGCCGTCCACGCCCAGCCGCGGCCGCCCATGCCGGTCGCCTTGAGGTCGGCCTTCCAGTCGGCGGCGGAGCCGAAGTCGCGCTTCACGAGGTCGCCGAAGAGGCCCCCGGGATCGCCGCCGTTTCCGCCGAGATGCTCGAAGTAGATCTCGTGGTTCTTGATCCCGCCGACCGCGAAGCTGAGCTCGACCTTCAGCGCGCGCACCTCCGAGTACACCTGGTTCGCGCTCGCGAGGTCGACGCCGTCGAGCTTCGTGAGGATCTCGTTCCGCTTCGCGACGTAGCCCTGGTAGAGCCTGTAGTGCGCCTCGATCGTCTCGCGGGAGATGCCGTCGAGCTCGTACAGCGCAGGCTTCAGCTCCCGCGCGGTGATCTCCTCGTGGTTGTACGCAAGTGCCATGGATCTCCTTCACGTCGGTCGGGTGCGGCGCGGAGCATATCCTCACCCTGACGGCGACCAAGGAGACAACGAGATGCCCCACGAGCTGCCCCCGCTCCCGTACGACTTCAACGCGCTCGAGCCGACGATCGACGAGGAGACGATGCGCCTCCACCACGGGAAGCACCACCAGGCATATGTCGACAACCTCAACAAGGCGCTCGAGGGAACCGACTGGGCCGACCGGCCGCTCGACGACCTCATGCGCAACCTCGGCCAGCTCCCGGAGGACCGGCGCGCGGCCGCTCGGAACAACGGCGGCGGCCACTGGAACCACTCGATGTTCTGGCAGATCATGAAGCCGAAGGGCGGCGGTGAGCCGTCAGGCGCGCTCGACGAGGCGATCCGCTCGACGTTCGGCGACTCCGACGAGCTGAAGGCGCAGGTGAACGACGCGGGCGTGAAGCGCTTCGGCTCCGGCTGGTCCTGGCTCGTTGCCGACGGAGGCAACCTGACCGTCGTCTCGACGCCGAACCAGGACAACCCGGTGATGGACGGCAAGACGCCGATCCTCGGGATCGACGTCTGGGAGCATGCGTACTACCTCAAGTACCGGAACCGCCGGCCCGACTATCTCGGGGCCTGGTGGGACGTCGTGAACTGGGACGAGGTCGGCCGACGGTACGAGGAGGCGCGCAGCTCGTAGCTGCGCGCCCCCTGCCCCCTACGTGCCGCAGAGGTCTAGGCGAGCACCACGTTCGAGATGCTCGGCGCGTAGCACGAGCCCGCGGTGGCGCTGCCCATGACGACGCGCACCCTCGTCCGGGCCTTCAGCTTCGCGGTGAACGTGACCGACGAGACCACCGTCGGCGCGATCCCCGTCGAGTTCGCCCGGAGCGTGGTGTAGCGCACGAGTACCCAGCGCCCGGTCGCGGCGTTGAAGCGCTGCACCGAGACGGCCTTGCCCGCGAACGAGTCCGACGCACGGACGCGCACGGTGTAGCGGCGCGGCGCGATCTTGCCGAGCGAGATGCCCGGCCGCACACGCACCGTGAGCTGCGAGCTCGTCTGGTTCCGGTTGCGCGACTGGTACGACGTGTTCTTCAGCGGCTTGACCGTTGCCGCGTACGCGCCGCCGCTCGTCGTCGTCGCGGTTGCGACGCGCGTGTACGAGCTCGAGCCGCACGGTTTCGACTCGACGGTCACGGTCTCACCGGACTTCTGGTCCGCCAGCGACCCCGACACGTTCACGGCGCCGCCGTAAGTGACGAGCGCGCGGCTGACGGCGATCGAGATCGCCGATCCGGGCGCCGCGTTGACCGTAACGTTCATCTTCTCCTTCTTCGTGAGCGGGTCGGTGACCGTGAACTTGCCCGCCTTGGTGAACGTGTACGAGAAGGTCTGCGTCGGCTGCAGGACCGGCGAGGTGAACGGCCCCTGCTGCGAGGCGACCTGGTGGTTCTGCGTGTCGGAGTTCGTCCACGTGATCGAGTCCCCCTGCACGATCGTGAGGTTGTTCGGGACGAACCCCGTGCGTGTGATGGCGACGGTCAGGTTCGCCGCCGCGGCCGGCGCGGCCACGGCGAGCGCCGTCAGCGCCGCCAGGATCAGAACGATTTTCTTCATGGGAAGTAAACACCCCCAGTGCACGTCTTTATGTCTTACGAGAAGTAGACGCGCACCGGGGGCGAACCTTTCGGCGCCCTTACGGAACGCTTACGTCACATGCCAGATGACGATCGGCGAGAAGGCCGCGAGGTATCCGGCGCCCGCCTGGTTGACGGACATCGCGACGCGCAGGCGGCTCGTGCCTTTCGGCAGCGTGGCCTGGACCTTCGCGCTCGACGCCGAGTTCAGCATCGGCTTCTTGAGCGTCACCCACTGTCCGGTGAGCAGGTTGAGGCGCTGCAGCTGAACCGTCCGGCCTGCGAACGACGTGCCGCCGGCGACGTGGATCAGCCAGCCGTTGTTGCGGCCGAGCGAGATCTTCGGCGCCACCTGCACCGTGGTGGGCAGCGCGTACGCACCCTTCCACGACGCCTGGTAGGTGGTGAGGATCCGCGGCGCGATGATGAAGCTGAACGTGCCGCCGGGCCCGGTCAGGATGTCCGCCCGCTTGATCAGGTTCGGCTGCGGGTACGGCTGGTACCAGATCGTCACCGTCTCGCCCTCCTTCTTGCTCGAGACGACGCCGGAGAGCGTGCCCTGCTGCCCGTAGGTGACCGTCGATGCCGTGCTCGTCATCGTCAGCGTCGCCGGCGCGCCCTTGACCGTGATCGTGCCGGTCATCTTCGGGTACAGCTCGTCCTTGTAGCGGTACGTGCCGGCCGCGTTGAACGTGAACGAGTACTTCTGGTTCGGCCGCAGGATCGCCGAGACGAAGCGGCCGTTGTTCTCGAGCACCTGGTGATTCGAATTGTCCTTGTTCACCCAGGTGACCGTATCGCCCTCGGTGACGGTGACCGACTTGGGCGAGAAGTACGAGTAGATGTTGACCGTCCTCGTCGCCGCCGTCGCCGGAGCGGCGACCCAGAGGGCCAGGAGTGCCGCGAGTCCGAGCATCAGCTTGCGCATTTGTGTTCATCCTCTCCGAGGTTCTCGTTGCGTACGACGCTCGTTCCCCGGTTCAGACGTTTCCAAGTGCGAAAACGCGCGTGATTTACTGACGTTTTCCGGTGGCTTTACAGACCGCTCAAAGACGCGCCCTCGTGAGCGGGGGCACTGGGCGCCTCGGACGCGCGATCGCCGATCGGCTCCGCTCCGAAGGGTGGGCAGTGGTGGCAGCGGGGCGCGCCGACGGGGACGTCGCGCGCGCCGACGGCGCGCGCGCGCAGGTGGAGCGCGCGCTCGACCGGCTTGGCGGCGGGCTCGACCTGCTCGTGTGCGCGGCGGCGGACGGCTTCGCGCCGAAGCCCGTGGCGGACGTGACGGAGGCGGACTGGGACGCGGCGGTCGACACCGTCGCCAAGGGCACCTTCTTCCTCGCGCAGGCCGCCGCGGACGCGTTGCGCGCGACGCGCGGCGTGATCGTCGTGATCGAGGACGTCGCGTCGTACCAGCCGTGGCCGTCCTTCGCACCTCATTGCGCGGCGAAGGCGGCGCAGGCGATGCTGACGCGCGTGCTCGCACGCGCGCTCGCGCCCGAGGTGCGCGTCTGCGGCGTTGCGCCGGGCACGGTCGCAGTCGACGCCGAACAGGAGGACCGCCGCGCCGCCGAGACGCTCCTCGGCCGCGTCGGATCGCCGGACGACGTCGCCGAGGCGGTCCTGTATCTCGCCGGCGCCGACTTCGTCACGGGGACGTCGATCGTGGTCGACGGCGGCCGGCTGCTCCAAACCGAGAGGCGCCCTGCCTCGTAATGCGAGGTATGGCGTTTGCCGTTTCTATGCCTACGATTGCGCCGGTGACCCACGAGAGCGATGCGGAGCTCATCCAGCGGGCGGGTGCAGGTGACCGCTCGGCGTTCGACGCGCTCTACCGGCGGTATGCGCGGCCGGTCTTCGGCCTCGCGTTACGGCGCCTGGGGGACCGGGGACGCGCGGAGGACGCAGTGCAGGAGACGTTCGCGTCGATCTGGCGCTCGGCACGGACGTACAAACCCGAGCGGGGCCCCGGCGCGCCGTGGCTGTACGCAGTGGCACGGAACGCGATCGTCGACCGCGGCCGCGCGCGCCCGGAGCCGGCGACGGACGCGCCGGACGAGGCTTCGTCCGACCCGGGCCCGCCGGACCGCGCGGAGCAGTCGTGGGTCGCGTGGCGGATTCACCGGGCGCTCGAGGAGTTGCCCGAGCGCGAGCGCGAGGTGATCGCTCTCGCATACTGGAGCGGCCTCTCGCAGAGCGAGGTGGCCGAGTTCCTCGGCATCCCGCTCGGAACAGTCAAGACGCGGACGCGCGCGGCCCTGCAGCGTCTGTCGCAGATCCTGGAAGGTGAGCTGTAGTGACCGATCGCGACTTCGACGATCTCGTCGACGTCGAGGGCCTGGACGCCGATGAGGCTGCACGGTTGCGGCGCGTGCACGAGCTCCTGCTCGAAGCCGGCCCGCCGGCCGACCTGCCGCCCACCCTGGAGCGCCCGCCGACCGAGAAGCGCGAGGCCGACATCCTCCAGTTCCCCCTCCTCCCGCGCCGCCGGCTGGCGGCGGCAGTCGTGCTCGCAGCCGCGCTGGCGGCGGCCGCGTTCGGCGCAGGCTTCCTCGTCGGCGAACAGAGAGGGGGCACGAGGTTCGACGTCGTCAGGGTCATCCCGATGCGCGGGAGCGGCGGCGCGCTCGCGTCGATCCAAATGGGCAAGCGCGACGAGGCCGGCAACTGGCAGATGCATTTCAGCGTCTCCGGCCTTCCGAAGCAGAAGGAGGGGGGCTACTACAACCTCTACCTCGTGAAGCGCGGGAAGCCGGTCGTCCTGTGCGGCAGCTTCCGCGTGCGCGACCACACGACGACGGTGACGTTCACCGTGCCATACAAGGCGAAGCGCTTCGAGGGCTGGGTCGTCACAGAGCAGCCGCCCGGCCATCACACGCCCGGACGCGTCGTCCTCTCCACGTAGGGAAGGCCTAGCCGCGCCGGTACGTTGAGACGCGCATGAGGCGCGTCCACTACGCGTGGATCGTCGCGGCAGTCGGGTTCGTGACGCTGATCACCGCGGCGGGATTCAGGTCGACGTCCGGCGTGTTGATCGTGCCGCTCGAGGACGAGTTCGGCTGGAGCCGGGCGACGATCGGGCTCGCGATCTCGATCAATCTCCTCTGCTTCGGCCTAGGCGGGCCGTTCGCGGCCGCGCTCGTCGAGCGCTTCGGGCTGCGGCGTGTGATGGTCGGCGCGCTCGTCGCGGTCTCGGCCGGCTCGAGCCTCACCGTCTTCATGACCGAGCCGTGGCAGCTGTGCCTGCTGTGGGGCGTGGTGAACGGCCTTGCGACCGGCGCGGTGTCGGTACCGCTCGCGGCGATCATCGCCAACCGCTGGTTCGTCGCACGCCGCGGCCTCGTGACGGGGCTCCTCACCGCGTCGAACGCGACGGGCCAGCTGGTCTTCCTGCCGGCGCTCGCGGCGATCGTGTCGTCGTACGGCTGGCGCTGGGCGGCGGTGACGGTCGCGACCGTCGCGGTGGGCGTCGTGCTCCCGCTCGTCGCCCTCGTCGTGCGGAACTTCCCCGAGGACGTCGGCCTGCTGCCGTTCGGCGCTAGTGACAAGTTGTCACAAGCGACGTCCGGCCCGTCGAATCCGTTCGCGCTCGCCGTGGACGGCCTGCGGATGGGCATGGGGTCGACGAACTTCTGGCTCCTCACCGGCTCGTTCTTCGTTTGCGGCCTCTCGACGACGGGGCTCATCCAGACTCACCTCATCCCCGCCGGCATGGACCACGCCATGACCGAGGTCGCCGCTGCCTCGCTGCTCGCGGTGATCGGCGCCTTCGACATTGTCGGCACGACCCTCTCCGGCTGGCTGACCGACCGGTACGACCCGCGCGTGCTGCTCTTCTGGTACTACGCCCTGCGCGGCCTCTCGCTGCTCGCGCTGCCGTACCTGTTCGGGGCGCCGCGCTTCGGCCTGATTCTCTTCATCGTCTTCTACGGCCTCGACTGGGTCGCGACCGTGCCGCCGACGGTTGCGCTCACCGCGGAGACGTTCGGCCGCGAGCGAGTCGGCGTCGTGTTCGGCTGGATCTTCTCCGCGCACCAGTTCGGCGCGGCGCTCGCCGCGTGGGGCGCGGGCGCCGCGCGCACGTGGTTCGGCGACTACGGCTGGGCGTTCGGGACCGCCGGCCTGCTGTGCCTGTTCGCCTCCGGGCTCGTGATCCGGATCGGCCGCGGCGGCGAACCGATTCCGGCACCCGCTCCTGCCTAGACGTCGAGGCGCGCGTCCTCGAGGTCCAGGTCGCGGACGACGCGCTGCATCACGTCGTCGTCGATCATCCCGGCCCGCCGCAGGGCGACGACGGCGTCTCGCTCGGCGTCGAGCAGCTCGCGGCGCAGGCGCTGGTAGCTGGTCGAGCGCTCCTCGATCCCGCCGTCGTCATCCCCGTCGAGGCGGGCGCGGAAGCGGTCGCGGCGGAAGCCGTACAGACCGCGCAGCCGCTCCGCGGTGTCATCGCGAACCCAGTCCTGCGCGGCGAGCTCCTCGAGCCGGACGAGCGCCGCCTCTGCCGCCTTGATCCGCGCCTTCGCGTCCTCGCGCTCGGCGCCGGTGTCCGTCTCCACGTGCAGCGCGCCGATGAGCACCGGCAGCGTGAGACCCTGGCCGACCAGCGTGACGAGGATGACCGCGAACGTGAGGAAGATGATCAGCTCGCGGCCGGGAAAGTCGGACGGCAGCGCGAGCGCCGCCGCGAGCGAGACCGCGCCGCGGATGCCCGCCCAGGCGATCAACGCGGGGTACCGCCACTCCGGGTACGGATCGCGCTCGCGAATGCTCCGGAACAGGAACCGCGGCACGTACGTGAAGACCGGCACGAACAGCATCCGCGTCACGATCACCGCGCCGCACACCAGCGCCGCGTCGCCGAGCAGGTCGCCCCACGGCGTTCCGGACAGCGCGTCGACGATCTGCCGGAGCTGTAGACCGAGCAGGACGAACAGGAGCGCGTTGACGACGTAGATGAGGATCTCCCAGAAGGCGTTGCCGGTGAGCCTCGTCTCGCTCGTCGTCAGCTCGGGCGTGTACCAGCCCATGTAGACGCCGATCGTCACCGCGGCGAGCACGCCCGACGCGCCGACGGCATTGGCCGGAAGGAACGCCAGATACCCGGAGAGCAGCGCGATCGCGACCTCGACGGGCGGGTCGTTGAGGACGCGCCGCACACGGCGCACGACGTAGCCGACGCCGAGACCGATCCCAACGCCGCCGACGACGTTCCATGGCAGCCGCCACGCGGCGTCGGCGAGCGAGAACGTCCCGCTCACGGCAGCCGCGACGGCGAGCTTGTAGAGCACGAGGGCCGTGCCGTCGTTGACGAGACTCTCGCCTTCGACGATCGACACGATGCGGCGCGGGACGCCGAGGCGGCGCGCGACCTCCGTCGCCGCCAGCGGGTCCGTCGGCGAGACGACCGCGCCGAGCGTGAACGCCTGCGCCCACGAGAGGTCGATCCACGCGTGGGCGACCAGCGCGACGCCACACGTCGTCGCGACCACGAGTCCGATCGCGAGCAGTGAGATCGGCCGCACGTTCCGCCGCAGGTCCCGCAGCGAGGTCGCAAACGCGGTCCAGTAGAGAAGCGGCGGGAGGATCGCCACCAGCACGACGTCCGGCGGCAGCTGGAGGTGCGGCAGGCCGGGCACGAACCCGAGCGCGAGCCCTCCGACCACGAACAGGATCGGCACCGGAACGCTCGTGGCCGTCGACAGGACGAGCAAGGCGCCCAGGGCGACGAGCAGCGCGAGGAGCTGCAGGTCGTCCTGGGCGCCGAAGTTCACGCCCCGATGCTAGAGACGGGCCCGGTTACGCCGCGGCCGCCAGGTCTTCGTCGGACGCGAGGCGGCGCAGCGCCTCGGTCTCGATCTGCCGGACGCGCTCGCGCGTCAGGCCGAGCTGCTTCCCGATCGCCTCGAGGGACGACGGGCCGTCGCCGACGAGGCCGAACCGGAGCTCGACCACCTGGCGCTCCCGCTCCGGGAGGTTGGCGACGGCGCGGCGCACCGCGTCGTTGCGCAGCGTGCCCTCCGCCTCGTCCTCCGTCGTCGGGCCGCCGGCGGCGAAGAGGTCGCCGAGGCTCGCGTCGCCGTCCTCGCCAATCGGCGCGTCGGTCGACGCGACCGCCCGCGCCGCCTCGCGCACCTCGATCACCTGGTTCAGCGGGATCTTCGAGCGGTCCGAGACCTCCTCGTTCGTCGGCTCGCGCTCGAGCTCGGCGACGAGCTCACGCGTCGCCCGCGCGATCTTCTGCTCGCGCTCGACGATGTGCACCGGGATCCGGATCGTGCGCGCCTTGTTCGCCACGCCGCGCTGCACCGCCTGGCGGATCCACCACGTTGCGTATGTGGAGAACTTGAACCCGCGGCGCCAGTCGAACTTCTCCGCGGCGCGGATCAGTCCGAGCACGCCCTCCTGGACGAGGTCGCCGAGCGTGATCCCCTGGGTCTGGTAGCGCTTCGCGATCGAGACCACGAGGCGGAGGTTGCAGTTGATCATGCGCTCCTTGGCCGCCAGGTCGCCGCGCTCGATCCGCTTGGCGAGCTCGACCTCCTCCGCGGCGGTCAGCAGCGGGTAGCGGCCGGCCTCGTTGAGGAAGAGCTGCAGCGAGTCGGTCGTGAAG
>DASXTR010000191.1:0-2029 GCA_036505325.1 Gaiellaceae bacterium
CGAGGACGAGGGGCGTTCCGACGAGCAGCACGATGAAGAGCACCGCCGGCGCGATGAGCGCGCCCGCGAGGAAGCGACGGTTCTCGAGGAGATCCCGTTTCCGCCCCCGCGCCACTCTCCGCTGAGCGACGGCCTGCGCCACCTTGCTTGCGATCGTAACTAAAGCGGCGAACGACGGACCGGAACATGTTCGTGGCGCGCACTCCCGGTGTGCTGCGTGCGGTCGCGATCGCCGTCCTCGTCTACGGTGCGGTCGCCGGGTCGGCGACGGCGAAGGGCGACGGTCCGAGGACGATCGCGGTCGGCGCCGGAGCGGTGTGGGTGGGCTTCGGCGACGGAACCGTACGCAGGCTCGATCCGTGGTCACGCCGTATGGGAAGGCCGGTCTGGCAGAGCTGGGCGCGAGGCGGCGGGCCGTCCGTGAAGGGCCTTGCGTTCGGGTTCGGCTTCTTGTGGGTCGCCGCCGCTGAAAGTGACCTCGTGCGCATCGACCCGCGGACCCGGCGCGTGCGCGAGATCTTGCGCCGTGCCGGCGGTTGGACGCCGAGTCTCGTTCAGGTAGCGGCGGGCGCGGTGTGGGTCGGCGACTATCAGCGTGACGTCGTCTACCGCTACGACCCGCGGCGGGACCGCGTCACATGCGCCTACGCGCTTCCGGGGTGTGGAGGCCGCCGCGGGGAGGATCTTTGCGTCGCCGGACGTGCCAGACTCCGGCGCGATCGTGCTCGGCTTCGGGTCGGTCTGGCGCCTCGGCGTAAACGTCACCCGGGTCGACCCCGGCTCCTTGTCCATCGTCGCGACGATTCCGGTCGGTGTATACGGCTACGCCGCGGCGGCCGGACTCCGACGGCTGTGGGTGGTCGGGTATCGAGGCGTCGTCGCCGTCGACGCGCGCCTGAACCGCGCCGGCGGCCCGCCGATTCGAATCGGTTAGGCTCCGCTCACCGGTGGCGGGGATTACGCTGGAGCGCGTCTCGAAGGTCTACGGCGACGGCACGCTCGCCGTCGACGACCTCAGCCTGGACATCGGCGACGGCGAGTTCGTCGTGCTCGTCGGGCCGTCCGGGTGCGGCAAGACGACTGCGCTCCGGATGGTCGCGGGGCTGGAGGAGATCACCGAGGGCGAGGTGCGCGTCGGCGAGAAGGTCGTCAACGACCTGCCGCCGAAGGACCGCGACATCGCGATGGTGTTCCAGAACTACGCGCTGTACCCGCACATGAGCGCGTACGACAACATGGGCTTCGGCCTGAAGATGCGCGGGATGAAGAAGGGCGAGATCGCGCGCCGGGTGGAGGACGCCGCGAAGGTGCTCGGGCTCGACGAGGTGCTGCGGAAGAAGCCGCGCACCCTCTCCGGCGGCCAGCGGCAGCGCGTCGCGATGGGGCGCGCGATCGTGCGCGAGCCGCAGGCGTTCCTGATGGACGAGCCGCTCTCGAACCTCGACGCGAAGCTGCGTGTCGAGATGCGCGCCGAGATCACGCGCATCCAGCGCGACCTCGGCGTGACGACGATGTACGTCACCCACGACCAGACCGAGGCGATGACGCTCGGCGACCGCGTCGCCGTGATGAACCGCGGCGTGCTCCAGCAGCTCGCGTCGCCGCAGGAGCTGTACGACCGCCCGGTGAACCTGTTCGTGGCGGAGTTCATCGGCTCGCCCGCGATGAACGTCGCCGAGGCCGAGCTCGTGCGCGCCGACGGTGGTCTCGCGGTCCGCTTCGGCGAGGACGCGCGGCTCGCCATTCCGCCGGCGGTGCTCGAGGCGCGGCCGGCGCTCGCGGCGTACGAGGGCCGGCGCCTCGCGGTCGGGATCCGGCCGGAGGACATCGAGGACGCGGCATTCGTCGAGGGGGACGTGACCGGGCGGACACTCGACGCGACGCTCGACATCCGGGAGGACATGGGCTCGGAGGTGTACGCCCACTTCCCGGTCACGGCGAAGCCGGTGGTCACCGATGAGATTCGCCAGGCGCTCGGCGAGGAGGCGGTGCAGGCCGACATCGAGGCCGCCCGCCGGGGCCAGCGCCG
>DASXTR010000192.1:0-8671 GCA_036505325.1 Gaiellaceae bacterium
GCTGCGCGGCAGGAGCCCACGGATGGCGTTCATCGACCTCGGCGACCAGTTCATCGCGCTCTCCGCCGGACGCGGGCAGCCGCCCGACGAGGGCCGCCACTTCGGGCTCGTCGTCGACGACAAGGAAGCGGTGCGCGCGGCACTTCTCGACGGCGGCGTCTCGGTCGCGCCGAGCGGCCACCTCCGCTTCCGTGACCCGTGGGGCAACAACGTCGAGATCGTGGGCTACCGCGACATCCAGTTCACGAAGGCGCCGGAGATGCTGCGCGCGCTCGCGCCGGACGGGATCGAGAAGACCGACGCCGCCCGCGAGGAGCTGCGGGCGAAAGGGCTGCTCGGCTAGCCCCGTACGGTGGCGGAGCTGAAGACTCCCTTGCCCGTCCCCCACACCTGCCGGTAGAGCGCCCTCTGCCCCTCCGGCAGCGCGGAGAGCGGCACGTCCTTCCGTACGGTGCAGCCCGACTTGTCGCTGCTCACCGGCACGAAGCTCCGCTTGCTCTCGTCGTACATATAGCGCCCGACCGTCAGCTGCACCGGCGCCGCGAACCTGTCGCCGAGCTCTTTCGGGAACAGCGCCCGCAGGACGACGTGCGCACCCGGTACGACGCGGCTCGGGCACCGGAGCAACACTATGGGGCGAGTCAGACGGAGACCGCGTCTTACTCGAGCGGCGGCAGGCGGCGCTCGACCGGCGACGAGTGGACGATCGACGTCGTCGTGCGGCCGTAGGGCGTGAACCGGTCGAGGATCTCCTCCAGATCGTCGATCGAGCGCAGATGCAGCTTCAGGAAGAAGCAGTCCTCGCCGGTGATGCGGTGGCACTCGACGACCTCGGGCGTCTCGCGCGCGATCTCCGGGATCCGCTGCAGCTGGCGGGTGGCGGGCGCGACGCGAACCACCACGGCGAGCGCGTAGCCCAGGGCCTTCGGGTCGACGCTCGCGTGGTAGCCGGTGATCACGCCGGCGCGCTCGAGCCGCTGCACGCGGTCGGCGACCGCGGGGGCGCTGAGGTTGACGCGGCGTCCGAGTTCCGCGGTCGTGATCCGGGCGTCCTCGGCGAGCTCCTGGAGGATCCGCAGGTTCGTCGCGTCGAGGAGTTCGCGATCGGAGGCGTTGGGACGTGCGCGCCTCTTGTTCGACGGCGAACGGGGGTGAGCTCCTTCGGACATGCGTGGCGCGATCCTACGCCCGCGGCGACGATTCGTCCATGCTCGCGGTCAGGCGCACGACGACGGTCCCGCCGGCGACGTACTTCGTCGGGAGCGCGGTCTTCCACTACCTCGGCCCCGCGTTCGCCGTCCTCCTGTTCGCGCGCATCGAGCCGCTCGGCGTCGCCTGGCTGCGGATCGCGAGCGCAGCGGCCGTGTACCTCGCGTGGCGGCGCCCGCGCATGTTCGACAGGAACGTCGTCGCGCTCGGCGCCGTCCTCGGCTTGATGAATCCGTGCTTCTACCTCGCGATCGACCGCCTGCCCCTCGGCACCGTCGCCGCGATCGAGTTCCTGCCCGTCGTCGCGCTCGCGGCGGCGGGCGCGCGCACGCCGCGCAACGCCCTCGCACTCGTCGCGGCGGCCGCCGGCGTGTTCGTGCTCACGGACGTCCGCATCGCCGGCGCGCCGCTCGGCTTCGCGTTCGCGTTCGCGAACGCCGCGCTGTTCGCGCTCTACATCGTGCTTGCTCACCGAGTCGCGCAGCGACCCGGCACGGGCGGGCTCGAAGGACTCGGGGCGGCGATGCTCGTCGCGACGGTTGTGGTGACGCCGATCGGCGGTGCGGCCGCTCTTCCCGCGCTCGGTGATCCCGTCGCGCTCGGCGCGGGCATCGGCGTAGGTCTCACCTCGTCCGTAATCCCGTACGTCTGCGACCAGCTCGCGATGGCGCGGATGCCGCGGTCGACGTACGCGCTCCTCGTCTCGCTGTTGCCTGCAACGGCAACGGTGATCGGGATCGTCGTGCTCGGACAGATTCCCTCGGCCGTCGAGGTCGGCGGCGTCGCGCTCGTCGTCGCGGGTGTGGCGCTCCACCGCGATCCGTAGAGTCCGCGTCGCGTGCTCCACGTCACGAACGGCGATAGCACCGGCGACACGCTGCGGCAGACTGCGCTCGGCGGCGACGTCCTGCCCTGGCGCGACGTGCTCCACGACGGGCCCGTGCCGGATGTTCCGCCGGAGCGCATGCGCGAGGTGCGGGCAGCCTTCCTCTCCGACTGCGGCTGGGGCCGCGCGGGCGAGATCCTCGCCGACATGGAGTTCCGCGACCGGCTGCTCTGCACGGCGATCGCCGACGGCCGCCCCGTCGTGCTCTGGTTCGAGCACGACCTCTACGACCAGCTGCAGCTCCTGCAGATCCTCGCGCTCCTCGACGGCCCGGGCGGCGTCGAGCTGATCCAGAGCGGCGGGTTCCTCGGCCCCCTCTCCACGGACGAGCTGGAGGCGCTCTGGCCGGGCCGCGCGCCGCTGACCGACGACCTCGTCGCGCTTGCGCACCGGGGCTGGGACGCGATGCGCGCGCCGGAGCCGACCGCGATCGAGGAGTTCCTCCGCGACGACACGTCCGCGCTCCCGTTTCTCGCGGACGCGCTGCGCCGCCTCCTCGAGGAGCTCCCCGACACGCGCAGCGGCGTCTCCCGGACCGAGCACCAGCTGCTCGAGGCGCTCGCGGACGGGCCGAAGACGCGCGTCGAGGCGTTCCTGGCCTGCGCGGCGCGCGAGGAAGCACCATTCGCAGGGGACGTGTGGGTCTTCCGCACGCTCGCCGGGCTCGGGCCGCTCGTGACGGCGGGGACGCGGCTCGAGTTGACGGACGCGGGCACTGCCGTGCTGACAGGCGACGCCGACCGCATCGAGCTGGTCGGGATCGACCGCTGGGTCGGCGGCACGCACCTCGCCCCCGGCAACGTCTGGCGCTGGAACGGATCAGAGGTCGTCGCGCCGTAGCTGCCCCGGATAGGGGCCGCGTCCCGTCAGCACGGCCGCGCCTGCGCGGGCCGCGAGAGCGAGCGCGTCGTCGAGGTCGTCGCCGCGCGCGAGCGCGAACGCGAGCGCGGCCGCGAAGGAGTCGCCGGCGCCGTAGGCGTCGATCACGTCGCCCGGAACCGGCGCCGCCTCGTAGCGGCGCCCGTCCGCCTCGCCGCCGCGCGCGCCGTCGGTGCGGACGACGAGTCCGACGTCGAGGCCGCCGTCGTAGCGCTCGCCCGGGTCGTTCGCGCTGCCGACGAGGAGATCGAGCGGTACGTTCGCCTCACGCAGCGTCGGCAGCTCCCGCGCGGTCGCCGCGAGGAAGCGCGCTGCGCGGGCGGCGCGCAGCGCTTCCGCGTCGCCCGAGACGAAGAACACCGCGTCGTAGCCGCCGAGCGGCAGCGGCCCGCGCGCGAGGAGCTTGTCGCCGAGGACGGTGATCGTCCGTTCGCCGTGCGAGTCGAGATGCGTGAACGCGCGGCGCGTGCGTCCGTCGTGCTGCACGTGCACGTCGACGCCGAGCTCGGCGAGCCGCACCACCGCACGCCGTCCCAGCGCATCGTCGCCGAGCGCGGTGAAGAGCTCGCAGCGCCCGTTGAGCTTCGCAAGCTGCACGGCCACGACGGGCCCACCCCCGCCCGGCTCGTCCCAGACGTCGGTCGCGTGCACGATCTCCCCCGCCCCCGGCATGTGCGGCACCCGTGCGAACTCGACCCACTCCACGTGCCCGACGACGCCAACCCTCACCGGGGAATCATCGCTTGTAGACCAGAGCAGAAATCGGGCACTCGTGCTCTGGTGCACAAGCACCGTCTCACGGATGCGGCCGGGTCGGCGTTACAGGAGATGATGGAGGTCGTGGCGAGAGAGGCGATTCCGCCGTTCGAGCGGTTCTACCTGGAGCACCGCGACGGCGTGCTCGGCTACTTGCGCCGGCTGCTCGGCGGGCGGGCCGAGGACGCGTGGCAGGAGACGTTCCTGCGCGCGCTCCGCGCGTACCCGCGGCTCGAGCATGGAAGGCACCTGCGCGCCTGGGTGTTCACGATCGCGACCAATGTGGCGATGGACGAGCTGCGTCCAAGAGCTAGTGACAAGTTGTCACAAGCGCTGAACGGCGACGGATACGCCGCGACGGCGGAGCTCGAGCGGGACGCGTTCCGGGAGCTCGAGCACCTGACCGGCGAGCTGCCGCCGACCGAGCGGGCCGCCGTGGTGCTGCGGTACGGCTACGACCTCGCCTACGCCGACATCGGCGCCGCCCTCGGGTCGTCCGAGGAGGCTGCGCGCGCAGCGGCGTCGTCCGGCGTCCGCAGACTGAGGAGGAACTTTGAACGTCAGCCCTGATCTCGACGCGCGCTTCCGCGCCGCCGCCCTCGACGCTGGGCTCGTGGACGTGCGCTACGACGTCTTCGACTCACCGATCGGCGAGCTCTTCGTCGCGCAGACCGAGCGTGGGCTCGCGCGCATCTCGTACTTCCCTGACGGGATGGAGGACACGCTCGCGCGCGTGTACGGCCTGCGCGTCCTGCGGACGCCGCTCGACGAGGTGCGCCGCGAGCTCGACGAGTACTTCGCGGGCCGGCGCGAGTCGTTCGACCTGCCGCTCGACGTGCGCGTCGCGCCGTTCCACGCGGACGTGCTGCGGGAGCTCGCCCGCGTGCCGTACGGGCGCACCGAGACGTACGGCGGCCTCGCGCGCAAGGTCGGCCGCCCGCGCGCGGCGCGCGCCGTCGGCACGGTGATGCACAACAACCCGATCCCGATCGTCCTCCCGTGCCACCGCATCGTCGGCGCGGACGGCTCGCTGACCGGCTACGCAGGCGGCCTCGACGTCAAGCGCCGGCTGCTCGAGCTCGAGGGCGCGCTGCTCGCCTAGCTGGCTCCCGAGGAGCTGACGTCGTCGTCCGCCACGGGAGTCTCGTGCGTGCGCGGCACGAAGAGCCGGAGCTCCGTCGGCGCGGTCACGATCTCGCCGTTGCCGTACTTCAGGTGCACCTGGAAGCGGTGCACGGACGACCGCGGCGCGAAGACCCGGATCTCGAAGCGTTTCGTCGCGCCGGGCTTCAGCGCCTCCGCGATGCCGACGATCTGTCGGTAGTGGTGGCCGGAAACGCGGAGCCGGACGTTGTAGTACGACGGCCCGGAGCCGCTCGATCCGGGAAACCGGACCGGCGGGCGCACGAGCAGGATCGGCGCCTCGAACGTGACCGTGCGCCTCCGCGCGTAACCGGACGGCGTTCCGGTGACGTAGGTGATCTCGCCCGCCACGAGCGCCCGCATCCCGCGGAACGGCCCGAGGGCGCGCCGGACGGCACGTAGCTGCGCGCCCTGCAACGTGTACGGCCGCTGAGCCTCGATGCGGCGCACGGCCGCGAGGTCGACGCCGGCGTCGCGCACGCCGGCGGCCACGTCGACCGTCGTCGACTCGCGCAGGGCTCCGACGCGGGTCTCGACCGGGAACGGCCGTTCGAGCGCGCCGCGCGTCCCGGTCGCGACGACGCGGTACCGGATCACGACGCTGCGCATCGGGCCCCAGCCCTCGTTCGAGAGGTCGAAGGCGCGCGGCGTGTGCTCGAGCTCGCCCACAACCGGGATCGCGGTCGGGTCGGGGCGGCTCGACTCGACGTCGAAGACCGCCTGCGTGAGATAGACGACGCGCTTGCTGTTGTTCGTCGCCTTCAGGTCGAGCAGGGGCAGGTCCGCGGTCGAGATGCCCTCGAAGTCGCCCGGCCGGATCGGCCCGCCGGCTGCGAGCGCGTCGAGGTAGACGGCGACCGGGCCGATCCGCATCGTCGGGTTCCCGCCGCTGTTCGCGTAGTCCACGATCCGCTCGCTGTCGACGCGGGCCAGCCGCCGCTTCAGGAGGCCGATGTCGTTCCCGCCGGAACCGGTCAGGTCGGCGGTGACGTCGCGCGACGCGGCCGCAGCATCACGAGCCCGGAGCGCCGAGTCGTGCCAGCCGGCGTAGACGACCACCGAGAGCGCGACCCACGCAAGCGTCGCGACGAACAACGTCTTCGCCCAGCGCGGAAAGAGCGCGATGTGCGGCGCGACGCGCTCGAGCAGGTCGAGGAGCTTGCTCACGGCGACGGCTGCGCGGTCGGCCCCTCCGGCGCGGTCTCATTCGACCGGTGCTTCAGCCGGGTGTACTCGACCGCGTACACCACGCACGACAGCGCGACAAGCGCGAGCGCGACGATGAAGAGGAGGCGCGCCCACCCGGGATACCCGTCAGCGTGCGAGATCAGGCCGTCGAGCTGGTCCACCAAGGGCTTCCGCTCCTCACGCCGCAGCTCGGGTGCTTCGACGAGCATGCCACGACGGGCGTCCCGAGACAAGGCCCGCAAGATCCGTGCCCTACGCGAGGGCGGCGCGCGCCAGCCGCTCCGCCTCGGCGAGCGCCATCAGCGCCAGGCCCGAGCCGAACGTGACGCGCGCGATCCCCGCCCGTTCGTAGCGCCCCATCTCGTCGCCCGGGCGCGCGAGGGCGTTGACCGGCCCGTCGATACGCCGCGCGAGCTCCTCGAGCGCCTCGTCGGGCGCGAAGATCGGGTAGGCGCAGTCGGCTCCGGCCGCGAGATACGCGTTCGCGCGCTCCACCGCCTCGTCGATCCCGCCGTCCCCATGCAGGAACACGTCGACACGCGCGTTCAGGACGATCTCCGGCGCGGCCGTGCGCACCGCGCGCAGGATGAAGACCTGCTCCTCGAGCGGGAGCAGCACGTCGTGCCGCGAGTCCTCGAGGTTCATCCCGGCGGCGCCCGTCGCGAGCGCCGCGGCGGCGGTGCCCGGCGCATCGCCGTACCCGGCCTCGAGGTCGGCGGTCACGGGAACGTCGACGGCGGCCGCGATCCGCCCGACGACGCGGAGCATCTCCTCGGCCGGCGTCCGCTCCCCGTCCTCGAACCCGAGCGAGCGCGCGACGCCGCCGCTCGTCGTCGCCAGCGCGCGGCAGCCGGGCAGCGCCGCGAGCCGCCGCGCGCTCTCGACGTCCCACGCGTTCGGAAGGACGAGCAGACCCGGCCCATGATGAAGCTCGCGCAGCGCGTCGGTGCGGGACACACCGCGAGCCTACTACCGCCCGTTCAGGTCGCCGAGCAGCCGGTAGCCGACGCCCCAGATGTTCTCGATCCACGGCGTGAGGGGATCGACGGCACGCAGCTTCCGGCGCAGGCGCGACGCGTGCGAGTCGAGCGTTCGCGTGCGCGCCTCGGCGCGGTAGTTCCACACGTCGCGCAGCAGCTCGTGCTTCGTGAACACCCGCCGCGGGTCCGCTGCGAGCTTCAACAGGAGCGCGTACTCCTTCTGCGCCAGCGAGACACGGGTCCCGGCGACCTCGACGACGCGCGTCCGCAGATCAATCGAGAGCGGCCCGGCGACGACGGTCTCCGGCGCCGGCGGATGCACGCGGCGCAGCACGGCGCGGATGCGCTCGACGAGCTCCTGGTAGTCGAACGGGCGCGGAACGTAGTCGTCGCAGCCGCGGCGGAACGCGCGCACGCGGTCGACGGCGTCGGCCTCCGACCGCCCGAGGACGATCACCGGCGCCTCGCCGCGCCAGCGCTCGATCTCGGCGCCGTCATCGGCGAGCACGAGATCGGGGCGCTTGTGACTGGAGCGCGTGGCGCTGACGATCTCGAAGCCGTCGCCGCGCAGGTGGCGCTCGAGGTACCGGCGGTACCCGGGCTCGGATTCGGCGAGGAGCAGCGCGGTGGACATGACGACGACGGTACCCCCGCGCGGCGTGCACCGAAAGATGTCCTTTGCACCGACTTCGTGCCGAGATTTCCTCAGTCGGCCGATTCAGATCCGGCCGGAGCGGACAACGCTCCAGAGCAGCCAGACGCCGAGAATCGTCGAGAGCAGGAAGCCGAGCGCGGAGATGACGTGCACACCGAGCAGGTGCGGCCCGTTCTTCGCGAAGACGCCGATCATGCTCGACCCGATCAGACCGCCGACGACGACGAGCGCGATCACCAGGCGGTTGAAGAGCACGTCAAGCTTCGCCATCAGCTCGTCGAGACCCTTGTGCACGAAGCCGACCTCGATCTGGCCGTCGCGTACCTGCTCGAGCGTGTCCGACAGCTGGTACGGGAGGTCGTAGGCCATCTGGGCGAGCTGCCAGCCCTCGCGCTGCGCGCGCCGGGCAACGCGACGAGGCCGGAAGCGCTCGATCATCAGCCCGCGTGCGTACGGCTTCGCGACCTCGAACACGTTGAAGTCCGGATAGAGGTCGACGCCGACTGAGCCGAGCGTCGCGATCGCCTTGTCAAGCATCACGAACCGGGTCGGGAGGCGGAGGTTCATCGCGTAGATGAGCGTGAACGCCTCGCGGATCACCTGCATCGGATCGATGTCCTGCAGGCTCGCGCCGTAGTAGCGGTAGTACATCTCCCGCAGCTCGGCGACGAACTGCTCCTCGCGCTCCTTCGGGTACTTGACACCGAGGTCGGCGAGCCGCTTCGGCAGCGCCTCGATGTTCTCCGCGGCGGCGTCGATGAAGAGCCGCGTCAGCCTCGACATGTCGTCGTCGGTGAGCTTGCCGCTGAGGCCGAAGTCGACGAGCCCGATCCGCTCCGGCGAGAGGACGAGGATGTTCGCCGGATGCGGGTCGCCGTGGAAGAAGCCGTGGCGGAAGATCATCGTCATCCACGCCTCCGCCATCACGTATGCGAGCCGGCGGCGCTGGTCGAGCGTCCACCGGTCCAGCTCGAG
>DASXTR010000193.1:0-4799 GCA_036505325.1 Gaiellaceae bacterium
CTTCTCCGGCATGCCGAGCTCCTCGCCGACGCGGCGCACCTCGTCCTTGAAGAGCAGGCGCAGCGGTTCGACGAGCTTCATCTTCATGTCCGCGGGCAGGCCGCCGACGTTGTGGTGCGACTTGATCGTCTCGGCGACGCCCTCGGTGCCGCCGGACTCGATCACATCCGAGTACAGCGTTCCCTGTACGAGCCACCTCACGTCGCCCAGGCGGCGTGCCTCCTCCTCGAAGACGCGGATGAACTCCTCGCCGATGATCTTCCGCTTCGTCTCGGGATCGCCGACGCCGTCGAGCCGCGCGAGGAACCGGTCCGCCGCGGCGACGTGGACGAGCGGAACGTGGAACACGCCGTCGAACGTCTCGACCACCTGCGCGGCCTCGCCCTGCCGCAGGAGCCCGTGGTCGACGAAGACGCACGTGAGCTGGTCGCCGACCGCCTTGTGCACGAGCAGCGCGGCGACCGCCGAGTCGACGCCGCCGGAGAGGGCACACAGCACGCGCTCGGAGCCGACCCGGGCGCGGATGCGCTCGACCTGCTCCTCGATCACCGCCGCCGGCGTCCACGTCGGCGCGGCGCCGGCGACTCCGTAGAGGAAGTTCTTCAGCACCTCCTGCCCGTGCGGCGTGTGGACCACCTCCGGGTGGAACTGCACGCCGTACAGCCGGCGGCGGTCGTCCTCGAAAGCGGCGATCGGCGTGTTGCCAGACCCGGCAACTACACGCGCGCCCGCAGGAGGCGCGACGACGGAGTCGCGATGCGACATCCACGCCGTCTGCTCCGGCGGCAGATCGTGAAAGAGCTCGCCGTCGGTCACGCGCAGCTCGACCTTGCCGAACTCGCCTGCGCCCGTGCGGTCGACGCGGCCGCCGAGCTCGAGTGCCATCAGCTGCGCGCCGTAACAGATGCCGAGAATCGGAACGCCGAGCTCGAAGATCTCGCTGTCCATCCGCGGCGCGCCGTCCGAGTACACGGACGCTGGTCCGCCCGAGAGCACGATCGCGGCCGGATCGCGCCGCCGGATGTCGTCGGCCGACGCGCGATGCGACACGAGCTCGGAGTACACGCGCGCCTCGCGCACGCGGCGGGCGATCAGCTGCGCGTACTGGCCGCCGAAGTCGAGCACCAGGACGGGCCGGTCCTCCATCAGAGGCTCCGGCGCGCGCAGCGCGACTACGTTATCCGCGCCGATAGTTCGGTGCGTCCTTCGTGATCGTGATGTCGTGCGGATGCGACTCGCGAAGCCCGGCTCCGGTGATGCGGACGAAGCGCGCCGCCTTCATCGCTTCGATCGTCGGCGCGCCGCAGTAGCCCATCGCCTGGCGGAGACCGCCGACGATCTGGTGCAGCACGCCCGCGAGCGGGCCCTTGTAGGTCACGCGCCCTTCGATGCCTTCCGGGACGAGCTTGTCGACGTCCTCGACGTCGCCCTGGAAGTACCGGTCCTTCGAGAATCCACGCGCCTTCATCGCGCCGAGCGAGCCCATGCCGCGGTACTCTTTGAAGCGCTCCCCGCCGCCGGCAAGCACGATCTCGCCCGGCGATTCGTCGGTGCCGGCGAGCATCGAACCGAGCATCACAGTGTCGGCGCCGGCAGCAATCGCCTTCGCGACGTCGCCCGACGACGTGATACCGCCGTCCGCAATGATCGGGACGCCGTGCCGCGCTGCGGTCTCGGCGACATCGAACACAGCAGTGACTTGCGGCACACCAACACCTGCGACGACGCGTGTCGTGCAGATCGAGTTGTGGACGATCGCGTTGTCTGCGATGAAGCTGTGCGTCGGGCAGTCGACCTCGAGGTCGTAAACCGGCGCCGAGGTTTGCCGCTCCCGTGAGCCGAGCGTCTTCACGACCTGGAACTCCTCCAGGTGGCGTTTCTCGTGTGTCGTGTTGAGGCGCGCTTTGAATGACTCCCGGCACCGGCCCTCTTTCACGTCGGCGAACTCGCCGCCCGTCCCAGGCTCAACTACCACGTTCGGAAAGCTGCCGTGCAACAGGAAGCAGAGGACGCCGAACAGCTCGGTGAGGCGTCGTGAGGTGTTCCGGAAGCAGATGCGGCCTCCGTCGTCGACGTGTCCGTCGCTCGCGACGAGGCCGTCGAGTAGTCCCTGGAGATAGAGCGGATTGCCGCACAAGTACCTGGTCGGCAAGTGCTTGTCGGCACGCTTGCCGAACTCCGCGAGAAGTCGCGCCCATTGAAGCGAGAACAGGTGCACACGAATGACGCGGCCACGCTTCACCGACGGGCGCACGCCCGTGACGACATGCACCGAGTCGACGAGGCGCTGGGCGATTGCGTCCTCGTACGGCCCAAAAGACCAGTCGACGCGGCCGATCTCGGACCTCCCGTTCGTATTGATGAAAGCATGGCCGTCGCCGAGGAACGTGCCGAATAGGAACCCGAGCTCGTAGCAGTCGAACATCTGGGTGCGGTAACGCGCCAGACGGCTCGGGCGCCGCGCGAACTCGTACAGATCGATGGAGAGGCGGTCCGGGAGCTGGAACGCGATCCGCCGCGGAAGCAGGAAGACGTCGGCCGCTGCGTCGCGAACCTCCTTCCATCGAAGTTTGCTCTCGCCAACGCGCGTCGGCTGCGCGAGCACGCGCGCGTAGCCGCGCGATGCCACCGCGACCGGCACAGTCGACAGGTCCCCGACGAAGTAGTTGTGATCGTGCGTCACGACTGTCTCGCTCGGCGACGCGACGTGTCGCACCCCCATTACGTCACGGACGCCGGTGCACCATGCGTTTACGACCGTCACGGGCTCCCCATGCATGTTGATGATGCGATCGCCGACCCGAACGTCCTCGATGTTCTTGTATGTCGCATCGGCCATGAGCACCCTCGTGCCGGCGGCGAGGCACCCAGGGCCCACGCCGACCTTGACGGCGTCGGCACCCGCGTCGATCAACGCCTCCGCCGCCTCGCCGGTCGCGATGTTGCCGGCAATGACCTCGCACTCGCCCGAGAGTCCGCGGATGCGCGCAACCATGTCGATCACGCCGCGCGAGTGGCCGTGCGCGGTGTCGACGACGAGCACGTCCGCGCCCGCGGCGACCAGCGCATGCGCGCGCTCGACGGCGTCTGGCCCGACGCCGACCGCGGCCCCCACGCGGAGCCGCCCCTGCGGGTCCTTGGTCGCCTGCGGGAATTCGATGCGCTTCTGGATGTCCTTGACGGTGATGAGACCTGTGAGGCGTCCGCCGGCGTCCACGATCGGCAGCTTCTCGATCTTGTGCCGGTGGAGGAGCGCCTCCGCCGCCGCGAGCGTCGTGCCCTCGGGCGCGGAGATCAGCCCGCCGGACGTCATCAGCTCCGCCACGCCGCGCGAGACGTCCTTCTCGAACCGCAGGTCGCGGTTCGTGAGGATGCCGACGAGGCGGCCGTCCTCCTCGGTGATCGGAACGCCGCTGATGTGGTAGCGCTCCATGAGCGCGAGCGCGTCGGCTACGCGCGCCGTGGGCGGCAAGGTCACCGGCTCGACGATCATCCCCGCCTCCGAGCGCTTGACCTTGTCGACCTCGGCCGCCTGCGCCTCGATCGCGAGATTCCGGTGGAGGATCCCGATCCCGCCGTCGCGCGCGAGCGCGATCGCCATGCGCGCCTCGGTCACGGTGTCCATCGCGGCCGATACCACCGGGACCTCGAGGACGATCGTGCGCGTCAGCCGCGTGGCGGTCGAGACGTCGTTCGGCAGCACCGCCGACTCGGCCGGAACGAGCAGGACGTCGTCGAAGGTGAGCCCTTCCTTGGCGAACTTGGGCGGAGCGGCCAGGCCCTCCGCGGCCTCGGCTCCGAACTTCTCGACGTCCATCGAGTCATGGTAACGGCACCCCCCGACGGCGTCAGAGGCCGGCGTAGGGCGCGACCGAGCCGTACTTGAACCCCGTGTCGACCGCCAGGGTGACGATCACCGCCTCCGGCCCGAGCCGCTCCGCCAGGCGCAGCGCGCCGACGACGTTCGCGCCGGTCGAGATTCCGGCGAAGATTCCGTCGTCCTCCGCGAGGCGCCGAGTCATCGAGATCGCCTCGTCGTCCGCGATCGCCTCGATCTCGTCCACCTGCGCCGCATCCCAGTGCGGCGGGACGATGCCGGTCCAGCCCTGGACGGCGAACGAGCCTCGGGCCCCGCCCTCGAGCGCCGGCGAGCCGGCGGGCTCGAGGGCGGCGATGTGCACGCCGTGAGGACGCAGCGCTTGCGAGACGCCCATCAGCGATCCCGCCGTGCCGACCCCGTGACAGAACGCGGTCACGCGGCCGGCGGTCTGCTCCCGGATCTCGCGACCCAGCGCGTCGCGGTGGCCGGGGACGACGTACGGATTGTTGAACTGATCGGTGGCGTAGTGGCCGGGAGCGGCCGCGAGCTCACCCGCGCGCGCGACCATGTTCTCGATGTCGCGCGCGGTCACCCGCCCCGGGCCCTCGACCGAGGGAATCACGTCGAGCTCGGCACCGAGCGCCCGCATCAGCTGCAGACGCTCCGCCGTGAAGCAGTCGGCGATCACGATGCGGCAGCGATAGCCCTTCGCGCGGCACACCAGCGCGAGCGCCGGCCCCGTCGAGCCTCCGGTGTACTCGACGATCGTCGTCTCTGCGTCGACGAGGCCGTCGCGCTCGGCGCCGTCGACCATCGCGAGCGCCATCCGGTCCTTCATCGAGCCCGTGGGGTTGGAGTACTCGAGCTTGACCCACACCTCGGCGCCGTTCGCGGGGACGCACCGACGCAGCCGGACGAGCGGCGTGTTGCCGATCGTGTCGAGGATCGAGCTCAGGCGACGAGCGTAGCCTTCCGTCCG
>DASXTR010000194.1:0-9338 GCA_036505325.1 Gaiellaceae bacterium
GAGGCGATCCTCGAGGAGTGCGGCCTGACCGTCGAGGACGTCGACGTCTACGTCCCGCACCAGGCGAACATCCGCATCATCGACCATGCTGCGAGGAAGCTCGGGTTCCCGGAGGAGAAGGTGGTCGTGAACGTCGATCGCTACGGCAACACGTCGTCGGGATCGATCCCGCTCGCGCTCGCCGACGCGGCCGCCGACGGGCGCCTGCGACCCGGGAAGCTCGTGCTGATGACGGGAATGGGCGCCGGCCTCACGTGGGGCTCTGCGCTGATCACATGGACACACGAGACGAACGGAGCCACCGCATGAGCAAGGTAGCGTTCATGTTCCCCGGACAGGGATCGTTCGAGGCCGGGATGGGCCGTGAGATCGCGGAGGCGGTGCCCGAGGCGATGGCGATCTACGACGTCGGCAGCGAGGCCGCCGGGATGGATCTCAAGCGCCTCTGCTTCGAGGCGTCCGCGGAGGAGCTGATGGCGACCGAGGTGCAGCAGCCGGCGCTGGTCGTGACGTCGCTCGCGATCGATGCGGCGCTGCGCTCGCGCGGAATCGAACCGCATTACGTGGTCGGCCACTCCGTCGGCGAGTTCGCCGCCCTGGGCTCGGCGCGGTCGCTGAGCCCGCGTGACGCCGTCGCACTCGTCCGCGAGCGCGGGCTCGCGATGGCGGCGGCCGCGAAGGAGCACCCGGGGTCTATGGCGGCGATCCTCGGGCTCGCCGACGAGGTCGTCGAGGCGCTCTGCCGCAAGATCTCGAACGTCTGGCCGGCGAACTACAACTGCCCCGGCCAGCTGGTGATCTCGGGCGAGACGCCGGCCGTCGAAGAAGCGTGCGAGGAGGCCGAGCGCGAAGGAGCGCGGCGAGCGATCAAGCTGCGCGTGTCCGGCGCGTTCCACTCACCGCTCGTCGCGCGGGCCGCGGATCGGCTGCGGCCGGCGATCGACAAGGTCCACATCGGCGACGCGCGGGCGGCGTTCATGTCGACGGTGACCGCGAAGCTCGAGGAGGCGCGCGGCTACCGCGAGTTGCTCGTCGATCAGCTGACGGCGCCCGTGAGGTTCACGCAGGCGGCGCGCGCGCTCGTCGATCAGGGCGTGACGATCTTCGTCGAGGTCGGCCCGGGGAACGTCCTCAGCGGTTTACTGAAGAGGATCGACAGGTCGGCCAGGACGTTCGCGGTCAACGATCTGAAGTCGCTGGACGAGGCGACCGACGCGCTTGGATAGCTTCGCGTCGCTCGAGGGCAAGACGGCCCTCGTCACCGGCGCGTCGCGGGGAATCGGCCGCGCGATCGCCGAGGAGCTCGCGCGCGCCGGCGCGAGCGTCGTGGTCGGCTACCGCTCCGGCCGCGAGGAGGCCGAGGCCGTCGCAGGCGAGATCGGCGCGCGCGCGGTGCAGGCGGACGTGTCGTCGCCCGACGAGGCGAAGCGGCTCGTCGACGAGGCGGGCGACGTGGACATCCTCGTCAACAACGCGGGCCTCACGCGCGACACGGTGCTCCCGCGGATGTCCGACGACGACTGGCACATCGTGCTGCAGACGAACCTCGACTCGGTCTTCTACATGTGCCGGGCCGTGACCCGGCCGATGATGAAGAAGCGCGGTGGGGCGATCGTCAACGTCAGCTCCGTCGTCGGCGTGCACGGCAACTTCGGGCAGACGAACTACGCGGCGTCGAAGGCGGGCATCATCGGCTTCACGAAGTCGCTCGCGCGCGAGCTCGGCTCGCGCAACGTCCGCGCGAACGTGGTCGCGCCGGGCTACGTCAAGACGCGGCTCACGGACGAGCTGCCGGACGAGGCGACGCAGCTGATGGTGCAGAACACGCCGCTCGGGCGTGTGGCCGAGCCGGAGGAGATCGCCGGCGCGGTACGCTTCCTCGTTTCCGAGGAGGCCTCGTTCATCACGGGCGAGGTGCTGCTGGTCGACGGCGGACTGGGAATGTGATGCTGAACGGATCGAACAACGGATCGAGGCGCGTCGTGATCACCGGTCTCGGGATGGTGAGCCCGCTCGGGAACGACGTCGACTCGTCGTGGCGTGCCCTGCTGGCCGGGGAGTCCGGCGCGGGCGAGATCACGCAGTTCGACCACACCGACTACAACGTGCACTTCGCGTGCGAGCTGAAGGACTTCGACCCCACGAACTGGATCGACCGCAAGGCGACGCGGCGGATGGACCGCTTCGCGCAGATGATCCTCGCCGCGGCGCGCCAGGCGGAATCCGACTCGGGCCTCGACGTGTCGAAGGAGCCCGAGCGCGTCGGCGCGTCGATCGCGACCGGCATCGGCGGCCTGCGGTCGTACCAGGAGTGCTACGACGTCCTGCGCGAGCGCGGGCCGAGCCGCGTGAGCCCGTTCTCGATCCCGTCGATCATCCCGAACATGGGCGCGGGCTGGGTCTCGATCGAGCTCGGCACGAAGGGTCCGCTGATGTCGGAGTGCACCGCGTGCGCAGCGTCGAACATGGCGATCGGCGATGCGATGGACGAGATCAGGATGGGCCGCGCAGACGTCTTCTTCGCCGGTGGGACCGAGGCGCCGATCACGCAGGTCGGCATTGCCGGCTTCGACGCGATGCGCGCGCTCTCGCGCCGCAACGGCGATCCTGCGCGCGCCTCACGTCCGTTCGACAAGGAGCGCGACGGCCTCGTGATGGGCGAGGCGGCCGCGGTTCTCGTCCTCGAAGAGTTCGAGCATGCGCAGGCGCGCGGCGCGCGGATCGTGGCCGAGCTGCTGGGCTACGGCGTGTCGTCCGACGCATCGCACATGACCGAGCCCGATCCGACCGGCGAGAACCCGGCGCGGGCGATGTCGATGGCGATCGCCGACGCCGGCGTCGACCCGAGCGAGGTCGGCTACATCAACGCGCACGCGACGTCGACGCCGCTCGGCGACTCGTCGGAGACACGTGTGATCAAGCTCGCGCTCGGAGAGGAGAACGCACGGCGTGTCGCCGTCTCGTCGACGAAGGGCGCGACCGGCCACTGCTTCGGCGCCGCCGGCGCGGTCGAGGCGGTCTTCAGCGTGATGGCCGTGCGCGACCGCAAGCTGCCGCCGACGATCAACTACGAGGTCGAGGATCCCGACTGCGACCTCGACTACGTCCCGAACGAATCGCGCGACGCGCCGGACCTGAACGTAGCGCTGTCGAACTCGTTCGGCTTCGGCGGGCACAACGCATCGATCGTCGTCCGCCGCTGGGACAGCGACTAGCGCCGGACGCGCAGGATCCCGCGCGGCGACGGCTGGTAGTTCGGCAGCGCGGTCGTCCAGTGCGTACCGCACGGGCGGCACCAGAAGCCGAGCACGTAGCGGCCCGGTGCGACCCTCGGCACGCGGAACACGAGTCGCGCGCCGTTGGCGCTCCACGGGTGTAGCTCGCCGATGCGGATTGCACCGCGCACGCGCGGTGGCGTGCCGTACGCGGGCGCGAGCGCCTGGTACGTCGGCCAGAACTTCGGCGACACCGAGAGCGGCATGAAGTACACGACGACACCGCTGCGGTGCGACGCCCACGGTGTCGACAGAACGATGCGGTCACCGACGCGCGCGGACGCGCGCGGGAACCCGAAGCCGTCCTTCGCCGTCGCTGCGGGAGCGAACGCGAGCACGACGAATGCGACAAGGACTAGACGCCGCATGCGACGAATGATACGAGATCACGTGTGTTGTCATCCGAAGCAACGGGTAGCGTGCAGCCATGCGCGTCGTAGACGTCGGCGGGCTCATCGTCGAGGTGCACATACGTCGGTCGAAGCGCGTGCGCGGCCACCGCGTCATCGTTGCGCCGGGTCGGGCGCCGGAGCTCGTCGTGCGTCCGCGCGCGAGCGAGCGTGAGATCGACGAGGCGATCGAGTATCACCGCCCGTGGCTCGCACGGCAGCTCGCGCGCATGCCCGAGCCGCGGCTCGGCCTCGACCGGCTGCGCCTGACCGAGGATGCGGGACGCCGCGAGGCACTCGCGCGGATCTCGCTCATCGCGCAGTCGGAGGCGATGGCGCTCGGCGTCCGCTACACGCGCATCGCGTTGCGCGATCAGCGCAGCCGCTGGGGCTCGTGCTCGACGACGGGCACGCTCTCGTTCAACTGGCGCCTCGTGCTCGCGCCGCACGACGTGCTCGACTACGTCGTCGTGCACGAGGTGTGTCATCTGATCGAGCACAACCACGGACCGGACTTCTGGGCGCTCGTGCAGCGTCGTCGTCGGACGTACGGCGAGGCGAAGCACTGGCTCGACGAGCACGGCTGGGAGATCCTCGCGTACCAGCCGCCCGTGGCAGACGAGGAAGACGAAGAAGCGGCAGCATAGGAACCGTAAGCTGCGCTCGATGGCCGATCGCTGGGTGACGTTCGACTGCTACGGCACGCTGATCGACTGGGACGGCGGGATCCGCGGCGCGCTCACACGCGTTTTCGGTGACGATGCGCTCCTCGCGCGCTACCACGAGCTCGAGCGCGACCTCCAGCGCGAGCGGCCGGCCGCGCCGTACCGCGAGGTGATGACAGAGGCGATGATTCGTCTCGGAGCGTCCGAGGAGGACGCACCGGCACTTGCCGACTCGCTGCCGTCCTGGGAGGCGTTCTCCGAGGTCCGTGATGCGCTCGCCGACGTGCGTGGACGCGGCTGGAGGCTCGCGATCCTGTCGAACTCCGACCCGCCGCAGATCGAGGCGTCGAAGGCGAAGCTCGGCGTGCCGTTCGAAGAGACCATCGTGGCGGGCGACATCGGCTCGTACAAGCCCGCGCTTCGGCACTGGGACGAGTTCTGGTCGCGCACGGGCGCCGTCCGCGGGCGCTGGGTGCACGTCGGCGCGAGCCTCTTCCACGACATCGCGCCCGCGCGGGAGCTGAGCTTGCAGAGCGTCTGGATCAATCGCCTCGGCGAGCAGGCGCGCGCGGGGATCCGGCCGTCACGCGAGCTTCCGAGTCTCGCGGGCCTCGCCGACACGCTCGATGAGCTCGTTCCGAGTTGAACGAGTGAAGCCGACCGACGCGGCCGCGGTCGCCGGCGTCGTGGTCGCGCTCGAGACGGCGTTGTACGGCGGCACCACGTACGCGCAGTCGGACCTCGAGGACGAGTGGTCGAATCTCGACCTCGAGCGTTACGCGCGCGTCGTCCTCGACGGCGAGCGCCTCGTCGGGTACGGCTCCGTGCGAGAACGCGGTGAGCTCTGGCGGATGGAAGGGTTCGTGCATCCCGACGCGCAGGGACGGGGCGCGGGCGCGCAGCTCGTCGAGGCGCTGGAGCAGGAAGCGGCCCGCGGAGGCGCGCGCCGTGTCCAGGCCAGCGCGTTCGAAGCCGACGCCGCCGGCCGCGAGCTCCTCGGGTCGCTCGGGTACCGGCCGGTGCGAACGTTTCGCGAGCTGCGCATCGAGCTCGACTCGCCGCCGCCGGCCCCGGAATGGCCGGGCGGCCTGCGCGCCGAGCCGTTCGATCCCGACCGCGACGCGCGCGAGTTTCACGCGGCGCACCAGGAGGCGTTCGCCGACCACTGGGAGCACGTCTACCGCGACTTCGAGTCGTGGCGCGACTACCACATCGAGAGCGAGAGGTTCGACCCGTCGCTCTGGTGCGTCGTGCGCGACGGCGGCGAGATCGCGGCGGGGACGATCTGCGTCGCCGGCCTCTACGGCGGAGGCTGGGTCGCGTCGCTCTTCACGCGCCGTCCGTGGCGCGGCCGCGGCGTCGGCGGTGGGCTGCTGCTGGATGCGTTCGCGCGTTTCTGGGAGCGCGGCGAGCGGAGCGTCGGACTCGGTGTCGACGCGGAGGGTAACACCGGCGCCTTCAGGGTCTACGAGCGTGCGGGCATGAAGCCGGTGCTCGGGTGGGTGATGTACGAGAAGGACGTGCACGGTGCTGCGTGAGCTGCGTGCCGCGGACGCCGATGCGGTTGCGGCGCTAATTCGCGAGGCGAATCCGCATCGTCCGATCGACGCCGAGGAGGTCCGCTCGTGGTTGACGCAGGGCGTCGTCGACCCGGCAGACATCCGCGTCCTCGACGACGACGGCCGGGCAGTCGGGTACGTCGACATCCTCCAACGAGACGACCTTGTGTACCTCGACCCGACGGGAACCGGCCGCGAGGACGAGCTGCTCGAGTGGGCCGAGGCTCGCGCGCGCGAGAAGGGCGCGCAAAAGGTGCGTCTCCCCGTCTGGCAGGGGCAGGATGCGCTCGCGGCCGTGCTCGCGCAGCGCGGCTACGAGCGCGTGCGCTCGAGCTTCGAGATGGCGATCGACCTCGGCGAGGAGCCTCCGCCGGCACCCCGATGGCCGATGGGGATCGACGTGCGGAACTACCGGCCGGACGAGGACGAGCGGATCACGTACGAGACACAGGAGGACGCATTTCGCGACGCGTGGGACTGGCGGCCGACGCCGATCGAGCAGTGGCGCAAGTTCGAGCTCGAGGCGCGCGGGTTCGACCCGTCGCTCTGGTTCCTCGCATGGGACCGCGACCAGGTCGCGGGCATCTGCCTCGCCTTTCGCGAACGGGTCGGTGACGCGGGCCTCGGCTGGATCTCGATCCTCGGCGTCCGCCGCGCGTGGCGCAGGCGCGGCCTCGGCGAGGCGCTCCTCCGGCACGCCTTCCGCGAACTGCATGCGCGCGGGCTGCGCCGCGCCGGCCTGGGCGTCGACGCCGAGAGCCCGACGGGCGCGACGCGTCTCTACGAGCGCGCAGGGATGCGTGTCGCCGTACGCTCTGACTCGTGGGACAAGCAGCTGTAGGGCCGCCCGTCGGCTACGAGGCCCGGGCGCCGTCCCCCGCCGATGCCGACGCGGTCGCCGGTCTGCTGCGCGCGACCGAGCTCGAGGACTTCGGCGAGGCCGAGGCGGACGCGGGCGAGCTGGCGAAGGACTGGGAGACGTTCGACCTTCCGCGTGACGCGGTGATCGTCTGTGCCGGCGACGAGGTCGCGGGCTACGGCTACTTCTTCCGCCGCGGCGGCGAGCAGGCGATCATCGACGTGTATGTCGACCCGCGGCACCAGGGCCGCGGAATCGGCTCGTTCCTCATCGACGAGCTCGAGCGGCGCGCCGGCGACGTCGAGCGGATCGGCTCGGGCGTCGCGACGTCGAACGCGGTCGCGCGACGGCTGCTGCAGCGGCGCGGCTACCGCTTCGTCCGCCGCTTCTGGCGGATGACGGTCGACCTGCACCGGCACCCGCCGCCGCCGGAGTGGCCCGGGGAGATCGTGCCGACGCGTTACCTCCCGCGCGACGAGCATGCCATCTGGTCGGCGATCGAGGAGGCGTTCCACGACCACTGGGAGTACCGGCCCGAGCCGTTCGAGGATTGGCGGCGCCGGACGGTCGACCGCCCCGGCTTCGATCCGACGCTCTGGATCGTCGCCAAGGACGGCCCCGAGGTCGTGGGCGTGGCGCTCGCCCGCGAGCAGCCGCGCGGCGGCCGGATCGACACCCTCGCTGTGCGACGCGAGTGGCGCAGGCGCGGCCTCGCGCGCGCGATCCTCCTCGAGGCGTTCGGCGAGTTCCATCGCCGCGGCGACCGCACGGTCATCCTGAGCGTCGACTCGGAGAACCTGACCGGTGCGACGCGCCTCTACGAGCAGGCCGGCATGCGGGTGAGCCGCGAGATCGACGCATTCGAGCGCGTGCTCAGATGAGCGCGCTCCGCGCACGCTGTCCCGATTGCCGTGCGAACACCGCGGTCTCACTGGGCGGCGACTACCAGTGCCACGCGTGCGGACGCGAGTTCGGTGCGGGGCTCGTGCGGGTCGCGCGTGCCTGGGGAGACGGCGGTGACGCGATGGCGGCTGCGGCGCTGATGGAGCTCCCGTGGCCTGCGGCGGCACTGATCGACGAGGAGACGCTCGACGCGCAGATCGCGAGGCAGATGCGCGAGCTGCCGGAGCGGCCGCTCGTCCTCGGCGGCTGCTGCTGCTCACACATCGGCGCCGTGCGTGAGCTCGCACGGCGTCACGGGCGCATCGGTGTCGTCTGGATCGACGCGCACGGAGACCTCAACACGCCCGAGACCTCGCCCTCCGGGAATGCGTGGGGGATGCCGCTGCGGATGCTGATCGACGCCGGCGACGTCGACGCGCGGGACGTCACGCTGCTGGGTGCGCGCAACCTCGATCCGCCGGAGGTGGATTTCATCCGCGAGCGCGGCATCCGACAGGAGCTCGGTGAGCTCCCGGAGCACGTCTACGTTGCGCTCGACGGCGACGCGATCGACCCGCGCGAGATCGACGCGTTCATGCCCGAGCCGGACGGGATCAGGCTCGCCGACCTCGAGCCGCTCCTGGCGGCGATCCCGCGCCCGGTCGGCGCCGGGTTTACCGGTCTCGTCGCGAGCGCTCGCAACGAGGCGATCCTCGCGCGCCTCGGGCACGCACTCGGCCTGTGATCACGTGCGCGTCCAAAGCGATGGCCGAGACGGCCATGTCTCGTCCAGCCGTGTCCAGGGGCTGACCCGGTGTAACCGGCCGGAAAGGTCGGCGGTCTAAGATCTCGAAATGTCAGAGGCCCGGATCGACGTCCAGGTCGAGCACAAGCACGCTCCGCCGCCTGCCGCCAAGAAGCACCCGAACACGTGTCCCAAGTGCGGGTCGCACTACCGCGACGACGAGCTGGCGGACGCGTTGTACGTGTGCGCGCACTGCGGGCATCACTTCCCGATGCCGGCCCGCGCGCGGATCGGCTGGCTCGCGGACGCGGGCTCGTTCGTCGAGGAGGCCGCCGACGTCCGTTCGCACGACCCGCTCGAGTTCTTCGACCTCCGCCCGTACACGGAACGGCTCGCGGAGGCCGAGTTGAACACCGGGCTCGGCGAGGCAGTCGTGATCGGCCAGGCGACGCTCGACGGGCATCCGGTGGAGCTCTCGGTGATGGATTTCTCGTTCATGGGCGGCTCGATGGGGAGCGCGGTGGGCGAGAAGTTCTCGCGTGCGTGCGACTCGGCTGCGGAGCGCGGCGTGCCGCTCGTGTCGGTGACCGCGTCGGGCGGTGCGCGCATGCAGGAGGGGATTCTCTCGCTGATGCAGCTCCCGAAGACCGTGTGCGCGGTCGAGGACCTGCACGAGGCGGGCGTGCCGATGATCACCGTGATGGCGCATCCGACGACAGCGGGCGTGCTCGCGTCCTTCGCGTCGCTCGGCGACATCACGCTCGCCGAGCCGGGCGCGCTGATCGCGTTCACGGGCCCTCGCGTCGTGCAGCAGACGACGCGCGAGAAGCTGCCGGACGACTTCGGCCTCGCCGAGCAGAACCTCCGCTTCGGCCACCTCGACGCCATCGTCCCCCGACCCGAGCAGCGGCCGTACCTGGCGCGGCTCCTGCGGCTCTTTGCCCGGTGACGCGGAGCTCCGGCT
>DASXTR010000195.1:0-14201 GCA_036505325.1 Gaiellaceae bacterium
GGTTCAGATGGATCGCAAACGACGTCCGGCGGTCGTCTTCCTCGAGCCTTTCGATGAGGCCCTTGTAGATCGTGCGGAAGTCCCAGTCTTCGAGGCTATAGCCGAGGAAGAGAAGCGTGCTCTCGATCAGCTCCGCCTCGAGGTGATCGGCTGATAGACCGGCTCGTACGCGATCTGCCTCGACTTCAGCGCGCGCTCCATCATTCCGTCGTAGTTCGTAGTGACGATCAGTCGCAGCGGCAAGTCACCGTTCGAGCCGTTCTTCCGGCGGAGGCGCGCGAGGACGGAGAGCAGCGGCGACGGCTCGGCCTTGTCTTCCTTGAGGATCCGCCGCAGCACGCTGAGGAACGCCTCCGCGTCGTTCTCGCGCCGGTAGTGCAGAGCGACTCGCGCCAGGTTGTGGACCCCGAGCGCTGCCAGATCGGCGTAGCTTCCAAGCGCCTCGGCTTTCATCTTCGTGAGCTCCGTCAGCTCGCGCACTGCCGCGAGCTGATCCTTTCGCAGGAGCTCCTCGACAAGTCCCATCGCGACGTCCTTGCCGAGCGGTAGCCCCTTCTCGTCGCTCCTGAAGTTGGCGGCAGCGCCGAGGAACGGCACGCAGCGTCCACGATCTCGCCCGACCCTGCGTCCAGTCAAGCGTTCTTCGCGGGGCCATGGCGGCCGCTGCCCCGGCTCCGGGTAACTAGCCGATGGAGATCAGCGCGACGCCGGCGAGCGTCAGCACGATCCCGAGCTGCTGGCTCCGTGCGACGCGCTCGGCGAGCACAGCGCGTGCGAGCGCGATCGTCACGACCGGGTAAAGCGACGCGAGCACCGCGGTCACGCTGACCAGGCCGTGGCCCGACGACGCGGCGAAGAAGAAGTTGCCGAGCATGTCGCCGATGCCGACGGCGGCGACCACCGCGAGGTCGAGCGGGCGGATCGCGATCGGCGGCCGGCGCGCGAGCACCGCGAGGCCGATCACCGTCGTCGACGTCATGCGGAAGATGAGCGAAGCCCACCACGGATCGGCGTCCCCCGCGACGTGCATCGGCGGGAAGTAGAAGCCGAACCCGACGGCGGCGACGAGTGCGAGGCCGACGCCCGCGGCGAGGGTGCGGTCGGTCTCGCCCGGCTCGCGCGAGGCGAGCGCGACGCCGACGAGCGCGGCCGCGATGCCGGCGAGCTGCGGAGCCGACGGGCGGTCGCCCGTGGCGATGCCTATACCCACCGGTATAACGGCCGACGCGCCCGCGACCGGCGCGACGATCGAGATTGCGCCGACCAGCATCCCGCGGTAGTAGGCGTACAGCCCGAGCGTCCCCGAGAGCGCGGCCGGCACGGCGAGCAGGACGCGGGGCCCCGGCCATCCGTGTCCCGAGAGCAGGACGAGGAGCGCGATCGCCGCGAGGCCCGCGGCCTGGACGTAGAGCAGGACACGCAGCGGGCCGAGGGTCCGTCCCTTCACCGGCCCCACGAAGTCTGCGACGCCCCAGAAGAGACTCGCCCCGAGGGCGAGAAGGATCGCCGTCACTCGACGGGGCGAGTCGCGGCGATCGCGTCGAGCTGGTTGGCGTGGTACAGAACCGCCGCTTCGGCCGTCCGGGCGGCGCGCGCGTCGTGGTGGGACGCCACGCAGTGCAGGAGCTCCGCGCGCTGCGGCGTGGTGAGACCCTCGGCGTGTTGCTCGATCAGCCGCAGGCCGAGGTGGACGTGGCCGAGCAGGCGACCCTCGTCGGTCGGCGTGAAGGCCGGGCCGCGCGACAGCTCGAGCGTCCGCCCGACGTCGTGCACGAGAGCCGCCGCGAGCAGGAGATCGCCTCGTAGCCGCGGGTGCAGCTGCGAGGTCTCGCGTGCCAGCGTGGCGACGCCGACCGTGTGCTCGAGGAGGCCGCCCGCGTAGGAGTGGTGGTCTCCGGGCGTCGCCGGATACGCGCGCAGGTCGCGGTCGCGGAGCACGGCGCGAACGGTCGCGGCGAGGCCGGGGTGCGCGATCTCGCCGACGAGGAACTCGAGGAAGCCGTCGAGCTCGTCCGCGTCGCGCCGTGCGGCCGGCGTCAGCGTCGCGGGGTCGACGTCGGCGCTCTCGAGCGTGCGCACGTCCAGCTGGAGGCGGTCGCGAAACCGCTCCACCCGCCCGAGCACGCGCACGGCGTCGCCCTCGCCGAAGCGTCCGTCGAGCAGCTCGACGTCGTTCCAGACCCGAGCCTCGATCCGTCCGGTCGGGTCGACGAGCTCGAGCGCGAGGTAGGCCGCCCCGGCCTTCGTCCGCAGCTTCCGCTTCGTCCGCACGGCGAAGACGCCCTCGACGACGCGATCCTCCGCCAGGTCGGCGATCACGGAAGGAGTCTAGGCTAGGCTCCTGTCGTGCCTGCCGTGAGGCCGTTTCGCGCGCTGCGGTACGACGAGGCGGTCGCCGGGCCGCTGGCCGAGCTCGTCGCTCCGCCGTACGACGTGATCGACGACGAGCAGCGCCGGGCGTATCTCGCGCGCAGCCCGTATAACGTCGTGCACCTGACGCTGCCCGACTCGGAGGAGCAGGCGGCTTTCGACCTCCGCGAGTGGCGTGCGAGCGGTGTGCTGCGCGAGGAGGAGCCGGCGCTGTGGTGGATCGCGCAGGACTACACCGGCCCCGACGGCGTCGCGCGCACGCGCGAGGGTCTTGCGGGGTCGATCGAGGCGCTGCCGTACGGGGCAGGCGAGGTGCTGCCTCACGAGAAGACGCACGCGGGGCCGAAGGAGGGCCGCCTGCGCGTGCTGCGCGCGACTCGCACGCAGCTCGAGCCGATCTTCGTCCTCTACGACGGCGAGCCGCCCGTCGAGCGTCCGGACCGCCGGCCCGACCTGGAGGTCGAGGAAGGCGGAGTACGGACGCGCGTCTGGCGTGTCGAGTCGGACGCCGTCGACGTGCCCGGCCCGCTGCTGATCGCGGACGGGCATCACCGGTACGAGACGGCGGTCGCGTTCCGCGAGGAGGACCCGACGGCCACGCACACGTTCGCAGTGCTCGTCTCGTCGCGGTCGCCGGGTGTGGAGATCTTCCCCACGCATCGCGTCGTGCGGTCGTTCGCGGAGGAGCCGCCGACAACCGAGGCGAACGGCGGCCTGCGGCTCTACCGCGGGGGCGAGGAGGTCGGCGTCGACTCTGACGACGAGCTCGATGCCCGTGCGGTCGCGCGATACGCGACCGACGTCGCCTACACGCCCTACGAGGACGAGGCGCGCGCAGCCGTCGACCGCGGCGAGGGCGAGGCCGCGTTCCTCGTGCGCGCGCCCACGGTCGACCAGGTGCGCGCGTTCGCGACACGCGGCGAGACGATGCCGCAGAAGTCGACGTTCTTCTACCCCAAGCTCACGTCGGGGCTCCTCTTCCATCCACTGTGAGCGAGCCGTGGCTCGAGCTCTGCCGTGCCGCGGCCGACGATGTGCGCGCGGTCCTCGGCGAGCTGCCGGGGCGCGCCGAGCGCGAGCCGATCGTCGGCGCGGGGCTCGGCGGCGACGACACGACGGCGATCGACGAGGCCGCCGAGCGCGTGATCCTCCCCCGCTTTGCGGCGCTCGACGACGTGCGGATCGTGAGCGAGGAGGTGGGCATCTCGGGCGACGGCCGCTGGACGATCGTCATCGACCCGATCGACGGGTCGATGAACGCCAAGCGCGGCATCCCGTTCTTCTCGATCTCGATCGCCGTCGCCGACGGCGACACGTACGACGACGTCGTCTTCGGCTACGTCTACGACTTCGGCACCGGCGAGGAGTGGACGGCCACGCGCGGCGGCGGCGCGCTCCTCGACGGCGAGCCGCTGACGCAGCTGCCGAAGGACGAGATCGAGATCCTGTCGTTCGAGGCGACGACGACGCAGTACGTCGCCGACGACGCGGCGAAGATGGTGGGCGTCGCCCACCGCCTGCGCGTGATGGGGTCGCTCGCGATCACGCTTTGCCACCTCGCCGCGGGCCGGGTCGACGGCGTCGTGTCGCTCAAGCCCGCACGCTCGGTCGACATCGCCGCCGCGCAGTTGCTCGTCCGCGAGCGCGGGCTCGCGATCGACCTCCCGGACGCGCCGCCGCTCGGACGCGCGCCGCTCGACCTCGAGGGACGTTCGCGCATCGTCGCCGCGGGAACGACGGAGCTGTGCCGCAGGCTGACGGACGCTCTGCTCGGATAAGGATCGGCTGCTCCGGCTGGAACTACGACCACTGGCGCCACGGCGTCTTCTACCCTCCGCGCTGCGCCGCGCGGAACTGGCTCCACTTCTACGCGAAGCACTTCGACACGGTCGAGGTCAACATGACCTTCTACCGTCTGCCGAAGCCGGCGGTCGTCGCCCGCTGGGTCGAGGAGACGCCGCGCGACTTCGTCTTCGCCGTCAAGGTCAGCCGCTACATCACGCACGTGAAGCGGCTGAACGACGTCGGGCCGAACCTGCAGATCCTCTACGAGCGGATCGCGCCGCTGCTCGCGGAGCCGAAGCTCGGGCCGCTCCTGTGGCAGCTTCCGCCGACGTTCAAGCGTGACGACGAACGCCTCGCGCGCGCGCTCGCGGACTTTCCGCCGAAGCAGCGGCACGCGATCGAGTTCCGCCACGAGAGCTGGTTCGCGCCCGAGGTGATGGCGCTTCTCCGCGAGCACAACGTCGCGCTCGTGATCGGCGACCGGCCGGAGGTGCACGCGTTCCAGACGCACGAGCTCACCGCCGACTTCACGTTCGTCCGCTTCCACGGCGGCGCGCGCGGCGCGAACGGCAACTACAGCCACGACGAGCTCGCCGAGTGGGCCGAGCGCCTGCGCGACTGGTCGCGGCGCGTCGAGGTCTTCACGTACTTCAACAACGACTGGGAGGGTTTCGCTATTGCCAACGCTTTGGAGCTACGGCAAAAGCTAGGAATCGAGCCACCCGGTGAGGTTGACCCTCCTAGTTTAAGCGCACTTGAGAGGGCCGAACAAGCCCAAGGTTGACAACCTCCGCAGCGATGCATCCGCTCCGCAACTTCATCCTCGCGGCGATCCCGTTCCTTTTCTGGGTCGGATTCAACAGGGCCGGCTGAATCTAGTCTAGGGACGCGCTGCCGCCGCGCTCGACAACCCGTCGAGAGGGCCGCCGGAGGCGGCCCTCTCTTCGGCGGCGGTCAGCCGCAGGATTCGAGCACGCCGTAGGCCTTCCCAGCCCAGAAGAAGGCCGCCTCGTACTGGCCGTATGCGTACAAGATCTGGGCAGTCGCGTAGTAGCTCCTGGACAGCTGATAAGCGACGGCACAGGACATCGGCTGCGCAGACGCGTCGGGCGCCGCGACGAGGCCGGCGACGCCAAGCGCGGCCGTTGCGATTCCGGTGGCGGCGACGAGCTTGAGCTTCAACATGATCAACCTCCTAGTACGTTTGTTCCGACGGTTGTAAGACACCGGCGAGCCGCCTGTATTCCCGGTGTCTCGAAAGAACGGCCAGCGTTGCGACGATTCACCCGGTGAGCCTTGCCGCGCCGGCCCCGGAGGAGTTCAGCGATGGCCTTCAAGTTCGAGCTAGTCCTTCAGGACGGCACGCCCGTGTCCACGTTCGAGACGGCGGTCCCGAACTGGTCGCCGGGGCACCTGGTGCTCCTGAAGCCGGACGAGGAGTACCGCGTAATCGAGGTGCGCGAAGGGGTGCTGGTGGTCTAGCGCCGCCGCACGAGCGCCGAGGAGACGTGCCGAAGGAGCCGCCTGCCACCGAACCAGGTGAGGAGAATCGGCACCAGAGTGACGAGGGCGGCGGTGGGGTCAATCTCAACGCTCACCTTCACGCCTGCAAGTGTGGCACCAGGGACGGGAGGGGAGCAATGAGGATTTAGTTCACGTTCCGCACGAGAAAAGGCCCTGATTTGCAGGGCCTTTGGCACTCATGTTCGCAGATACACAGGTGTCCACAACGCAAGCGACCGTCGTGGAAAGAGGGCGATTTGCAGGGCCTTTGGAAATGTTGGCTCTTTGGACAATCTCGTCCTGCAACCGCGCCAGAACGACGCGCGAAATCGTGCTACTAAGCCTTCTCCCAGGCGATTCCGTCCTTATCGCGATCCAGTCCCTTGTTGAACTTCATCGCGGTGTTGTAGAGCGCCGTGTTATGGAGGAAGGTCGTTACCGGCTCGGTGCTGCCTCTGACTTGATCGTGCGCGTTGGCGCGGCCGACGCCGTGCGGGTAGCGCTTGTTCACGGCCGTGCAGTTCTTCCACTGCGGCGGGATCGCGCGATCGAGATAGCCGTCATCGTCCGGGAGCGCGCGTCCTGCGGGAACTCGCCGCCGGACCACTCCCTCTTGTACCGGAGTACGGCCCAAGGAGCGCCTGGGACAGGTCGTCGAGCCGCAGGCGGAGATGCTCGCCTTCGAGAAGGCCGCAGCGGCTCAGGGCTAGCCGGGTAGCCTATGGGGACGATGCCGACGCGCGACGAGATCCTGGGCGCGCTCTCGAGGGTGATCGACCCCGAGCTGCGCAAGCCCGTGACGGACCTCGACATGGTGCGCGCCGTGGAGATCGACGGCGGCGACGTGGCGGTCACGATTGCGCTCACCGTCGCCGGCTGCCCGTTGCGCAACTCCTTCCAGGACCAGGTGGCGCGCGAGGTCGGCGGCCTCCCGGGCGTCGCAAGCGTCCGTCTCGAGTTCGACGTCATGAGCCCCGACGAGCGCGCCGCACTGACGCTCAAGCTCCGCGGCGGCCGGCCGGAGGAAGAGAAGGGCATCCAGCTCTCGCCGGCGACCCGCGTTCTCGCCGTCGTATCGGGCAAGGGCGGCGTCGGCAAGTCGTCGCTGACCGTCAATCTCGCCTCCGCGCTCGCACAGCTCGGGCGGCAGGTCGGCGTGCTGGACGCGGACGTCTACGGCCACTCGATTCCGCACATGCTGGACATCCGTCAGCGACCCGTGCTCGTGGACCGCCTGATGATCCCGCCGGTCAAGCACGACCTGAAGCTGATGTCGATCGGCTTCTTCCTCGACGACAACCAGCCGGTGATGTGGCGCGGCCCGATGCTGCACCGTGCGCTCGAGCAGTTCCTGCAGGACGTCCACTGGGGCGACCTCGACGTGCTCGTGGTCGACATGCCGCCGGGGACGGGCGACGTCTCGATCTCGCTCTCCCAGCTACTGCCGCGCGCGGAGGCGCTCGTCGTCACGACGCCGCAGCCGCTCGCACAGGAGGTCGCGGGCCGCGCGGCGGCGATGGCGCAGAAGACCGGAATGCGCCTCCTCGGCGTGGTCGAGAACATGACGTCAGACGTGTTCGGCGCCGGCGGCGGCGAGCGTCTGGCTGCGGAGATCGGCGCGCCGCTGCTCGGGCACGTGCCGCTCGACGTCGCGATGCGCGAGGCGGGTGACGCCGGCGAGCCGGTCGTCCTGCGCGCGCCCGACTCCGAGCCGGCGCGGGCGATTTTCGAGATCGCGCGGGTGGTCGACGAGAGCCGCAGCGGCGGCTTCACCCGCACGCTGCCGCTCGTCTCGTAGGGCGCGCGCTGTAAGAGGCACTCGCGCGCGCGCCCACCCGCGCGCGTTCCCCCGCCCGGGTGGGGCGAGCCCCACCACCCGCAAACCCGCCTGCGAGGCTACCGGTTCGGATCGCGCGTGTCTGTCACGGGAGTGCGCCAACTTCGTGAATCTCGACGAGCGGTCACTAGAGTGCCGAGGTGGCCCCGGTCGCCGCCGCCTTCTTCGACCTCGACCGCACGCTGCTCCGGCGTTCGTCCGTGCTCGCGCTCGCCGGGTCGTTCCAGGAGCGCGGCGTGATCTCGCGCTGGCAGCTGGCGAAGTCGGCGCTCTGGCAGCTCCTGTTCGTGATGCGCGGCGCCAGCGCCGAGGCGGTTCGCGCCGCGGCCGAGGACGGGATGATGCTGTTGAAGGGGTTCACGGTCGAGGACATGCGCGAGCTCGTCGGTAACGCCATGGAGCCGGTCCTGCGACCGCTCGTGTACGCGGAGCCGCTCGAGCTCGTCCAGCAGCACCGCGAGCGCGGCGAGTGCGTCTACATCGTGTCGGCGACGCTGCAGGAGATCGTCGAGCACATCGCCGAGGACCTCGGCTTCGACGGGGCGATCGGCTCGACGTGCGAGATCGTCGACGGGACCTACACGGGAAAGTCATTGCGTGCCGCGCACGGCGAAGGGAAGGCCGAGGCGCTGCGCGAGCTCGCTGCCGGGAAAGGCTTCGAGCTCGCCGAGTGCACAGGGTACTCCGACTCGCACACCGATCTGCCGTTCCTCGAGACCGTCGGACACCCGGTCGCGGTCAATCCCGACCGGTCGCTCCGGCGGACGGCCCGCGACCGCGGGTGGCCGATCCTCGAGTTCAGTGCGTGCTTCGTCCCACACGCGCGGCGGCGGATCCACCCGGGGGTCTACGCGGCGGCGGTGCTGCTCGGGCTCGCGGTCGTCGCCCGCCGCCGTGCAGCCTGAGGACGTCCTCCCGCGGTTGCGGGAGCTCGGCTTCGCCGAGGACGACGCCGAGCTCCTGGCCGACCACTTCCTCGACTCGGAGCAGCGCGGGAAGCGCGGACATGGGTTGGCCCGTGTCGACTGGCTCGCAACGCTGCCCGATCTCGATCCGGCCGCGAGGCCGGCCAAGACGGCGGAGTACCCGGGTTTCGAGCTGTGGGACGCCCGCGGCGCCCTCGGGTATCTGACGCTCGGCGCGATCTGCCGGTCACTCGAGGAGAAGCCGCCGTGGCCGGCCCGGGTGATCGTCGCGCGCGACTGCTTCCCGACGGGAGCGCTCGGCTACTGGGTGCGGTGGCTCGCCGAGGCGGGACTGCTCGCCCTGCTCACGGCGACGTCACCGGCGCGTCTCCCGCCGCCCGGCGGCGGCCCGCCGCTCGTGGGGACGACACCGCTCGCGATCGGCATCCCCGACGACGAGGGGCCGGTTGTCGTCGACGTCTCGATGGGGAAGGTGACCTACGGGGACGTCCTGGCCGGACGCGCCCAGCCCGCCGACCTCGTCCCGTTCGGCGGCGACCAGTCCCACAAGGCGTTCGCGCTGGCCCTCGGCCTCCAGGCGCTCGTGGAGTCGTGCGTCGTCGGTGGGTTCGGGGCGTTCCTCGTCGTAGTCGCGCCCGAAACGGGGTCCGAGACGGTTGCGCGGGCGCGCGAGGCGGGCGTCCGGCTACCCGGTGACCGCTAAGCGGCCGGAAACCCGGGCTCGCGCCTGAGCGCGGCGAAGTCGCTCGTCCGCACGGCACGCCCGGCGAGCGTGGGGTCGCGGCGTACCGCGTCCTGCAGGTGCGTGAGCGCGTCGAGCCGCCGTCCCGCGCGCGCCTCGACCCGCGCGAGGTTGAACAGCACGGCCGGATGATCTGGCTTCTCGCGCAGGCCCTCTTCGTGGATCGCAATCGCCTCGTCCCACCGCTCCTCGTTGGTGGGGGGGATCGCGGCGAAGAACGACTCCCAGGCGGACACCTCGAACGCCTTCCCCGGGAAGCCGCCCACCGCGAACACGACGGTGTCCGCCTCCTCGGCGACGGCGCCGCGCCGAACCTCGTGGTCGCGGACGAAGACGATCGTGCCGGCGGGCGCGGCGACCTCCTCGCCGTCGAGCGTGAAGCGCGCGCGCCCGCGGACGACGATGTAGCACTCCTCGTGGCCGGTTCCCTCCACGTGGTCTTCGACGATCTGCCGCCCGACGCCCTCCGACGTGTACGCGTTGCAGCCGAAGCCGCGGATGTCGAAGCGCCGTCGGATCGGCCGCCAGACGAACCCGTCCTCGACGGGAACGGCGTCGAGCTGGTCGAAGGTCGCGACCTGCGCGTTCAGCGCAGCGCCTCCTCGAAGCGTGGGTCCTCGCGGACGGACGCGAAATCCTCGTCGGTGAGTGCCTGCTTGCGAAACGGCGGGAAGAGCTCGACCGAGCGGCGAAGGTGAACGAACGTCTCGTCGCCGGTGTCTCCTGCGAGCGTCGCGAAGCAGGCGAGGTTGTAGTGGAGGCCCGCGTGGTCCGGGTTCTGCTCGAGGCCGCTCCGAACCGCCCGAACTGCGTCGGCGTAACGCTGGTCGCCGTACGCGGTCATCGACTCGCTGTGGAACGGCCACGCCTCGCCCCAGTCGAACGCCTGGTAAGCCTCGCCCGGAGTGGCGCCGAGCACGAGCACGGTCGCGTCACCGGTCGCCTTGCGTCGCGCGTCGGGCCCGACGAACACGAGCGTCCCCGCCGGAGCGTCGACCGTCTCGCCGTCGACCTCGAACGTCGCGCTGCCCTCGAGCACGATGTACAGCTCCTCCTGGCCCGACCCCTTCTCGTCGTGCTCGCTGATCACCTTGCCGTCGTCGTCGGGTGTGTAGGCGTTGATCCCGAGTGCCGTCATGCCGAGGTACTCGCGTACGGGAATCGATCTGCCGCGCCGCTCGATCTCGTCGAGGCGCGCGACCTTCCACTTGGGCTTGCCGCTCATCCGATCACCTCCGTGTAGCGTGGGTCGTTGCGGATCGCGTCGAAGTCCGGATCGCCGGGGGTGATGCGGCGCACCTCGTCCGCGTCGAGCTCCACCGCCCGCCGGAGCGACTCGAAAGCCTGGTCGGCGTCACCGGCGACGCTCTCGAAGCACGCGCGGTTGTAGTGCGCCTGCCAGACGTCGGGCGAGCGATCGACGAGGTCGCGCATGATCGACCGCGCGCGCTCCAGGTCGCCCGCGTTGCGGTAGGCGTCGGCGACGGCCCACTCCTCCCACGCGGAGGGCTCGAACACCTCGCCGCGCTTGGCGCCGAGGGCGAGCACCGTCGTGCCGGGCTCGGCGGCGACGGCCTCGCGGAACGTGCCGGGAGGGACGTAGACGAACGAGCCGCGCGGCGCGTCGACCGTCTCGTCGCCGATCGTGAACGTGGCCCGGCCGTCGAAGACGACGTACAGCTCCTCCGGCCCGTCCGGCTCGCTGTGGCGCTCGATCACGTGGTCGCCGGCGTTCTCGCCCGTCCAGGCGTTGACACCGAATGCCCGCACGTCGAAGTGGCGTCGCACCGGCCGCCACACGCCGCCCCACCCGGTCGGGAACCGTTCGAGCTCGTCGAGCCGCGCGATCTTCCACTCGGTCATCGCCGCCGCAGCTCCTCCAGCACGACGGGGTCGAGCCGGTCGGCGCCGTCGACCCGCTCCTCGAGGTTCTCCGTTCCCGCCCACGCGTCGAGCGCCACGGGCAGGTCGCCGTCGTAGCCGAGGCGCGCCAGGCGCTCGGTCAGCTCGGCGCGCAGGTCGTCGTCCACGCTGACCCACTGGTCGCGCGGCGTCTTGCCGAAGAGGGCGTGGTGGATGTCGTAGAGGCGCGCGAGCTCGGTGATGGGCTGCGGGTGATCGTCGACGCGGAGGTCGACGAGCGTGTCCGACAGCCCGCCGTAACCGCCGTCCTGCTCGACGACGAGGAGCGCTGCAGACTGCTGGCCGCGGCGGTCGCCCCCGGCTGCCTGCGCGGCGGCCAGGGACTCCAGCAGGCGCTCGGCGAGCGGTCGCCCGTCCGTCGCGGAGAACGTCGTCGCGAGAGCGGCCACCGTCGCCTGCGAGACGAGGATGTTCCCCTGCACCGCGAAGCACGGGCCGGAGAGGCCGCCCGCCCAGTCCATGCACTTCGAGCCCGTGAACGACGCGCTGCCGCCGCGGTGGTCGACGACCCCGAGCTGGCGGTGGTCGCGGTCGCCGTCGAGTTCCGTCAGCCGCGCCACGACCTCTGCCGCGCCGCGGCCCTCGCGCAGCAGCTGCAGCCCGTCGGGCCCGTAGCGCGGGTTCGCGAGCGCCTGCGTCGCGACGGCGCCGACGCGCGGCTCGGCCCAGGGCACCACCGACCCGACCGCGAGGAACTTCGACTGCGTCGCCACGCCCCACTGCTCCGCCGCGAGGTCGCAGGCGGCGATCGAGTACGTGGCGACGACCTCAACCGCCATACGTGAGCTCGGTGAGATCGAGGTCGAGCAGCTTCGGGTCGTCGACGAGTGCGCACGAGACCTCCGGGCGCGCGAGCGCGCGCTTCACGTCCTCGACCGTGCGTGCGCGCACCACCACCGGCCGTCCCTCCGCGTGCGCCGCGCGCAGCGCCTGGTCGTCGGCGACCTCGTCGAGGACGAGCGCATCGCCGAGGTCGAAGTCGCCCTCGAGCGCGATCTCCGGCACACGCCGGCCCGTCGCGCCGAACCAGCGCTCGCGGATCACAGCTCGATCGAGTCTCCCGGCTCGAACTCGACGACGTCTGCGCCGGGCGCGAGCTCCTTCAGCCGCTGGGGTGTCCCCGAGAGGAGCGGGAACGTGCCCCAGTGCGACGGGACGCAGCGCGGGTTGCCGAGCAGCTCGAGCGCGACCGCCGCCTCGTCGGGGCCCATGGTGAACCAGTCGCCGATCGGCAGCACCGCCACGTCGGGCTTGTAGATCCGGGCGATGAGCTGCATGTCGCCGAAGACGCACGTGTCCCCGGCGAAGTAGAGCGTCTTGCCGTCCTCGAGGCGGATGACGATGCCGCACGACTCGCCGAGGTAGGTCCCGTCGTCGGCGCTCGACGAGTGCTCGGCATGCGTGAGCGTGAACCGGATCCCGTCGATCTCCTGCGAGCCGCCCTTGTTGATCCCGGGCAGGTCGCCGACGTTCGCGCCTTGGCTCCCGAGCCAGCCCTTGACCTCGACCTGCGCGACGAGCTGCGCGTCCGGGAACGACTTCGAGAGCGCCGCTGCCTCCCCGGCGTGATCGGAATGGCCGTGCGTCACCGCGATGATGTCGACGCGTTCGGGGCTCTTCTCGCCGTCGGGCGTCTTCGGGTTGCCCTGCAGGAACGGGTCGACGTAGATCTGCTTCCCCCGATCGCTCTCGATCCGGAACGCGGCGTGTCCGAGCCACGTCAGCGATGCCATACACAGCCCCTTCCGTCGAATGTGCGCGGAGCATAGAAGGACCATCCGGCTCCGGAGCGAACCTTTGAGATCGTGGGACGTCGCGTGCTTCCGGCCCTGCTCGCGCTCCTCGCGGCGGTCGCCGACTCGACCGGCGCGCACACGCTCGGCTTCTACGCGCTGCTCGCGGCGGTGCCGTTCGCGGCTGTCGCAGGGCTCGTCGCGTTCGGCGACTCACTGGACGCCCGGGGGGACGCCGTCTCCTCGCTCCAGGCGCTCCTCTGGGGAGTCGCAGTCTCCCTGCTCGTCCTCTCCTGCGCCGTGCGCAGCCAGTCACTGGGCGTCCCGCCGATCGCCGGCTCGGCGCTCGTCGCCTGCCTCGGCGTGTTCGGGATCAAGGCGGTGTTGGCGGCCACGCCGTACGCGCTCCGGCTCGCGCTGCGCCCCGCAAAGCCCTAGCCGGCGTGCGCGTCCTGACGCTCGACGGCGGCGGGATGCGCGGCCTGTTCGAAGCACGCGTCCTCGCAGCCCTGGAAGAGGCGGTCGGCGCGCCCGCGGCGCAGGTGTTCGACCTCATCGCCGGGACGTCGTCGGGCGGGATCGTCGCGCTCGGGCTCGTCGCCGGGAAGCCGGCCCGGGAGATCGCGTCGCTGTACGAGCAGCGCGGGCCGGAGATCTTCCGGCAGACGCCGCTGACCCCTCTGCGGCGGCTCTTCCTGTCGAAGTACCCGCGCGCCCGTCTCGACGCGGCGCTGCGGGAGGAGCTCGGCGACATGCGCCTCTCGAGCGCGACCACGCGCGTCGTGGTGCCGGCGTTCAGCCTCGTGCAGCGCGACATCGTGTGGTTCGACAGCGGCGCGCACGCGGGGGCAGGCCGCGTGAAGGTGGCCGCAGGCGATCCCCTCGCGCGGGACGTCGCGGCGGCGACCTCGGCGGCGCCGACGTTCTTCGACCCGGCCGCGGGCGAGTGGCTGGACGGCGGCGTCGGAGCGAACGACCCGACGCCGTACGTGCTGGCGCTCGCGCTCGAGGAGCGCCCACGCGAGGTGCTCGCGGTGTCGATCGGGACCGGCGGGTTCTTCCCGCCCTATCCCGCCCGCTTCCGCGGCGTGCTCCCGATCGCACTGAGGGCGATGCCCGGCGTGATCCTCTATCCGACCGGGCTCGTCGCGCACGACACCGCCGACGCGCTGGCGAAGGCGTCGGACACCATCCGCCTCGTCCGCGTCGCGCCGGACCCGCGTCGGATCCCACACGAGCTCGACGACGCCTCGCCGGATGCGCTGCGGCGGCTGCGCGAGGAGGCGGACCGCGTCGTCGCGACCGACGCCGTGCAGGCGCTCTTCGCGGAGCTACAGCGGGAGGGCCCGCGCGGCTGACTGCGCCACGTCGATCAGCGGCTG
>DASXTR010000196.1:0-26987 GCA_036505325.1 Gaiellaceae bacterium
ACGGACGTGTCGAGCGACTCCGACACCTCCCGGGCCGAGAAACCGAGCACCTCGCGCAGGATCAGCACCGCGCGCTGCGTCGCCGGCAGGTGCTGCAGCGCCGCGATGAACGCAAGCTCGACGGCCTCGCGCCGCTCGTAGCGAGCGTCGGGCGCCGCGTAGCCGTCCGCGACCGCTCCATCGGGATACGGCTCGACCCATACCGACTCGACGAGCGGCTGCCCGAAATCCGTCGTCGGAGCGCTCGGTGGCCCGTGGTCGATCGGAAGCACGCGCTTCGGCCGCTGCGCGATCGCGTCCAGGCAGGCGTTGGTCGCGATCCGGTAGAGCCACGTGCGAAGCGAGCTACGACCCGAGAAGGCCGGCAGCCCGCGCCAGGCACGCAGCAAGGTGTCCTGAAGCGCGTCCTCCGCGTCGTGAACCGATCCCAGCATCCGGTAGCAGTGGGCGTGGAGCTCCGCGCGGTTCTCCTCGACGATGCGGCGAAAGGCCTCCTCGTCGCCGCCGCGGGCCGCTTCGAGCAGCTCCTGCGGTTGCAGCGAGCGTGTCGGCGAGACGGACATCGTCACCAGGTTAGACGCGCGAGGCCCGCTCAGCGAAGCGAGACGGCGACCTGCTCCAGGAGCTCCATCGCGTCCTGCATGCCGGCCTCCATCCCCGAGTCGATGATGGCGTCGCGGATCTCCCTGCTCGGGGCCTGCACGAGGATCGTCAGCATCGTGCGCCCGTCCGCTTCGGTGAAGGTCGCGGTGTTCAGCGTTCCCTCTTCGGGTCCTTCGCCCTGGGGCGCGCCCTCGTAGACTTCGGTCGAGACGATCCGCTCGTTCGGGACGATCTCGCGGTACTCGCCGTGGAAGGCGACCTCGAAGCCATCGTCCGTCACCCGCCACGTACCGCCACGTCCGGCCGACGCGCAGGTCGATCTCGGCGACGGTCACCTCCCCGCGGTTCGCGTGCCACCAGCGCTTGACCAGCTCGGGCGTCGTCCACGCCTTGTAGACCAGGTGCCTGGACGCGTCGAACTCCCGCGTGATGAGGATTTGCTCATCCGTGGGGAGCGTCACCGACGCCGTTCCGCTACTCGTCACCGCCGCCAGCTCCCTTCTCCTCCTGCTCGAGGTCCTCCAACACGGCCTCCAGCTGGTCGAAACGTTCCGTCCAGGAGCGCTCGTAGTTCTTCACCCAGTCATGGATCGGCTTGAGCGCGCGGCCGTCGATCCGGTACAGGCGCTGCCGCCCTTCGTCACGCACGTCGACCACTCCCACCTCTCGCAGCACCCGTAGGTGCTTGGACACCTGTGGCTGAGCCAGCCCGAGCATGCGAACCAGGTCGTTCACGGCGCGCTCGCCGCCGGCGAGGGCGTCCAGGATCTGGCGCCGCCGGGGCTCTGCCACCGCGTTGAACGCATCCGCTGTGGTCGCCGCTCGAGCCATGGAATAATCATATTCCTATATGGGAATATATCAACCTCCGTCCGGACCCCGGCCGGTCAGCGCGTCGAAGGCCTGCGGCGTGCAAGGCTGCGCGCCATGGACACTTTCCTCGCAATCGCGTCCAGACGGGAGGTGCGGGCTTACGACAGCAGGCCGATCGACGACGAGGTCGTGCGGCGGATCCTCGACGCGGGCCGGCTCTCGGGCAGCGGCTCGAACCGCCAGCCGTGGCGGTTCGTGCTCGTCTCGGGAGAGGCGCAGACAGCGCTCGCGGATGCGGTGTTCGAGCCGGACAACGTCCGCGGCGCGGCGCTCGTCGTCGCGCTCGTCGTCAGCGGCAAGGGACCCGTCTCGTTCGACGCCGGGCGCTGCGCGCAGAACATGCTCCTCGCGGCCTGGAACGAGGGCGTCGGCGGCTCGCCGAACGGGATCGCCGACCGCGACGCCGCGAACGCCGTCGTCGGCGTGTTGGAAGACCAGTCGATCGCCATCGTGCTCTCGTTCGGCTATCCCGCGCGCCCGCGCGACCCGGAGTCCCGCAGCGCCGAGGAGTGGAGCGCGCGTGCGAAGCGCAAGCCGCTCGACGAGCTCCTCGAGCGGGTGTGACCGTCGAGTAGCCTGCGGGTATGGAGCCGGGTGAAGGCGTCGTGGTGACGGTCGTGTCCGACGGGCCGGAGGCGGACGTGGTCTGTGGGTTGCTCCGATCGGCCGGCATCGACTGCGCCTACCGCGACACCGAGGCGATCGATTCGCCGCTCGAGGATTTCACGGCGTCCGGCCCGCGCGAGATCCTCGTGCGGGAGTCGGACGTGGAGGCGGCTCGCGCGCTGCTCGCAGACTCCGCACGCTGACCGAAACAGCTGCTCTACAAGTCGCGAACGAACTCGAGCACGACCTGCACGGCGTCCTCGGGGTGCTCGTCGAGGAGCCGGAACGCGTCTGCGGCGTCCTCGGCCGGGACGAGGTGCGTCACGAGCGGCTCGAGCGACAGTCGGCCCCCGGCGGCCAGCTGCATGACGGTCTGCTCGAGGCGGGCGCGGTCCCACCGGCCGGCCAGCCGCGGCGATACACCGGAGATCTGCGACGAGACGATCGCGATGCGGTTGTGGTGGAACTCCTCGCCGAGGCGAAGCGCTGTCCCCTCCCCCTGGTAGAACCCCGCGGCTACCACGCGCGCGTTGTACGCGGTCGCGCGAATCGCCTCGGCAAGCGCCTCGTAGCGGCCGCTGATCTCGATCGACACGTCGGCCCCGCGGCCGCCGGTGAGCTCCCGGATCTCCTCGGCGACGCGCCCGCGGGCCTCGACCACGTGCGCGGCGCCGAGCTCGCCCGCGAGCTCCAGCCTGCGCGGCATCGCGTCGACCGCGATCACTCGACCGCCGTTCAGCGAGACGAGCTGCGTCGCGATCAGACCCGGCACGCCCTGCCCGAACACCGCCACCGTCTCGCCGACGTGCACGTCGGCGTCGAGGACCGCGTTCAACGCGATCGCGCCGATGCGCGCGAACACGGCCGCGAGCGGCGCGAGTCCGTCCGGCAGGACGCACTCGCGTGCGCGCGCGCCCGGGACGACCGCCGTGCTCCGGTGGCCCCACGCGCCCCAGACGAGCGTGCCGGGCGGGAGCGCGCCCTCGACCACGCGCCCCACCTCCTCGTAGCCGGCGACGAGCGGATACGGCTCCCCGGCGGTTCCGGCGACGAACAGCCGCCGCTCGGGATCCCAGCGCCGGTGCAGGTGCGGGTTGGAGCCTCGGTACTGCGTCAGCTCGGTGCCGGCGGAGACGCCCGAGTACACCGTCTCGACGCGAACCCCGCCGTCGAGCAGCGGCGCGTCGGGCTCCTCGCGGACCACGACCTTGCACGGTGCGACGAACGAGACGACGCGCGCCATCAGCCGACCGGCACGGCGCCTTCGTGCAGCACGGGCAGGCCCGTGATCGCGCCGATCATCTCGGCGGTCCGCCCGGCGGCGGCGGCCGGCGTCAGCCGCCCGGTCAGCACCGCCTCGAGCATCGCCTGCAGCTGGGCCGACACGCGTGGGTACGCGGGCGTCGCCGGACGAGTGACGGCGCGGCCGAGCAGGTCGACGACGAACTCGCCGAACGGTGACGAGACGGCGGACCGCCGCGGAGGGACGCGACCGATGCGCGGCGCGATCCGCTCGAGCGCGTCGGGTGCGAGCACGCTCTGCAGAAGGCGCATCGCCAGGCGCGGCTGTGCCGCCTGCCGGAAGATGCCGAGCACCATGCCGCCGGTGACGCTCGCCGGCGTTCCGTTCGGGCCCGCGGGCACTGCGACGAAGCCGACGTGGTCCCACAGCTCCTCGAGCGAGACGTTCATCGCGTCGGCGAGGCCGGCCGTCTCGTAACTGCCGCCGAAGCAGACGGCCGCCTGGCCCGCGGCGAGCTCGCGGATGGGCCGGTTCCATTCGTAGCTCACCACCTCGCGCGGCATCAGGCCGTCGTCGACGAGGCGGCGGAGGTACCGGAGCGCCTGCGCGGTCGCGCGCGAGTCGAGCGCAACCCCGTCGGGCGAGACGACACACGCGCCGTTCGAGGCGAGCACCGACGTCAGCACGTAGGTCGTCGTCTCGTCGCCGCGCGACCCGCCCGGCATCACGATCGGGTGGCGCATCCCGCTCCGCGCGAGCGCCTGCGCCACCGACCGCAGCTCCGCCCACGTCGTGGGCGGGCCGACGCCGAGCGCCTCGATCTCGCGCCGCCGGTACCAGAGGCCGGCCACGTCGGCCGCGGCCGATACGCCGAACGTCTGCCCCTCGTAGCGGTCGGCGGCGACGAGCGGCGCGAGGAAGTCGGCCTCGTGCTCGAGACGAAGCCAGTCGCCGTCGAGGTCCTCGAGCGCGTACAGGAACCCTGCTGCGGCGAACTCGGAGACCCACACGCTGTCCAGGACGGCCAGGTCCGGCGCCTGACCCTCGCCCACGGCGTGTGTCAGCGCCTGGTGCAGCCTGGGTCGCGGGACGGTGACGATGTTGACCTGGACCTCGTCGGGCAGGCCGTTCCTGATCAGCGCGTCCCAGGGGCCCTCCGGCACCACGATCCGCACCTCCGGCTGCTCGGGTCGCCGGCGCAGCCAGTGCGGGTTGACGAACGTGCCGCGGCGACGGTGCCGGAGGATCACGCCTTCCCCCGCGAGCTCCGACAACGCGCGCGTGACCGGCGTGCGGGAGATGCGGTAGCGATCGATCAGCTCGTGCTCGGTCGGCAGCCGGCCGTCGGCGCCGTAGGCGCCCGCGAGGATCTCCTCCAGCAGGAGCGTCTTGAGCTGGAAGTAGAGCGGAATCGGCTGCGCCGGGTCGAGCGCCATCGCGCCCCATTGACAATAACGCCCGCGGCGTGATTTGTTACTGCCGCGTAACAAATCCGTCCCCTCGCGGAGGAGCAGGCGATCGTGGTCGACGCCGACCTGGCACGGCGCGCGCGTGCAGTGCTCGAAGCCAACTGGCTCGGACACGCCACGTCGCCGTCGTTGCGCCTCTACCCGCACCAGTGGAGCTGGGACTCGGCCTGCATCGCGATGGGCTACTCGTCGTGGAACCAGGCGCGCGCCGAGACCGAGCTGCGCTCGCTCTTCGCCGGCCAGTGGGCGAACGGAATGCTGCCGCACATCGTCTTCACCGCCGGCGCGCGTTACTTCCCGGGGCCTGAGTTCTGGCAGACCGAGCGCTCGCCCGACGCACCCGACGAACCCCGCACGAGCGGCATTGTCCAGCCGCCGATCCACGCCACTGCGGCGCTCGCCGTCTACCGCAACGCGGCCGACGTCGAGCAGGCGCGCGCGTTTCTCGCCGAGCTGATGCCGCAGCTCGCCGCGTGGCACGGATACCTCTACCGCGAGCGCGTGCGCGACGGCGACGGTCTGGTCGAGGTCTGGCATCCGTGGGAGTCGGGGATGGACAACTCGCCGCTCTGGGACGACGCGCTCGCACGCATGACGGTCGAGCCGGACGAGATCCCCGACTACCAGCGCGTCGACGTGACGCTCGCCGACGCGGCGGAGCGCCCGACGAACGCCGACTACGACCGGTACGCGTACCTCGTCCACGTGTTCCGCGACCTCCGCTACGACGCGGGGGAGATGCGCGCCGCGGCGCCGTTCGCGGTCCAGGCGGTGTTGTTCAACTCGCTGCTCGTGCAGGCGAACCGCGACCTCGCCGAGATCGCGCGCGTCGCGGGCGGCGATCCCGCTCCGTTCGAGGAGTGGGCCGACCTGACCGCCCGCGGCATCGACGAGAAGCTGTGGGACGCCGACGACGCGCTCTACGTCGACTTCGACGTGCGCGCCGGCGAGCGCGTGCGGGCCCGCAGCTCGTCCGGATACGCGCCGCTGTATGCGGGCGTGCCGACCGCCGAGCGCGCGCGGCAGATGATCGAGAGCCTGCCGGGGGCCGGCATGAGCGTCGACGGCGGCTGGGCGGCGACGAGCCTCCCGCCGGGCGACCCGCGGTTCGAGCCGAATCTGTACTGGCGCGGCCCGGTGTGGCCGATCCTGAACTGGGTCCTGTACCGCGGCCTGCAGCGCTACGGGTACCGCGACCTGGCCGCGCAGGTCCGGTCGGCCGTGATCGGCCTCTCGCGGCGCGGAGGCTTCTGGGAGCACTACAGCCCGACGACGGGCGAGGGCCACGGGGGCGAGCAGTTCGCCTGGACCGCGGCGCTCGTCCTCGACCTGCTTCGTGAGGAAGGAGAGGAGGTCGCATGAGCGACAACACGCACGACCCGTACTGGCAGGAACAGGTCGACCGCCGCACGCTGCTGCTGCGCGCAGCCGCGGCCGGCGGCGCGATCACGGCGGGGAGTCTCTTCGCCGGCGTCCCGGACGCGTTCGGCGCGGACGCGGCTGCGGGGAACGTCACGTTCTTCTCGACCCAGCTCAACACCGTCAACGAGTCCGAGGCGTTCCGGTCGATCCTGCTCGCGGGCTTCGACGGCAAGGTCGACGCGATCTTCGCGGCGAGTGACTCGGTGTTCATCAACCGCGTCTCGGCCGAGGCGAAGGCCGGCAAGGGAACGGTCGACGTGCTCGGAGCGCTGCACGGCACGTTCTCGACGCTCGAGGACAAGAACCAGCTGATCGACCTCTCCGACATCGCCAAGGACTTCACCAAGGGCAAGTCCGCGATCGCGCCCAACCTGATGAAGCTCGGCAAGCTCGGGACATCGCAGCAGCTCTACATCCCGTGGATGCAGGCGACATACGTGATGGTCGCCAACAAGAAGGTGCTGCAGTACCTCCCGAAGGGCGCGAACGTCAACAAGCTCACGTACGGGCAGCTGCGCACGTGGGCGCGGACGATCGAGGACAAGGTCGGCCGCGAGCGGCTCGGCTTCCCCGCGGGGGCGAACGGGCTCATCCACCGCTTCTTCCAGGGCTACCTCGTTCCCGCGTTCAGCGGCGGCGTCGTCACGACGTTCAAGAGCCCCGGAGCGGCGAACGGGTGGGAGTACATGCGCAGCCTCTGGGGGTCGGTGCACCCGCAGTCGCTCGCGTACGAGTTCATGCAGGACCCGCTGCTGAACGAGGAGGTGCTCATCGCGTGGGAGCACGTCGCGCGGCTGACCAACGCGTTGAAGGCCCGGCCGAACGACTTCGCGCTCTTCCCCTCCCCGATCGGCCCGAAGGGGCTCGCATTCATGCCGGTGCTCGCCGGCCTCGCGATCCCGAAGAGCTCGCCGAACCAGGCGGGCGCGAAGCTCCTCATCCGGCACCTGCTGAAGCTGAGCACGCAGGCGAAGACGCTGTCCGCGGTCGGGTTCTTCCCGGTCGTCGCGGGACGGCTGTCGAAGTCGATCTCGGCCGGCCAGCGCGCCGAGTCGAACGCGGTCAAGCTCCAGCAGCGCTCCCCGAAGGCGCTCCCGTCGCTGCTCCCGATCGGGCTCGGCTCCGAGGGCGGCAACTTCAACCGCATCTACCGCGACACGTTCACGCGCATCGTCACGAAGAACGAGAGCGTGACGACCGTGCTCGCCGACGAGGCGTCGCAGCTGCAGGCGCTGATGGACCGCGCGAAGGCGCCGTGCTGGTCGCCCGATCCGGTATCGAGCGGAACGTGCCAGGTGAAGTGACCGCGTGACGACCGTCGCGCAACCCGTTCCGCTTGCGCGCCGCATCCGGCGGTGGGAGGGCCTGCCGTACTGGCTGGTCCTCCCCACCGTCGCCTACCTGGCCGTGTTCTTCGCGTGGCCGATGATCCAGGCCTTCGAGCTCGCGTTCCGCGTCGACGGCATCTGGACGTTCGCGCCCTTCCGGCGCATGTACCACGACACGGCGTTCCCCGAGGCGTGGAAGTTCACGCTGCTCCTGATCGTCGTGATCGTCCCCGTGCAGTTCGTGCTCGCGCTCGCGATGGCGCTCCTCATCAACGCGCAGATCAAGGGGCGCGGCCTCCTGCTCTACATCTTCCTGCTCCCGCTCGCGATCTCCGACCTCGCGGCCGGGATCGTGTGGTCGGCGATCTTCACGGAGAACGGCTACCTGAACACCCTCCTCGAGAAGGCCGGGATCCTCGACCAGCCGTTCATCTGGATCGACCCGCGGCACCGGAGCCTGCTGCTCCTGACCGTCGTCACCGCCGAGGTGTGGCGGTCGACGGCGCTGATCATGATCATCCTCGTCGCGGGCCTCCAGGGGATCCCGCGCGACTACGGCGAGGCCGCGGAGGTGTTCGGCGCCGGCTTCCTCCGCCGCGTGCGGTACGTCGTCCTGCCGATGCTGAAGCCCGCGATCCAGGTCGCGCTGCTGTTGCGGATCATCCTCGCGTTCGAGGTCTTCTCGACGGTGATCGCGATCACGGGCAACGGCGCGACCGTGCTCGCCGCGGAGGCGTGGCGGTGGGATTCGAGCTACCTCGACGACAACGTCGCGGCCGCGTACGCGTCGCTGATCCTCATCCTGTCCGTCGTGTCGGCGGCGCTCGTGATCCGGCTGCTGCGCACGCCGAGGGAGCAGCTCCTGCGATGACGCGCGTGCTCGGACGGGTGGGGCTGTACACGGCGGCACTGCTGCTCTCGCTGTGGGTGCTCGTGCCGATCTACTTCATCACGCTCGCGGCGTTCTCGAGCTCCGAGGACGTCTACCACTATCCGAAGAAGCTCGTGCCGACGAACCTGTCGTACGCGAACATGGACTTCTTCCTGCACTCGAACGGCGTGCTCGACTCGCTGTGGCGGAGCGTCTACGTCGCCGCCGTGACGCTCGTGATCGCGCTCGCGATCGGGACTCCCGCCGGCTACGCGATCGCCCGCTTCTCGTTCCGTGGCGCCGACACGTTCCGGCTCGCGATCGTCTCGACGCGCGCGTTCCCGATCGTGATCCTCTCGATCCCGCTGGCCGTCCTGTTCCTGCGCTGGGGCATCGACGACAGCATCCTCGGCGTGTCGCTCGCGCACACGGCGCTCGCGCTCCCGTTCGCCGTGCTCGTGACGTCGAGCGTGTTCGCGGGCATCTCGGTCGAGCTCGAGGAGGCTGCGCTGACGCTCGGCTGCACCCGCTTCTCGGCGGTGATGCGCGTCGTGCTGCCGCTCGCGCTTCCCGGCCTCGCGGCGGCCGCGATCTTCGTCTTCATCATCTCGTGGAACGAGGTCTTCGCGGCGTCGATCCTGACGCTGCAGCACCGTACGCTCCCGGCCCAGGTGCTGGCGGTGCTGAACCAGTCGCCGCTGCCCTTCCGCTTCGCCGGCGGCTTCTTCATGCTCGCGCCGTCGCTGATCGTGATCTTCGTCATCCGCAAGTACGTCTTCAACATGTGGGGTCGAGTGGTGAGGTGAGGCATGGCTGAGGTCAAGTTCGAGGGCATCAGGAAGATGTTCGGCAAGGTCGCGGCCGTCGACGGCGTCGACCTCGAGGTGGCAGACGGCGAGTTCATGGTGCTGCTCGGCCCGTCCGGGTGCGGGAAGACGACGCTCCTGCGCTGCCTCGCCGGGCTCGAGAAGGTCGACGGCGGCCACGTGTGGATCGGCGGGCGCAACGCGACCGACCTGCCGCCTCGCAAGCGCCGCATCGCGATGGTGTTCCAGAGCTACGCGGTGTTCCCGCACATGAAGGTCGCCGACAACATCGGGTTCGGCCTGAAGATGCAGAACGAGAAGGCGAGCCTCATTCGCGAGCGCGTGCAGTCGTCCGCCGAGCTGCTGCACATCGAGGGCCTGCTCGACCGCTACCCGGCGCAGCTCTCCGGCGGCCAGCGCCAGCGCGTCGCAGTCGCGCGCGCGATCGCGACGAAGGCCGACGTGCTGCTGATGGACGAGCCGCTCTCGAATCTCGACGCGCTGCTGCGGATGGAGATGCGCGCCGAGCTGAAGGCGCTCCTGCAGGAGCTCGGGTCGACGACGATCTACGTCACGCACGACCAGGTCGAGGCGCTGTCGATGGGCGACCGCATCGCGGTCATGAACTCCGGGCGCATCGTGCAGATGGACACGCCGCTCGCGGTGTACGACCATCCGGCGGACATGTTCGTCGGCGGCTTCATCGGCACGCCGCCGATGAACTTCCTTGACGCCGAGGTCGTGCGGAACGGCGGCCCGCCGAGCGTGCAGCTGAGCGGAGGGTCGTTCCCGCTCCCGGAGTCACAGGCGTATGCGCTCACCGGCAAGGAGCTCGTGCTCGGCATCCGGGCGGAGGCGATCGGCGTCGAGCGCGAGGCGGGAGCGGGCCTGATCCGCGCTCAGCTCGTCGTGCTCGAGCCGCTCGGCTCGCACAACCTGCTCACGGTGCGAACGGGCGAGGACCTCGTGAAGGTCTCGACGAGGCCGGACGTCTTCCCGGCGCCCGGGACCGACGTCTGGCTGCGGCTCGAGCCGGAGCGGATCCGGTGGATGGACCGCTCGACGCGCGCGGTGGTCGACGCGCCCGTTCGCGAGGCGGAGGGCGCAGCGTCCTAGCTCCCGAGTTCCGGCCGCGGTTTCCCGACGGCTACCGGCCAGGGATCGGACTGGTCGGCTGCGGCTCGATCGCGAAGCAGGCGCACCTGCCCGCGTACGCGAAGTACGGTCTGCACGTCGTCGGCGTCTACGACCCGAACCCCGCGGCGACCGAGGGCGTCGACGCGCGCGTCTTCGCGTCGCTCGACGAGCTGCTCGCCGACCCCGCGATCGAGGTCGTGGACGTCGCGACGCACCCGTCGGTTCGCCTCGAGCTGATTCGGCGTGCGATCGAGGCGGGCAAGCATGTGCTCGCGCAGAAGCCGCTCGCGTCGGACGCACGTGCGGCGCGCGAGGTCGTCGAGGAAGCCGAGCGGCGGGGCGTCACGGTCGCCGTCAACCAGAACGGCCGGTGGGCGCCGCCGTGGCGAATCGCGACGCTCCTCGTCGAGTCGGGCGCCATCGGCGAGGTCTTCTCCGTCACGCACCTCTTCGATCACGATTTCGCCTGGATCGTGGGCACGCCGTTCGACGAGCTCGAACACCTCGTGATCTACGACTTCGCGCTGCACTGGACGGACATCACGCGCTGCTGGCTCGCCGCGCGCGACGTGACGGCGGTGCGCGCGTGGGAATACCGCACGCCCGCGCAGCCGCCCGAGAGCATCGCGCCGCTCGGGGCCGTGATCGCGTTCGACTACGCAGACGGCGCAAGCGGCGTCATCCGCAGCGTCGGCTCGTCGCGCACCGCGCGCCCGGGCAATCCGTTCTGGATCCACGGTACCGAAGGCACGATCCGCGGCAGCGTCCGCAAGGGCTCGGACTTCGTCGAGCTCGAGGGCGACGGCGAGACGACGCGCTTCGAGCTCGCCGGCGAGTGGCTCCCCGACGGCTTCGCGGGCTCGATGGGAGAGCTGATGTGCGCGATCGCTGAGCAGCGGGAGCCTTTCAACTCGGCGCGGAACAACCTTCTCACGCTGCGCATGACGCTCGCCGCGTGCCGCTCGGCCGACGAGGCCGGGCGCGCCGTCAGCCTCGACGAACTCCCCGCCTGAGGAGAAGCAATCCGATGGCGCGAACGGCGTTGCGCGGCGTTCCTCGTCCGAACAGCACCGCGTCGAAGAACGCAGCGCCGCTGTAGACGGCCGCGGCGGCCGCGAACAACGCCCATGCGTACGCGTGTGAGACCGCCAGGAAGACGGCACATCCAGTTAAGACGATCGATGCTCCAACGACATAGATCGCGAACGACGAGTTTTCCCGCACCATCCGCGACATCGCATCGCGGAGCGAGGTTTGCGTCGCCTTGCTCACCGTCCAATTCTCACGGGAACACCGCTGCCTCGCGCTCACCCTTGCAGTGCAAACGTGAAGACTCGACGGGGATGCTGGACCCCAATCCACGCGCCTGGTACGTCTGAAAGGGACATCTTGATATGCCCCTCGTACAGCTGGCAGTCTATACACTGTGGAAGTGATCAAGCGTACATCGCTCAACCTCGAGCTCGATCTGGTCGCGCAAGCGAGAGAGATCCTCGGCACGCGCGGGACGACGGACACCATCCACCGCGCTTTGGCCGAGGTGGTGCGCCGCGAGAAGCTCCGGGCGCTCGCCGAGGAGACGTTCGAGGAGCTCACACCCGACGCCCTCGACCGCCTGCGGCGAACGCGTACGTGACGAGGGAGCTCGCGGATACGAGCGCGTGGACGAACCGCCGGAAGGATCCGGCAGTTTCTCGCGATTTCGAGAACCGATTGCTCGCCGGCGATCTGGCGACATGTCCGATGGTGAAGCTCGAGCTTCTCTGGGAGTCGCAGCACGTGAACGCCTTCCGGCGCCGTCGCGACCAGCTCGACGCCCTCGACGAGATCCCGATCGACGCTGCGGTCTGGAGGCGGGCGACCGAGATCTTCGAGCGATTGGCTGCCCGAGGCCCCCTCCACCATCGCCAAGTCAAGCTCCCCGACCTGCTAGTCGCCGCCGCAGCCGAGAACGCAGGTGTTCCCGTCTGTCACTACGACCGCGACTTCGACGTGATTGCACAGGTCACGGGACAACAGGTTCGCGCGATTGCTCCGCTTGGCTCGCTGTAGCCGAGAAGCATCCACAGCGGACCGGAGACGTCTTAGTTGCCAACCGCGCGCCTGGCGCGCTCCATCACCGCCGGTACATGCTCGAGCGGCAGATGCTCGAGAATGAGCGGCAGGTCGGGCCGCTGCGTGCGGAGGAACTCCACGTACGGCCGCTGGTCGAAGACGCCCGTGCCGAGCTCGGGTGTCGACTCCTCGGCGCCGCCGGGGCCCACGTCCTTGCCGTGGGCGAGGACGAAGCGGTGCTCGAAGCGGTCGAGGAGCTCGCGTGTGTGGCGTTCCTGCGCTGGGAGCAGGTCGCGCGACACGTAGTTGTACGGGTCGCACACGAGCTGGAGGTGGCGCGACGGGAAGCGGTCGAGTACGTCGAGCATCCGGCTCACGTTGCGCAGCACGTGCTTCACGGACGCCTCGAGCGCCAACACCGTGCCGGCGCGCTCTGCGATCGGAAGCAGCGTGTCGATCGCGTCGACGAAGAGGCTCCAAGCCTCCTCACCGCGGTTGTCGGGATGGTCGGCCCATTCGCTCTCGGTGCTACGCGTCCCCGCCTCGGTCGCGACAACGTACGTGCCGAGCGCGGGCGCCGCTTCGAGACAGCGCGCGATGAACCGCAGGTTCTCGCGCCGCTCCTGCGCGTCGGGCGCGATCAGGTTGCGGTAGCCGGCGAGCGCGGCGACCTGCAGCCCGTGCTGCGCCGCCGCGGGATCGTCGAGCGCCTCGAGGAGCAGGTCGCCGCCGAGCTGCACCCACTCCAGTCCGAGCCGTGTAAACGCTTCACGTAAGCGGTTCCATTCCCCGGCGGCGAAGTCGTACGAGAACGCGCCGAAGCGCGGCCAGTCGACGCGCGGCTCGAGCTCGGGGAAATACCGGCGGGCAAACGAAAGATCGCGCGCGACCACCTCCGGTGGCCCCGCCGGCGTCTCGAGCACGAGCCACCCCGTGTAACCGGTTTCAGTAAGCGCTTGCACGCTCGCGGAGAAATCGACGCGGCCGAGGCCGGGCGCGACGTCGCCACGCTTCACCCGCGCGTCCTTCACGTGCACGCGGCGCACGAGGTCGCCGAGCGCGCGCAGCTCCGTCGGCGGATCGAGCCCGTCGACGAGCGGGTTGGCGAGGTCGAAGTAGACGCCGAACGCGGGCGACGCGACACGATCCGCCAGAACGCGCACGCGCCGCGCCGGAAGCGTGCCCTCGTAGAGCAGCGAGACGCCGCGCTGCGCGGCGAGCGGGCACAGCTCGGCGAACGCGGCGCCGGCGCGCTCGACGTCCTCGTCCCCCGCGAGCTCGCCGCGCAGGAAGAACGGCACGAGGATCGCGTCGGCGCCGACCTCGGCCGCCTGCGCGATCGCAACGCGAACGTCCTCGCGCGCCGCGGCCGCGACGGACGGATCGGCGTCCGCGATCCCGCCGTGGTTGTGCTCGCCGAGCACGAGCGACGGGATCGAGAGCCCGTGCGCCGCGCGCGGGAGCGCGCCCGCACGAAGCCGCGTTCGCGTGAGGTTCATCTCCACCCCGGCCACGCCGACCCGCAGCGCGCGTGCGAAGACCTCCGCGTCGTCGGCGCCGCCGACGACCGAGTCCATGATGGCGGCCTTCATGCCGCCGCGCGACGGAACGCCTCGTAGGCGTCGTCGCCGAAGAGCACGAACCGGACGAGGTCGAGGTCGTGCCCGCGCACCGCGCCGACTGCGACCGGGGCGGCGAGCTCGACCGGATACCCGTAGACGCCGGTCGAGATCGCAGGGAACGCGACGGTGCGTGCGCCGAGCTCGCGCGCGACGTCGAGCGAGCGCGTGTGGCACGACGCGAGGAGCTCCTGCTCCCCCTGCGAGCCGCCGCGCCAGACGGGTCCCACGGTGTGGATCACCCAGCGCGCCGGCAGGTTCCCGCCCGTGGTCGCCTTCGCGTCCCCGGTCTCGCAGCCGCCGTGGAGCCGGCACTCGTCGAGGATCGCCGGCCCGCCCGCGCGGTGGATCGCACCGTCGACCCCGCCGCCGCCGAGCAGCGACGAGTTCGCCGCGTTGACGATCGCGTCGACGCGCTGCTCGGTGATGTCGCCGCGGACGACTTCGATCAGGCTTTGCGCCAACGCCCGAAGACGAGGCCGCCCAACGTGAACCCCAGCCCGAAGGTCCCAACGGCGAAGGACCCGATCGCGATCCCCTTCCGCCAGGCGGAGAGCCGCTGCCAGCGGCCGATCGCGTCCTGCTCTTCCTTGGTCAGCGCCTCGCCGCGCCGCTGCTTGCGGAGGGCGCCGCCGGCGCGCAGGCCCAGGTAGAGGTCGTCGAAGATCTCGTTCGACTGATCGTCCGCCATCTCGGTCACTGTATAGCCTGCTTCGGCGGTGGTTACTCGCATCCTCCACGTGTCCGACCTCCACTTCGGCGCGCGGGACGACCCCTCGATCGAGCGCGGGATCGCCGAACTGGTCGAGCGCACCGCGCCGGAGCTGATCATCGCGAGCGGCGACCTGACCCACCGCGGCCGCCGCGACCAGCACGAGCAGGCTGCCGCCTTCCTCCGCGGGCTCGGCACGCCGCTCGTCACGGTGCCCGGAAACCACGACATCCCGTACACGTTTCCGGCCCGGTTCACACGGACCTGGCAGGAGTTCGAGCGGCTGTGGGGGACGACCGAGCAGGTGCACGCCGACGGCCGCGCATACGTCGTCGGACTCAACTCCGTCCGCCCCTGGCGGCACCAGTCCGGCGGCCTCAGCGACGCGCAGCTGCGGCGCGCCGCCGACCGCCTGCAGGCGGCGCCCGAGGACGCGCTGCGCGTCGTCGTGCTCCACCACCAGATGGTCGGCGCCCCGTGGCGGACGCGGAAGAAGCCGGTCGCACGGCGCACGCACGTGCTCGCGGCGCTCGTCGACTGCGGCGCAGAGCTGATCATCGGCGGGCACATCCACCAGGGCACCGTCTCGGAGCGGCACGAGTTCGAGGTGATCTCCGGCGACGTGCGGGGCGTCGTCGTCTCGATCGCGCCCGGGCTCGGGCAGCCGCGTCCGAACCGCCGCGGCGAGGCGCGCGGGGTCGTCGTGTACAGCGCCGACGAGCACACGATCCGCGTCGAGACGTTCATCTGGCGCGACGACGACTGGGGCCTCACCGCGGTGCGGACCTTTCCGCGCGGGCCGAAGCCGCTCGCCGTCGAGCCGGTCGTCTAGCGGCGCGCCTCGAGGGCCGCCAGCTTCGCGTCGCGCTCGTCGTCGTCGAGTAGGCCGGCGCGGTGGAGCTCCTGGATCATCGCCCGCAACCGGGCCTTCTCCACGTCGGCCGGCGCCGGCGCGACCGCGTCCGGGTCGACGCCGAGCTTGCGCAGCCGGTCGCGGTAGACGTCGATGCCGAGGCCACGCCGCGGGAAGCGGAGCGCCTCCGGTCCCCACACCGGCCGCTTCTGCACGTAACGGCGGTAGGCGATCACGAGGCCGATCGCGACGAAGAGCGAGCCGAACGAGACGACGTAGCCGTTGTCGTGGAACAGCGCCCGCGCGACGACGGCGCCGACGATCGAGCCCGTGAGCCCGATCGCGACCGTCAGCCACAGCGGCATCGGGTCCGGTCCGGGAACGGCGAGCCGCGCGAGTGCGCCGGTGAAGAGCCCGGAAACGAGGATCGCGATGACGAGACTCGCGCTCATGCGGGTGACGATACCGCGGCGAGTGCGACCGATTCGTCGTCGGAGAGGGCGCGGCCTTCGGCGATGCGCGCGTCGTCGAGCGGGCCGAGGAAGCCGACGAGCAGCTCGCGATCCTGGATCAGGACCGCGGCGTCGTCCTCCCTTCGCTCGACGGCCCCCCACAGGCGCGCCGCGTCGTCGCGCCGCCCCGCGGCGGCGTAGGCCGCCGCGACGCCTGCCAGACATTGAGTCACCGCGTACTGCGAGCCGCTCGTCCGCGCCGCCTCGAGCGCCTCACGGGCGAGCGCGAGCGCCGAATCGACATCACCGGCCTCGAGTGCAACCTCGCTCAGCGACGCGACCGCGATCGCGACGCCGTCGTGGTCGCCCGCCCGGCGAAAGCCGTCGCGCGCGCGCTGGAAGAGCGCCACGACCTCGTCGATGTTGCCGGCCTCGTACTCGATCCCGGCGAGGAACGTCAGGCGACCGGCCATCGGGCCGAAGCGGCCGATACGCTCGAACCGCGCGGCGCTCTCGGTGAAGTACGTGCGCGCCGCGTCGGCCTCGCCCCGCTTCGCAGCGATCGTGCCGAGGCCGTGCAGCGCCCACGCGATCCGCTCATCGTCTCCGGACTCGCGCGCGAGCGTGATGCTCTCCTCGTAGTGCGGCGCCGCGGCGTCCACGTCGCCGAGCTCGAACGACAGCCGGCCCGCGAGCGAGAGCGCGCCCGCGCGGAGCGCTCGATCGACGTCTCCGCCAAGGGCGAGCAGCGGCTCGAGCCAGCGCAGCCCTTCGACGTGGTTGTGACGGCGCACCCAGAACGGCTCGAGCGCGTCGGCGATCTCGAGACCGAGGGGCGCGTCCCGGTCCTCGATCGTCCATGCGAGCGCCGCACGCAGGTTGTCGACGTCCACCTGGACGCGCTCGAGCCACTGGCGCTCCTGCGGGCCGCGCGCGTGCAGGGAAGCCGTACGGGCAAGCTGCGCGAAGAACCGGGCGTGACCGCGGGCGATCTCGTCGCGCTCGCCCGACGCCTCGAGCCGAGCGACTGCGACGGCGCGGACCGTCTCGAGCATCGTCATTCGCTCGCCTTCGCGGCGGATGAGAGACTGGTCGACGAGCGCCGCCAGCGTGTCGAGCCCTGCGCCGCACACCGCCTCGGCCGCGTCGACCGTCCACCCTCCGCGGAACACCCCGAGCCGCGCGAAGAGGCGCCGCGCCTCGGCGCCGAGCAGCCGTTCGCTCCACTCGATCGTCGCGTCGAGCGTGCGTTGGCGCGCGGGCGCGTCGCGCGGGGCCTCGCCGAGCGCACCCAGGTCGCGCTCGAGCCGCTCGAGGAGCTCCCGCGGCGCAAGCACGCTCGTGCGCGCGGCCGCGAGCTCGATCGCGAGCGGAAGCCCGTCGAGCCGCGCGCAGATCGCCGCGACCGCCGGGTCGTCGCCCACCGCGACCGGTGCGCGCTCGCCGAACAGCCGGACCGCGTCGGGCGCCGCGAGCGGTGCGACGGCCAGCTCCCGCTCGCGCTTGACGCGCAGCGGCGCGCGGCTCGTCGCGAGCGCCGTCGGGCCGTCCACCGCCGCCAGCAGCTCCGCGAGCCACGTCGCCGCGCCTTGCACGTGCTCGAAGTTGTCGAGCAAGAGCAGGATCCGGCGGCCGCGCAGGCGCGCGTCGAGCTCGTCGACGCCGACGCCGAGCACGTGCGCGACGGTCGCCGGCACCAGCTCCGGGTCAGCGACCGGCGCGAGCTCGACGAGGTAGACACCGTCCGGAAACGCGTCGACGCTCGCGGCCGCCGCGGCGAGCGCGAGGCGCGTCTTCCCGCTCCCGCCCGCTCCGGTCAGCGTGACGAGCCGCTCGCCGGACAGCACGCGCGCGACCTCGGCCACCTCGTGCGCGCGGCCGACGAGCGGCGCGAGCCGCGGCAGGTTCGAGTTCGGCGTCGGCTCGACGCGAGGCGCGAACGCCTCTCGGAGCAGCTCGACGAACCGCTGCGCAGCGTCCGTCAGGGGCACGCCGCGCGCGGTCACGAGCGAGATCGTCCGCCGGAGCCGCCACCCGGGAACGTCGAGCACCGCGAGCGCCCCGGTCTGGAGCTCGAGCTCCAGCGCGACCCGGCTGACCGCTGCGATCCCCGCACCGTGCGCGACGGCGAGCTTGACGATCTCCCACGACGGCAGCTCGAGCGAGCGCACGTCGTGCAGGCCCATCTGCCACCGTGCCGCCTCGACCGCCGCCCGCGTGGCCGACCCTTCCTCGCGCGACAGCCACGTCAGCCCTTCGAGATCCCTCGGCCGGAGACGGCGGCCGCCGAGCGCCGGCGGCCCGACAAGCACGACGTCGTCCTCCAGCAGCGGCTCCGCCTCGAGCTCGGGCGGCACGATCATCCCGCCGACGACGCCGACCTCGACCCGGTGCCCGCGTACGAGCTCGAGCGTTCCCGCCGACGTGTCGAGGTGGAAGTCGAGCTCGACGCGAGGGTGCTGCTCGTGGAAGCGCGCGAGCACGTCCGGCACGAGATAGGTGCCGGGGATCCCGGACGCCGCAACCGACAGCGTTCCGACGGCCTCGCCGGCGGCCGCCTCGAGCGCGCGGCGCCCGTTCGCGAGGAGCGCCTCGGCGCGCAGGACGTAGTCCGCGAGCAGCTCGCCCGCGGGCGTCAGCGACGTTTCGCGCCCGCCTCGGACGACCAGTTGCGTCCCGAGCTCGGCTTCGAGCGCTGCGACGTGCTTCGAGACGGCCGGCTGGCTGACGTAGAGCTCGGCGGCGGCCTCCGAAAACGATCGGCGCCGCGCGACCGCGGCGAACGCACGCAGACGCGCCTCGACCTGCATGAGCTGAGGTTATACCGCATAGGCGAGATATGTATTTGAGTTGCGGGCGCGGCGCGCGCAGGATGGACGAACTCCCCGACGGGATTGTGTGCCGGGGGCGCTACCGCACAGGAGGTCTCACCATGCGCAGACTTGCGCTGCTCGTCGCGTTGCTCGCGTGCGTGCCTGCACTTGCAGCCGCCGCGGAGCCGCGGATCCAGCGCGGAACGGTCTTCGTGACCGAACGGGCGCTCGGAAGCGTCGCGGCGCTCGACGCGGCGACGGGCGACAAGCTGTGGGTGACGAAGGTCGGCGCGTCGCCGATCGGCGTCACGCAGCCGCACGGGACGGACAAGGTCTACAGCTCGGACGAGGGCTCGAACCAGATGAGCGTCCTCGACCGCGGAACGGGCGCGCTACTCGGGACGATCCCGATGGGCCCGCTTCCGCACCATCTGCTCGCCGCCCAGAACGGCGAGCGCATCTACGTCGGCGAGTTCGGTCACAACGAGATCGGCGTCGTCGACACCTCGACGGACACACGTGTCGCGGGATGGATCACGAGCAAGCTCGCGGACGCACGCGCGCACGCCGTGTGGATCACGGACGACGGCAACGATCTCTTCGTCACGAACAGCCGCGCCGATCGGACGCAGCCGGGCGACGTAGCCCACCTCGACGGGCGTACGGGCGACTTGCTCTGCAACACGATTGTCGGCCCGGACCCGAGCGAAATCCTCGTCACGAACGACGGCAAGACGGGCTACGTGTCCGTCCGCCGCGAGAACAAGATCAAGGAGCTCGACGTGAGGGGGGACTGTCCCGTGCTCACGGGTCGCGAGGCGATCATCGGAACGATGCCGGACACCCTGCGGCTGACGAACGACGGCAACACCCTCGTCGTCACGCTGCGCGGGACGCCGGCGCAGATCTCGCTGCTCGACACCGACACGTTCACGGTCCGGCTCGTGAACATTCCCGGGCACACGACGACCGGCCACCACTGGCTGTCGGCGAACGGCAAGACGACGTTCGTCGCTGTCGAGAGCCCGGCCGGGCTGGCCGTCGTGGACAACGACTCGGGCACCCTGCTCGCCGACTACCCGTACCCGGTTCCGCCGGGCGGCACTCGCGCGCACGGCGTCTTCTACGAGCCAGCAGTGCTGCGGTAGCGCAGCCGCCGGGGAGAGCGCTTCGGCGCTCTCCTCGGTCGTTTCAGCGAGGAGTAGGCTGAGGCGATGTCGCGTTCGCGCAGCATTGTCCTCACCGTCGTCGTCACGCTCGGGGCCGCCGCTGCGATCGCGATCGCCTGGCAGCCGGGCACCTCGGAGGCGAGACGCGACGCGGCGAAGCCGACGTACCTCGCGGACGTCAAGCCGATTCTCGACGGCCGGTGTGCCGGCTGCCATCACGTCGGCGGGATCGCGCCCTTCTCGCTCACGACGTACGCAGGCGCGCGCACGCATCGCGAGGAGATCGCTTACGCCGTCACGCACCGGCTCATGCCGCCGTGGCACGCGAAGCGCGGCGTCCGGCAGTACCTGAACGACCCGTCGCTCACCACCGCGCAGATCGAGACACTCGTGCGCTGGGTGAAGGGCGGCGCGCCGCGCGGCGACCGGGTCGGCAAGCGCACGACGCTCCCGTCCGTCACGCCGAAGCTGTCGCGCGTCGACCTGCGCGTGCAGCTGCCGCAGCCGTACACGCCGAGGGGCTGGCTGCCGGGCGGCGACGACTACCACTGCTTCGACATCCCCTGGACGGCGGACACGACGAAGTACGTCACGGGCTTCAGCGCGATTCCGGGCGTGCCGACCGAGGTGCACCACATCATCGCCTTCCTCGCGCACCCGAACGACGCCGCGACCGTCGACGGCTGGGACACCGCCGACCCCGGCCCCGGGTACCGCTGCTACGGCGGCGCGAGCGCCGTCGGCGCGGAGACGATCCCGGTGCGGCTGCTCTCCGGCTGGGCCCCCGGGAGCGCGGGCGGCGACTTCCCGGCCGGTACCGGGATCGACGTCCAGCCCGGGTCGCGGCTGATCCTCCAGGTGCACTACAACCTCCGGCACGCGCACATGACCGGCGGGCCGAAACCCGACCGCACGGCGCTCGAGTTCGCGCTCGCCGACCGCGTCGACCGGCTGGCGGCAATGCTGCCCGTCGTGAACTTCGGCTGGATCATCTCGCCGCCCACCTTCTCCATCCCGGCCGGCGCGAGGCAGCTGACGCACACGTGGACCGGCGATCCGTCGCTCGCGGCCCGCTTCTTCGCGCCGGACCTCGACCTCGCGCGGGGGCTGACGATCGAGGGCGCGATCCTCCACATGCACGGCCTCGGACGGACCGCGCGCCTCGAGGTCGTCCACGCCGACGGCAAGCGCGAGCCGCTGCTCGTCATCCCGCGCTGGGACTTCAACTGGCAGCGCGCGTACTACCTCGCGCAGCCAGCGCAGCTCGCCGCGGGCGACCAGCTGTCGGTGAGCTGTACGCACACGAACACCACGAAGCGCACGATCACGTGGGGCGAGAGCTCGTCGGACGAGATGTGCATCGGCTTCGTGTACGTCGCCCAGAACGGCTAAAGCGGCCGAGCCGCGGATGACCGCGGAGGTTGCGGCGGTGAGCTGGTGCCCGACTGGGCGTCATGGGCCAAGCAGATCGTCGTGATCGTGACCCGGGCGTAGCAGCGCTACGACCGGGGCGCGAGCGCGGCGAGCTGCGCAGTGCCCAGGGCGTCCAGGCGGGTGCCAGAGCACCGCCGCCTCCGGAGCAAAAAAAAGCGAGCCGATGATGAGGCTGCGGCTCCCCCATCATCGGCTCTGATTGTCGCGGAGGGCTGCGGCTCCCCTCGCTTCGAACCACACCTTAGTGGCTCATTTTTTCCGCGCCTGCCCCTTTCGGGTGAAAGTCAAGTACGCCGATGAACCACCTGTCGGGGGAGGAATCAAGCGGCTTCCCGGTCGCATACTCCAAGTGTTCCGAGCCCGATGCGGCGTGGCTCGAACAGAGAGACTGACGATCGGCCCTGGCGGCGGGGCCTCGAGCGTCACGGAGGTGGAGTCCGTTGCGGCGGTCTCCACCTCCTTTCTCGTTTCGGGCCTAGACGCGCGGGGTGCCTTCTCCCGCGGCGCCGGTCTGGAGACGGAGCAGGTCGAGTTCACGCGGTCGTTCCTCGAGGACACGACCGGTCCCTGCGCTACCTCCTGGCGGACGATTAGCGCCGAGGAACGTTGGCGCCCGGCCCCCACAGCGGCCGGTGCTGCACGAACCGTCGATAGAGGTAGAGCAGGAGCATCGCGCCGAGGATGCCGCCGACGATCCCGGCGCCGTGGCCGGTCAACGCGCCGACGATGATGCCGCCGACGATCATCCCGCCGATCCCGAGCAGGATCGTCGCCCAGATCGGCATCGGATCGGGCCCGGGGAGTGCGAGCCGCGCGAGCGCGCCGACGATCAGGCCGCCGACGACGAGAGCGATGATGAAGCCCAGCACCTGCCAGGAATGCCCCTGAGCCGGAGCGGGAAACGTGGCTGCTGCGCGACGTGAAGCCGGCCGCGCGGGCGCGCCCGCGCGGTTCCCGTTCTCGCGGGGAAGATCCGGGGCCGCGGCGCCGTCCACAGGCAGTGGCTCGGAGACACGCAACGGCTGTCGCCGCCGCGCTCGCGGTGGTCGTGTCGATCGTCGCGCCCGCACGCGCAGACGTCCTGCCGCCCATCTCGCCCTACCCGGTTCCCGTCGCGCCGTGCGCCGGCCTGCGGATCGCGCCTGTCCAGGCGTTCGCGCCTTACGGGGCCGCGCCTTACCTCCTGCACGGACTGAAGGGCTACCAGGACGCGTCGGGGACGCTCATGCTCGAGGCCGGGATGCGCGTCGCGGCCGTGTCCGGCGGCTGCCCGACGGCGACTTCCGACGGGCACGCGATTCACTACGGGCTCACGATCTCGATCCAGCAGGGGGCCTCGACATACACCGTCGCGACCGAGCTCGAGCCGGACGCGGGGCCCGTGGCACTCCCGGCAGCGCTCGACCCGGCGCAGCCTGCGACGCTGACGTACAGCCAACGCAAGTGGACGTGCGTGATACTCGGCGTCACGCCCTGGTGCAACGCGTCGACCGAGCTCTCGTCGGGCTCGTACGCGATCGTGGTCGCGCCGCGCGGCTCGTACGCGTCGGCGAGCTACTCCCGCACGACCTTCACCGTCGACGACAACGTCCCCGACGGCAAGTGGCAGCCGACGCATGTGACGAGCCTGACGCTCGACGACTCGCTCGCGGCGACGCCGGTGAGCTTCACCGCGAAGGGATGGCCCGTCGTCAACGGCGCGTCGCTCCGGCCGCAGGTCGGCGCGATCGGAACCGGCGACGACTTCGCGATCTACCGTGACGACTTCTCGAACCCGCACGACCCGCGCCCGAACGCGACGGCGCTCGCGAAGTACGGCGTCACGCCCGCAGCGGGTCTCCAGTGGCCGCGCGCGACCGGCACGCGCAACGGCGGGTCGTTCTCGTACAGCGTCGACCTGCCGATCCTCGCGCGCGACGCGATCTCGTTCTGCTGGTTCGCGCCGCCGACCTTCTACCACCTGCCGTTCAAGCACTATGACCACTGGTACCTCGCGAACGGCAACTACGACGACCCGGACGGCGGGCATCCCGACAACGGGAAGACCACGATCGGGAACAACCAGAAGTACGCGTTCGACTTCGTCCCCGACGCGAACCTCAACGGCGTCGGCGAGGTCGGAGCGCCGATCGTCGCCGCCCGCAACGGGATCGTCGTCGACCGGCAGGCGTTCCAGACCCAGAACAGCTGGAACGGCGACCAGAACAAGGACGGCATCCCCGACGGCGCGCTCGTCGACGACGGCACGAACGTCACGCTCTACGCGCCGACCGGCTCGACCTCCGTCGGCAACTTCGTGATCCTCGAGCACGAGGACGCGACCTTCGGCGTCTACTGGCACTTCAAGCCGAGCGGGGTCATCGTCCAGGTCGGCGACTACGTCGAGCGCGGCGACACGATCGGCTACGCGGGCTACACCGGCAACGCGAGCATGCCGCACCTGCACTTCGACGTGCGCGGTAACTGGGACACGGCGTATCCGGGCAGCGGCATCGAGTACCCGACGATCCCGGTGCGCTTCAAGGATTTGAACCACCCGAGCGGCTGCTGGCTCCCGCGCGACGCGGACCCGCTCGACTCGAACAACGGCTAGGCCTCGTACACGCCCCCTAGCCGGTTCCTTGTGCACCAGAGCACGAGCACCGAGAACGTGCTCTGGTGCACAAACTGACTTAGGCGTAGCGAGCGGCGGCGCGGGCGCGGGCCTTCGTGGCCTCGACCTCGCGGTCGCGCGGCGGGGCCTTCGTGACGAGCGCGTCCAGCAGCCGCGCCGACGCGGCGGCGACCTCGTCGACGGCGCGGTCGAACGCCTCCGCGTTCGCCTGCGACGGCTTCGTGGTGCCGCTGATCTTGCGCACGTACTGAAGCGCGGCCGCGCGAACCTCCTCCTCGGAAGCGGGCGGAGCGAAGTTGTGCAGCACGCGAATGTTCCGACACATCAGCGGTTCCTCCTTCCTGATGCGACTCTGTCGTACGAACGAAGACGGACGCGCGGGCAAGGCCCGCGCGTCCTGAGGACGGCGCCGGCAAGCGGCGCCTCAGGCAGGAGCCTCCTCGAACGCCCGGAGCTCCCGGCGCAGGTCTTTGATCTCGTCCCGGAGCTTCGCCGCGTACTCGAACCGGAGCTCCTCGGCTGCGGCGAACATCTCCTCTTCCAGCGTGATCACGAGCTTCTCGAGCTCGGTGCGATCCAGGCCTTCGACCTTGTTCTTGCCGCGGCGACGCGACGCCGGGACGTGGGCCTGCTCGAGCGCAAGGAACTCCGCGATGTCCGAGACGCCCTTCTGGATGTTCTCGGGCGTGATGCCGTGCTCCTCGTTGTAGGCGAGCTGCTTCGCGCGGCGGCGGTTCGTCTCGTCGAGCGCGACCCTGATCGCCTCGGTCTGCTTGTCGGCGTACATGATCACCTTGCCGTTCACGTTCCGCGCGGCGCGGCCGATTGTCTGGATCAGCGCGGTCTGGCCGCGGAGGAAGCCTTCCTTGTCCGCATCGAGGATCGCGACGAGCGACACCTCCGGCAGGTCGAGGCCCTCGCGCAGGAGGTTCACGCCCACGAGCACGTCGTACTCGCCGAGCCGGAGCTCGCGGATGATCTGGATGCGCTCGAGCGTGTCGATCTCGGAGTGCAGGTAGCGGCACTTCACGCCCGCCTCGAGGAGGTAGTCGGTGAGGTCCTCCGACATCTTCTTCGTCAGCGTCGTGACCAGGACACGCTCGCCGCGCTCCTCGCGGCGGCGGATCTCGTTCAGCAGGTCGTCGATCTGGTTGCGCGTCGCGCGCAGCTCGACCTCGGGGTCGACGATGCCGGTCGGCCGGATCAGCTGCTCGGCGACGCGCGTCGAGTGGCGCAGCTCCCACGGGCCGGGCGTGGCCGACACGAACACGAGCTGCGGCACCTTCTGCAGGAACTCGTCGAAGCGCAGCGGTCGGTTGTCGAGCGCGCTCGGGAGGCGGAAGCCGAAGTCGACGAGCGTCTGCTTGCGCGAGCGGTCGCCCTCGTACATGCCGCCGACCTGCGGGATCGTCTGGTGCGACTCGTCGACGAACACGACGTAGTCGGACGGGAAGTAGTCGAGCAGCGTGTGCGGCGCGGAGCCCGGCGGTCGGCCGTCGAGGATGCGCGAGTAGTTCTCGATCCCGTTGCAGAAGCCGAGCTCCCGCATCATCTCGAGGTCGTACTCGGTGCGCTGCCGGATGCGGTGCGCCTCGAGCATCATCCCCTTCGACTCGAAGTGCTTGACCTGCTCCTCGAGCTCGTGGCGGATCTCCACCACCGCGCGCTCGATCGTCGGCTTCGACGTCACGTACTGCGTCGCCGGGTAGACGGTGATCGTGTCGAGCTTCGACAGGACCTCGCCCGTGAGCGGGTCGAAGTGCGTGATCTGCTCCACCTCGTCGCCGAAGAAGGAGATGCGGTACGCCGTCTCCGAGTAGGCCGGCTGGATCTCGAGCACGTCGCCCTTGACGCGGAAGCGCCCACGCCCGAGCAGCGTGTCGTTGCGCGCGTACTGGATGTCGATCAGCTTGCGGAGCACGAGGTCGCGGTCGGACTCCTCGCCGACGGTGAGGAAGACCACGCGCTTCTCGTACTCCTCCGGCGAGCCGAGGCCGTAGATGCACGAGACCGACGCGACGATGATCGTGTCGCGCCGCGAGAGCAGGTTCGACGTCGCCGCGTGCCGCAGGCGGTCGATGTCGTCGTTCCGGGAGGAGTCCTTCTCGATGTAGAGGTCGGCCTGAGGGACGTACGCCTCGGGCTGGTAGTAGTCGTAGTACGAGACGAAGTACTCGACGGCGTTGTGCGGGAAGAACTCGCGGAACTCGTTGCAGAGCTGCGCCGCCAGCGTCTTGTTGTGGGCGATCACGAGCGCGGGCTTGCCGATCTTCTCCATCGTCCACGCCATCGTCGCCGTCTTGCCGGTGCCCGTCGCGCCGAGGAGCGTCTGGTAGCGCTCGCCGCCGCGGAGACCCTCGGACAGGGTCTCGATCGCGTCCGGCTGGTCGCCGGTCGGCAGGTAGAGGTCAGATGTTTTCAGCGGCGGCATGCGAGAGACAGGGTAGCCCGTGGCAACGATGACGAAGAGCCCGCCCTACGAGACGTACGCGGCGATCACGGCGGCGTTCGTGGGCGGCCTCGCGGCTGCGGGGGCGCTCGCACGGGCGCTCGGCCGCGACCCGCGCGAGAACACGGCCCTCGACCTCGTCGTCCTCGGCCTGGCGACCTTCAAGGGGTCCAGGACGATCGCCCGAGACGAGGTGACGAGCTTCCTGCGCGAGCCGTTCGTCGAGGGCGAGGCGCACGAAGGGGGCGAGGATCCCGTCCACACGGGCGACATGCGCCAGGCGATCGGCGAGCTCGTCACGTGCTCGCGGTGCATCGGAACCTGGGTCGCCGCCGGCCTCGCCGGGACACAGATCGTCGCGCCGAAGTTCGGCCGCCTCCTGACGTGGACGCTCGCGACGGCGGCCGTGAACGACTGGCTCCAGGCGGGCTTCGCAGCGCTGACGCACAAGTCGAACGA
>DASXTR010000197.1:0-3448 GCA_036505325.1 Gaiellaceae bacterium
AGCGGGGTGCCGGCGGGGAGCTCGCCGAGGATGATCGCCTCGCGCAGCTCCTCGAGGGCGTACTCCGCCATCGTCCGGTGGCGCATCCGGCCTTCCTCGACGCGGCGTAGACCAGGCATGCGCCTTGACCGTCCCACGCGCTTGATCACATGTCAAACCCTGTGAGACGATCACCGGCGGTGACCACCGCACACCCCCGCGTGTCGGTCTCGCAGGTGACCACCTTCCGGTCGAGCTTCGCCGACGACCTGCGCGACTACGCGGACGCCGGTCTCGACGGCATTGGCATCTGGGAGCTGAAGCTGCCCGACGGCGGCGACGCCGAAGCCCTCGAGCTCCATGAGGCCTCGGGCCTCGAGTCGGCGTCCGCGGTGCCCTCGGTCCCGTCCATCCTCCCGCTCCCGCTCCTCGGCGGGCCGGCCGATCCGGCCGAGCGCGTCGACGCGCTCTGTGCGTCGATCCACCGGCTCGCCCGCTTCGCGCCGAGCGGGATCGTGTGCCTCACGGGCACCGGCAGCGGGCTCGACCCCGACGACGCGCGCGCGACTGTCGTCGATGGGCTGCGCATGCTCGCCGCGGAGGCCGCGAGCGCCGGAACGACGATCGCGATCGAGCCGTACCAGCGCGACGGCGGCGAGCTCTGGACGATCGCCTCGACGATCCCGGAGGCGGTCGAGCTGATCCGTGAGGCAGGGGACCCACGCGCGCTGCAGATCCAGTTCGACGTCTGGCACCTGTGGAACACCCCGACGCTCGCCGACGACATCGAGCGCCACGTGCGGCGCTTCGCCGGCGTGCACGTCTGCGACTACCGCGACCCGACGCGCGGCTGGGCCGACCGCGTGCTCCCCGGCGACGGCTGCGCCGACGTCGCGCGCGTGCTCGCGCTGCTCGACGACGCCGGCTGGGACGGCCTCTACGACGTCGAGATCTTCTCCGACAACGGCACCTTCGGCGCGGCGTATCCGGACTCGCTCTGGGACGTCCCGTCCGACGAGCTGCTGCCACGCGCGCAGGCGGCGTTCGACCACGTGTGGGAGGCCCGCAAGGTTGCTTGACCGCTGTGAACCGACCCCCGAAATGAAGGAGTGGAGATGAGACGACTGAGTTCCCGTGCGGGGCTCACGCTCCTCGTGGCCGCCACCGCGCTCGTCGCGCTCGCCGCGACTGCGGCGGCGCGGACGACGGCACCCGCCGCGAACCCGATCGTGATCGGCTGGGCCTTCGACAGCAAGGGCGCGATGGCCCCGTTCGACAACCCGGCGCTCGCCGCGGCGAAGCTGCGCGTGACGCAGTGGAACGCGAAGGGCGGCGTCAAGGGCCGGCCGCTGCAGATCAAGACGTGCGACACCCAGGGCAACAAGCCGGCGATCGCGAAGTCGTGTGCGGCGAGACTCCTGGGACAGGGCGCGGCCGTCGTCTTCACGACCTGCGACGTCGACTTCGCGGCGCCCGTCGTCCAGGAGACGATCAACCGCGGCGTGCTCGCCATCGCGCCGTGCATCGGGACCGACCAGATGGGCCCGAAGCGCTTCGGCGCGAAGGGCAAGCTCGCGTTCAGCTTCGGCAATGTCGCGCAGGACGAGGGGTCGGCGATGGCCGAGTACGCGTGGAAGAAGGGCTGGCGGCGGGCCGCGCTCGCCACCGACACGGTGATCGTCTACTTCAAGAACGTCGTTCAGGCGTTCGAGGCACGCTGGAAGCAGCTCGGCGGCAAGATCGTGGCGAAGGAGACCTACCAGTCGCTCGGCGGCAGCAACGTCCAGAACGCGGTCAGCCGTCTGAACAACGTGAAGGCGGACCTGATCGTGACGTCGACGGCGGGCGCGTTCGGCGCGCTCTCGACGCTCGTCTCGGGGCTGCGCACGCTCGGCAACGACACGCCGATCCTCAACTCGTGGGCCGGCGACGGTACGTACTGGCTGCCGAAGGACCCGAAGGTGACGAACTACTACTTCGTCACGTACGCGTCGGTCTTCGGCGACGACCCGCAGCCGGCGGTCAACAAGCTCGCGAAGCAGGTCAAGGCCGGCACCGGCGGCTTCCTCGCCGGGCCCGCCGCGATCGACGGCCTCGTCACCGCGATCAACCGCGCCGGCGGCTCGACGAACGGCGCGGCGCTCGCGGCGCAGATGGAGAAGTTCAAGAAGGTGCCGACGCTGTCCGGGCTCGTGAGCTTCTCGCCGAAGCTCCACACCGTGTTCGGCCGGCAGTACCGCGTGATCAAGATCCAGGACAACAAGGCACGCCTCGTCGGCACGGTCACCGCCAAGGTCGTCCCGAAGATCTAGATGGTTGAGACTGAGAGGAGGCCTGAAGACTCCCTTCGGGCCTCCTCCGTGTCGCGGTCGTTCGAGGGCGTCCAGGCGCTGCGGGGAGTGACCCTCGAGGTGGGCCGCGGCGAGGTCGTCGGCCTGATCGGGCCGAACGGCGCCGGGAAGTCGACGCTCGTGAACGTCCTCAGCGGGTTCGACCGCCCGACCGGCGGGACCGTGCTGCTCGACGGACGAGACGTGACGCGGTGGCCACCGCACCGGCGCGGCCGCCACGGGCTCGCGCGGACGTTCCAGCACAGCCGAGCGTTCCGCTCGCTCTCGGTGCGCGAGAACGTGGAGGTGGCGGCGCTCGGCGTCGGCGCCGGCCCGCGCCTGGCGGCGGCGCGCGCGGACGAGCTGCTCGCCGTCCTCGCGCTCGCGGACTATGCGGACGCACCCGCGGCCACGCTCGCCCACGGGGACGAGCGGCGGCTCGGCGTCGCGCGCGCGCTCGCGACCGAGCCGCGCTTCATGCTGATGGACGAGCCGGCGGCCGGCCTGCCGGAGGCGGAGGTGCCGGACTTCGCAGCCCTCGTGCGCTCTGTCGCCGACGAGCACGGAGCCGGCGTCCTGCTTATCGACCACAACATGGCGCTGATCATGGGGATCTGCGACCGCATCCAGGTGCTCGACCAGGGCACGACGCTCGCCGAAGGCACGCCGAAGGAGATCCGCGCGAACATCGACGTCGCCGCGGCGTATCTCGGCGAGGCGCCGGTGCCCGAATGACGCTCGTCGTCGAGCGCCTGGACGTGCGCTACGGCGCTGTGCACGCCGTCCGCGACGTCTCGTTCGAGGTCGCACCCGGCGAGATCGTCGGGCTGATCGGCCCGAACGGAGCGGGGAAGTCCTCCACGCTGCACGCGATCATGGGCGCGGTGCCCGTCGCAGGAGGCGACGTCCGCGTGGGCGGGAAGTCGTTGCGCGGCCGGCGGCCGGAGGACGTCGCGCGCAGCGGCCTCGCGCTCGTGCCGGAGGGGCGCCGGATCTTCGCCGAGCTGACCGTCGACGAGAACCTTCGTCTCGGGCTCGCCGGACGCCGGCCGGGCGGTGACGCCGAGGCCGCGGTCCGCGGCGTCTACGAGCTCTTCCCCGTCGTGCAGCAGTTCCGTCGCCGGCAGGCGGGCGCGCTC
>DASXTR010000198.1:0-19043 GCA_036505325.1 Gaiellaceae bacterium
GACCGTGATCGGCTTTGAAGCCTTGCCGGACGCGAGCGCCTGTCGCTTCAGCGCCGCGATCTGCGACTGCACCTGCGGCGAGGTGACGTCGTCCGCCTCGATCACGACGGTCGCCGGCGCGGGCGCACCGGGGAACGCGTCGACGACGCGCTCGTAGGTCGCGACGATCGGCAGACTGTGCGGGAGGTCGACGAAGCTGGGCAGCTTCGTGTGCATCGTGAGGATCGGCGCTGTCGCGGCAAGGAGCGCTCCGCCCGACACGAGCACCGCCAGACGCGGGCGCGCGAGGACGCGGCGCAGGACGGCCGCCCATACGCGCGACTCGGTCGCGTCGTGCTTGCGCCTGCCGACGTACGGAATGCGGCCCTTGTCGACGCGGTCGCCGAGCTTCGCGAGCAATGCCGGCAGCACGCTCAGCGATCCGACTACGGACACGAGTACGACGGTCGACGCGCCGAAGCCGAGCGACGTGAAGATCTTGTTGCCCGCGAAGAGCATTCCGGCCATCGCGATCATCACGGTGAGGCCCGACACGAGCACCGCCTGGCCCGACGTCGCCGCGGTCTTCAGCAGCGCGGCTCGCGGCATGAGTCCCTCGTGCCGCTCCTCGCGCTCGCGGCGCAGGTAGAAGAGCGAGTAGTCGATCCCAACGGCCATGCCGATCATCAGGATCACGCTCGAGGTCGTCTCGACGTCCCCGGGGACGACGTGCGTGAACAGCGTGTAGAGGCCGATCGACCCGAGCACCGCCGAGAAGGCGAGCAGCACGGGCAGGCTCGCGGCGACGAGCGCGCCGAACGCGAGCAGCAGGATGACGAGCGTGACCGGCAGGCTCGTGAACTCGGCCTTCTGGAAGTCCTTGCCGAGCGTGTCGTTCAGCTCCTTGTTGGCGCTCGCGAGCCCGAACTCCTCGACGCGGAAGCCGGTCGGCGCGGCCTCGTCGACGGCCGCGACCGCCTTCAGCATCGGCCCGACCTTCTTGTCGGCGTCGTCGGACTTGCCGGCGATGTCGAACTGGATCAACGCCGAGTGCCCGTCCTCGGCCACCTGCGGCCGCTGCACGTGCTCGACGTCCTTCAGACCGTTCAGCGCCTCCGTCGTGCGGGCGATCGTCGCCTTGAACGCCGGATCGCTGACGCGGTGCGTCCTGCTCTGCACGAGAACGCTCTCCATGGCGGGCTCCTGGAACCCGGCGCGCTCGAGGATCTTCTCCGCCTTCGCGGATTCGCCGTTCGACGTGTCGGAGTCGGAGATCGTCTTCGCACCGACGGCCGAACCGATCGCCACAGCGGCGATCGCGAAGGCGAGCCAGCCGAAGAACGCCGTCTTCCAGTGGTTCGCGCTCCAGCGTCCCGCGCGTCCGGCGAGATTCGTCTTGGTCATGCGTCTTCCCTTCACTCGGTCAGTGGCTTCGCAAGCGTGCAAGAGACGTGGCAAGGCGCCAATCGGGGGAACCCCGGAATCTCCCCTTGTACTTCCCTGTCGTTTCTACCGAGGCGGTCGTCGTCCGTAAGGACGATTCGCCGTCGTTCACCAGATGTACGCCAGCAGCTCCTCGATCTGACTCGGCGTCGCCTGACGCGGATTCATCTGGTTTCCGCCACGCTGCGCGGCCGCCTCGGCGACGTCGGCCAGCTCTTCCCGCGGCACGCCGAAGTCGCGCAGGCGCCCGAACCGGCCGAGCGCGGCGAGCTGCTCGACGCCGGCCGCGGGATCTCCCGCGCCGATCGCTTGGCCGAAGCGCACCACTTCCTGCGGAACGGCGAGCGCGTTGAAGCGAAGTGCCGGCGGCAGCGCGAGCGCGTTCATCGCGCCGTGCGGAAGCCCGTAGCGGCCCCCGAGCGCCTGCGCGATCGCATGCGCGAGGCCGAGGCCCGCGAGCCCGAGCGCTTCGCCCGCGTGACACGCGCCGCGCAGGAGCTCTTCGCGCGCGTCGCGGTCGTCCGGTTGCTCGACCACGCGCGGCAGCGCGCGCGCGATCAGGCGCGCGCCCTCGAGCGCGGCGCGGTCTGCTTCCTCGTTCCGCCCCTGGACGTACAGCGCCTCGGCGCAGTGCGCGAGTGCGTTCAGCGCGGTGCCGACCGTCTCGGCGAGCGGAAGCTCGAGCGTCAGGTCGACGTCGTACACGATCGCCGCGAGCTGCGCGCCCCCGCCGCCGCCCTGCATGCGCCGGTCGGGCGAGCGGATCCCGAACGTGTGCGCCCATTCGGCGCCCGAGTACGTCGTCGGCACGGATACGACGGGCAGCTCAGTCTGCGAGGACGCGAACTTCGCGGTGTCGATCGCGGAGCCGCCGCCGACGGCAAGCAGCGAGTCGGCCTCCGGCGGCACCTCGATCCGGTGCGAGGGAACCTCCGACCAGTGCGCGACGCGCGGCACATCGAGGTTCGTCCAGCGCTCGCTCGCGACCAGCAGCGGCCGCTCGACGCCGACCTCGCGGAGAACGGCGGGCAGCTCGTCGAGGCCCCAGCGGACGATCACGTGAGCCGCTCGCGGGCGAAGTCGACGAACGTTCTGGCGGCGCGCGTCTCCGCGCGGCCGGCCGCGCGCACGAGGAAGATCTCGCGCTCGAGCTCGAGCCCCGCGACGCGCGCCTCGGCCACCGTGCCCGCGGCGAGGTCCGGCTCGACCGAGGAGCGCGAGATGAACGTCACGCCGTACCCGGCGCGCACCGCACTCGTCACTGACTCCTGCAGGCCAAGCTCGAGCCGCACGTCGAGGTCGCGCAACCGTGTCCCCGCGCGGCGCAGCTCGTCCTCGATCATCTGCCGCACACCGGCGCCCTCCTGCATCACGATCAGCGTCTCGGCGCGGAGCTGGTCGAGCGTCACCGTCTTCCCGGCGAAGGCGTGGCCGGGCGGGACGGCGAGAATCACGGTGTCGTGGAAGAACGGCTCGAACGCGACGCCGCGATGGCGCCGCGCGGCGCCGACGACGCCGAGCTCGAGCTCGCGGTCCGCGACCAGCTCGACAACGGTCTGCGTGTCGAACACCGACAGCGCGACGTGCAGCTCGGGGTTCTCCGCCTGGAACTCGCAGAGGAGCTGCGCGAGCACGATCCCGCCCGGCCCCGTCGAGGCGCCGATCTCGAGCGTCCCCGCGAGGTCGCCCCCGGCCTCGCCCGCGACTTCGGTGACGAGCTGCTCCTCGAGCAAGAGCAGCCGCTGCGCCCCGCGGTACAGGCGCAGCCCGGCCTCGGTCGGCTCGACGCGCCGCCCGGAGCGGTCGAGGAGCTGCGTCCCCAGCCGCTTCTCGAGCGCCTGCACCTGCAGCGACACGGCAGGCTGAGTCACGCCGAGCCGCTCGGCCGCCTGCGAGAACGACCGGCGCTCGACAACGGCACAGAAGGCCGCAAGCTGCCGCGTGTCCATAAGCCAACCTTATACAAACGCCTGTGCGCACCTATGCGAACCGGCGGATCCGCACGTATGCGAACCGGCGGATCGCGAGATCGTCATCCCGGCGCGGAAGGTTGGTGCCGGGCCGAAGATCGTTTGTGACAAGTTGTCACAAAGTGCTCTGCGCGCGGGCGAGTCGACGCTCGTCGATCCCAGTCGCCCCCTCGTCGATCCGACTCGGACGCGACCGGACGCGCCGGGTACAGCGCGGACATGCACTCGCGCATCGCCGCCCTCGTTCCGCTCGCCGGGTACCTCGTCGGGGCGGGGTTCGCGTTCCTCGTGACGCTGTTTCTCTTCGGGATTCGCTGCGACGAGTCGTGCGACAGCAGCGGGGCGTGGGAGCAAAACCCGGACGCCTGGCAGTGGTGGATCGTGCTCGCGGTCGGGATCGCAAACGTCCTCGCGGCCCTTGCCGTCGTCGCGCTCACAGCGACGCCGCGAAGCGGTTGAAGTCGCGCGAGAATGACCGCATGCGTCGCGCCGTCCTCGTTGCCGCGGTCGTCCTCGGCGCGGGCTGCGGCGGTCGCGAGGTCACGGTCGAGGACGTCACGCCGTGCCTCAACCGGCTCGGCGTCGTCGTGTCCTTCACGGCGAAGCGCACGAAGGGCACGCCGCCGCCGCGCATCGCGCGGATCGCGATGCCGCGCGTGATCCTTGCCGCACCCGCGCCTCAATGGCGCGCCGAGATCGCGCTCAACGGGCATCGCGGCGCGACGAACCTGCACCTCGCGCGGGCGAAGTCGGACGCCGACGCGCGCAAGCTCGCTCGGACGCCGGACTTCGACGAGGTCGCGTTCACGGTCTCCGGACCCGTCGTGCGGCGCTTCCGCGTGCACGAGCGCTACGGCCGCTACGCCCTCAGCTGGAACGGCCATCCGACCGCCGCGCAGCATCGCCGCGTACTCGCCTGTCTCTAGCCCTGGACGATCTCCAGCCGGTTCCCGAACGGGTCGTCCACGTAGAAGCGGGCGACGCCGGGGATCAGGTCGTCGGACTGCACGTCGTGACCCGCGGCAACCAGATCCGTGCGCAGCGTGTCGAGGTCGGACGCGAGGAGCGCGGGATGCGCCTTGCGCGCCGGCGCGAACGGCTCCTCGACGCCGACGTGCAGCTCCTGCGCGCCCGCGCGGAACCAGACGCCTCCGCGCGCAAGGAGCGGCTCGGGCTTCGGGATCTCCTCGAGCCCGAGGAGCTCGCCGTAGAACGCGCGCGCCTCCTCCTCGCACCCGCGCGGAGCAGCCACCTGGACGTGGTCGATGCCGGTGACCGTCACCGCGGAAGGTCTACCATCGCCCGTGTGAGCGCCCGGCTCGAGGACACGCTCGTCTCCGGGTACACGCGCCTGGCGGCCGAGGCGCCTCGGCGCCGCATCGACGTCGAGCTACGTGCGCTCGACGTCCTGTTCGCGACCCTGTTCGGCCTGCTGCTCACGCCCGTCTGGCTGGCGATCGCGGGCGTCCTCGTCGTCACGAGCGGGCCGCCGGTCCTCTACCGCGGGGAGCGCGTCGGCCGCGCGGGCCGGTTCTTCACGATCTACAAGTTCCGGACGCTGAGCTCCGACGCCGAGACGCGGCTCGGTCCGTACCTCGGTGAGGAGCTCGTGCGGCGCACCGAGGCGGAGTACACGACCCTCGGCCGGTGGCTCAAGGCCTCGCAGCTGGACGAGATCCCGCAGCTGTGGAACGTCCTGCGCGGGGACATGTCCTTCGTCGGTCCGCGCCCGATCCGGCCGCGGTTCTTCGCGGAGCTCGCCACCGACCTGCCGGCGTACTGGCAGCGGCTCGTCGTGCGGCCGGGGCTGACCGGGTTCGCGCAGGTCCGCCGCGGCTACGAGACGTCGATGGCGGAGAAGCTCGCGCACGACCTCGAATGGATCGCGGATCGCTCCGTTCCGCTGTACCTGCGCACGCTGATCTCGACCGGCGTGCGGGTCGTGCGGCAGAGCGTTTCGCGCTCGTAAGCGGCAAAGCCAGGCGGGCTACACTCGCGGCGTGTGCGGGATCTGTGGAATCGCCTCGTCCCGCGGCGCGGTCGACCGGGAGCGGCTGGCGGCGATGTCCGCGACGCTCGCCCACCGCGGCCCGGATTCGGACGGGTCCTTCGCCCTCGGCGGCGTCGGGCTGGCCGCGCGGCGGCTCGCGATCATCGACCTCGCCTCGGGCGACCAGCCGATCTCGAACGAGGACGGCTCCTGCACGGTCGTCCAGAACGGCGAGATCTACAACCATGCCGAGCTGCGGCGGGAGCTCGAGCGGGCCGGCCACCGCTTCCGCACCGACCACAGCGACACCGAGATGCTCGTGCACGCCTACGAGGAGTGGGGCACGCGGTTCCCCGAGCGGCTGCGGGGGATGTTCGCCGTCGCGATCTGGGACGCGCCGCGCCGGCGCCTCGTGCTCGCGCGCGATCCGTTCGGGATCAAACCGCTCTACTACCGCAGCAGCCCGGGCGACGGGGAGCTGTCCTTCGCGTCCGAGCTGGACGCGCTGCCGCGCGGGGAAGTCGACCTCGACGCGCTGGAGGCCTTCCTCGCCTTCAATTCGATCCCGGCGCCGCTCTCGATCTTCCGCGAGATCCGCAAGCTCCCGCCCGGCCACGTGCTCGTGTGGGAGGACGGTCGCACTGCGCTCGAGCGCTACGCGCGTCCCGGGCCGCTGCCGGCGCGCCACGGCGAGGACGAGGCCGAGCTCGTCGAAGAATGCCGCGCGCGGCTGCGCGATTCGGTCCGCGCGCACCTCGTCTCGGACGTGCCGGTGGGCGTCCTGCTGTCGGGCGGCGTCGACTCGGGCGCGCTGACCGCCCTGGCGGCGCAGGAGTCGGCGGAGGCGGTGCGCACGTTCTCGATCGGCTTCGAGGAATCGTCCTTCGACGAGCTCGCCGGCGCACGCGCCGTGGCGGCGATGTACGGGACGCAACACCGCGAGCTCGTGCTGCGTCCGGATGCGGCGCTCCTGCTGCCGGCGCTCGCGCAGGCGTTCGACGAGCCGTTCGCGGACTCGTCGGCGCTGCCGACGTACCTCGTGTCGCGCCTGGCGGCGGAGGACGTGAAGGTCGCGCTGTCCGGCGAGGGCGGCGACGAGCTCTTCGGCGGCTACTACACGTACGTCGCGGACGCGTTGGCCGCGCGCGTGGGCCTCCTCGCGCGTGCGGCGCGACCGCTCGTCGAGCTGCTCCCGTCGTCGTCGCGGAGGGCGAGCTTCGACTACAAGGCGAAGCGGTTCGTGCGCGCCGCGCATCTCCCGCCGCTCGAGCGCCACCATGCCTGGAAGGAGATCTTCTCTGCAGACGCGCGTGCGGAGCTGACGGGACGTGTGCATCCGTGGGACCCGGTGTCGCTCCACCGCGCGAGGTTCGCCGAGACGGAAGGACACGAGCTGCTGACGCGGCTGCAGGACGTCGACTTCGGCACCTACCTCGTGGACGACCTGCTGGTGAAGACCGACCGTGCATCGATGGCGTGGTCGCTCGAAGCGCGCGTGCCGTTCATGGACCCGGTGGTCGCGAGCTTCGCGTTCTCGCTGCCTGCCCGACACAAGGTGCGCGGGCTGTCGAAGAAGCGCCTGCTGCGGCGGGCCGTCGAGCCGCTCCTGCCGCGCGAGGTCGTGCACGGACGCAAGCGCGGCTTCTCGATCCCGGCGGCGGCATGGCTGCGCGGCGAGCTCGAACCGTTCGCACGCGAGACGCTCTCGCGGGAGCGGCTGTCGCGTCAGGGCTACTTCCGGCCGGAGGCTGTCGAGCGCGTGCTCGACGCGCACGTGTCGGGGCGCGAGGATCTCTCGCGCCAGCTGTGGGGCCTGCTGGCCTTCACGCTCTGGCACGAGCACCACGTCGAGGGCGTGACGCGCGACGTCGCCCTCGAGCAGGTCTTGGCGTAGCGCGCGGCGTGTACCGTCGGCGCTGATGCGGGTCTGGGTGGACATGACTGCGAGCGCGCACCCGCTCGTCTTCCGGCCGTTGATCGGGCTCTTGCGCGCGCAGGGGCACGAGGTCGATATCACGACGCGCGACTACGCGCAGACGATTCAGCTGATCGAACGGCACGGGCTGGAGGCGGAGGTGATCGGGCATCACGGCGGCCGTTCGCGGTTCGGGAAGGCACGGCAGTTGCAGTCGCGGCTGCGGGCGCTTCGACGGTGGGCGAAGGGGCGCGCCTTCGACGTCGCGCTCGCGCACGGGTCACATGAGCTGACGATGACAGCGCGGCGGCTCGGCATCCCGAGCGCGACGACGTTCGACTACGAGTGGGCGTGGTTGCAGCACCAGCTCGGCTGCCGCGCTGCGACGAAGGTCGTCGTGCCCGAGTCCATTCCGGGGGAACGGCTCGCGACGTACGGCGCCGTGCCGCCGAAGCTCGTCCAATACGAAGGGCTGAAGGAGGAGTACTACCTCTCGGACTTCGAGCCCGACCCGTCGGTGCTCGCGCGGTGGGAACTCGACGCCGGCCGGACGCTCGTCGTGCTCCGACCGCCGCCGGACGTCTCGCTCTACCACCGCCACTCGAACCCGCTCTTTCCGCTCACGCTCCGCCATCTCGGCGAGCTGGAATCGGTGCACGCGATCGTCATCCCGCGCACGGATGAGCAGCGCGAGTACGTGCGCTCGCTCGAGCTGCCGTCCGTCGTCCTTCCGGAGCGTGCGGTCGACGCGCAGAGCCTCATCGCATTCTCGGACGTCGTGGTCTCGGCGGGCGGGACGATGAACCGGGAGGCGGCCGCCCTCGGCGTTCCGGTGTACACGACGTACGGCGGGCGCCTCGGCGGGGTCGACGAGGAGCTCATCCGCCAGGGCCGCCTGCGTCCGCTCACCGATCCGCGCGCTCTCGCCCTCGAGAAGCGCGAGCGCGCGCCGCATGAGCGTGTGCGCCGTGACCCGCAGGTGCTGCTCGACCTGTTGCTCTCCGCCGTTCAGAGGTAAGAGCCGGGACGTTCGCCGGTCGGACGAGAGCTACCCGCCGGCGGTCACCTCCAAGACACCGTCTGCGTAGCGATCGAGCTTCCCCCGGCCGACCCCGGGCACGGCGGCGAGCTCCTCGCGTGAGCGCGGACGGGCGCGCGCGATCCGGTCGAGCACGCTGTTGTGGAAGACGTGGAAGGGCGGCACCGCCTCCTCGGCGGCCCGCGCCCGACGCCACGCGGCGAGCGCCGCGTAGAGCTCTTCCGCTTCCGGCGGGAGCGGTGGCGCCGGCGCGGACGCGGCACGCGAGACCGTGGCGGCCGCGGCCACGGCCGGAGGCGCGGTGGCGGGCAGGTCAAGTGCCTCTGCGACCGCGACGGCGAGCTCGTGACCGAAGCGGGCGAGCCGCGAGGGCCCGAGCCCGTGGATCGCCGCGAGCTCGGCCGGGCTCTGTGGGCGACGGGCGACGATCTCCTCGATCGTCCGGTCCGGGAAGACGACGTACGCGGGGACTCCCTCCGCGCGGGCGCGTTCCGCACGCCAGCGCCGGAGCGCCTCGCCCGCCGGCGTCCACGCCCGTTTCTGCGTGGACGCGGGCGCAGGAGCCGCGCCTAGATGCGACCCGATCCCGAGCTCGGTGAGGAAGCGGCTCGGGCGTCGCGACCACGTGACTGCGAGCCAGCGCTTCGCGCGCGTCATGCCGACGTAGAGGAGGCGACGCTCCTCCGCGATCTCTTCGTCGGTCTTCGCGAGCCGCGACGGAAGCTCCTTGTCCTCGACGCGCGGGAGGAACACGGCCTCGAACTCGAGTCCCTTCGCGCGGTGATAGGTCAGGAGGTGGACTCCGCGTGCGCCTTCGCCGCCCGGGTCGAAGCGCCGGCGCAGGTCGGCGGCGAACTCGTCGCACGTCCGCTCGCCGTCGTCGAATGCCTCCGCCAGCCGCACCAGCCGGGCGAGGTCGGCCTGCCGCACGAGCTCGCGCTCCCCGAGGCGCTCCGGCAGCACCCGAAGCCACCCCGCCTCCTCGGCGAGGACACGCACGCGCTCGGCGACGTCCGTCGACCCGCTACGCGCGAGCGCCCGCAGCATCCGGCGCGCCGCCTCGCGCTCCAGGAGCGACGAGCCCTGGAACGGCAGCTCCGCGTCGTGGAGCAACTCCTCGAAGTCGGCCAGCCGCGCGTTCGTGCGGCAGAGGATCGCCGCCTCCTCGAGCGGGACGCCCTCGGCCGCGATCCGCTTCACCTCCGAGACGAGCCATTCACCTTCCGACTCCGCGGTCGCGAACGACCGCACCGACGGGTCCGGACCGGGCGGCCGTGTCGCGCGCAGCACCTTCTCGGCGCCGCCGAGCCGTGGCACGAGCCGGTTCGCGACCTCGAGTACTTCCGGCGTCGAGCGGTAGTTCTCCTCGAGCCGGACGACCGTCGCCTGCGGGTAGCGGGCGCCCATGTCGAGGAGCCACTGCGGCGATGCGCCCGTGAACGCGTAGATCGACTGGTAGTCGTCGCCGACGACGCAGACGTCGTCGCGCGTCCCGACCCACAGCTCGAGGAGCGTCTGCTGGAGCAGGTTGACGTCCTGGTACTCGTCGACGGTGAAGGCGCGAAAGCGGTCACGGAGGTCGACGCGCGCCTGGTCGTCCTCCTCGAAGAGGCGCACCGCCAGCTCCAGGACGTCCTCGAAGTCGATCTCTCCCCGTGCGGCCTTCCGCTTCTCGTACTCGCGGTAGACGCGGAGCATCAGATCCGCCGGGATCGGCGGCTCGTGTCCGTCGAGCGACGCGAGGTACCGGTCCGGCGGGACGCGCCGGTTCTTCGCGCGCTCGATCTCGGTCGCGAGATCCATCGCGGGCCTGAAGCGATACGCGCCGGGTAGCGAGTTGCCGATCTGCCGCAGGAGCAGCGCCTTCGTCGGCAGGATGCGCCCGACAGCCCCAGGCGCATAGCGATGAAGCTGGCCGAGCGCCGCCGAATGGAACGTCCGCGCGTCGACGCCGCGCACGCCGTGCGCCGCCAGCCGCGACTTCATCACGCCGGCCGCCTTGTCGGTGAACGTGACGGCGAGGATCTCGCCCGCGTCGAAAGCGCCGGTCGCGACCTGGTGCGCGATCCGACGCGTGATCGTCGTCGTCTTGCCCGATCCGGCGCCGGCGAGGATGCAGACGGGCCCGCGCACCGCCTCCGCGGCTCGCCGCTGCTCCGGATTGAGTCCGTCGAGAATCACCGCGTCACCGTAGCGGCCGCCCCGGCCGGACCCGGCCCGATTTCGTGACGGACGTGCGACGAGTTCGGGACGAAAGTGCAACGTTTCGTCCACATGCGACTCGGGTCGGGCCGGGCGCTCAACGAAGGTGCGCGCGAACGACCGCGGCGAGCGCCCGGGTCGCCGGCGTGACGGCCTCCTCGTGCAAGAGCCCGTAGCCGACGACGAGGCCGGCGGCATCCGTCGGTACGACGCGGAAGGCAGACAGCGGCGGGACGCGGATTCGCACGGCAGCCGCGTCGCGTGCGACGGCGGCGTCGTCCACCCCGGCCGGGAGGCGCAGGAGGAGATGGACACCCGCGGCGATCCCCTCCGCCGGGAGCTCGGGCAGGTACTTCGACAGCGCGGCGAGCAGCCGGTCGCGCCGCGCGCGATAGACGGCGCGCGCGCGACGGAGGTGCCGGTCGTAGTCGCCGCGTGTGAGCAGCTCCGCCAGCGCGAGCTGGTCGAGCGCGGGCGAGAAGTCGTCCACGAGTCGCTTCGCCCGGTGGACCTCGTCCGCGAGGCCGGCCGGGGCGACCATCCACCCGAGCCGCAAGGCCGGCGCGAGTGTCTTCGAGACCGTTCCGAGCAGCACGACGTGCGCCGGGGCGAGGCCCTGGAGCGACCGGACGCCCTCGCGGTCGTAGCGGAACTCCGAGTCGTAGTCGTCCTCCACGATCAGGCCGCCGCCCTCGCGCGACCACGCGAGAAGCCGACGGCGCCGGTCGCCGCTCAGCACGCAGCCGGTCGGGAACTGGTGGGCCGGGGTGACGAGCGCCGCGTCGGCGTCGAGCCCGTCGACGACGATCCCGTCGCCGTCGACCGGGCAGGCGACGAGCTCCAGGCCGTGTGCGCGAATCCGCTCGTGCTGCGTCGTGTGCGAAGGATCCTCGACGGCGACGCGCGAGGCGCCGCGCTCGCGGAGAACGCGCAGCAACAGGTCGACGCCCTGCGCCGTGCCCTGCACGATCACGATCTGCTCGGGGTCGGCGACGACGCCGCGCGTCCTGCCGAGATGGTCCGCGAGCGCTTCGCGCAGCACCCGCTCTCCTCGCGGGTCGCCGTAGCCCAGCGTGGACGCGCTCGCGCGGCGGCCGACGTGCTGCGCAGCAGCGAGCCACCGCCGCAGCGGGAACAGGTTCGGGTCGGGCGAGGTCGGCGTGAAGTCGTACCGCGGCGCCGGCTCGCTCTCGTCCGGCGCGTGCCGGACGACGACGCGTTGCGGGACCGCGGCGACGAGCGGGGCGGCACGGGCGCGCGTGACGAGAAAGCCCTGCGCCTCGAGCTGCGCGTACGCGTCGCTGACGACGCCGCGCGAGACGCCGAGCTGCTGCGCGAGAGCGCGTGACGCCGGAAGCCGGACTCCCTCTCGGAGCGCCCCCGCGAGAATCGCGTCACGGAGCGCGCGCCCGAGGGCGGCCCGCAGAGTCTCGCCCGGATCGCGCCGCTCGAGGCGGAGCCAGCTGGCCTCATCAAATGCCACTGCTGTGGATCTTTCCAGAAGGCCAGAGCGCGGGCAGCCTTCCGTCGTGGAACGCACCCTTGGACCCGTCCGCGGCAGCGCGCTCTACGTCGGCGCGCTGATCGGCCCCGGCCTCCTGCTCGTGCCGGCGCTCGCCGTCCAGGCCGCGGGCGCCGCGTCCATCCTGTCGTGGGCGGCGCTCCTCGTGCTGTCGGCGCCGCTCGCGATCACGTTCGCGGCGCTGGGCGTTCGCCACCCCGTCGCCGGCGGCGTCTCCGCGTACGTCCGGGCGGGCCTCGGCGAGGGCGCCGCCGCCGTCACCGGCGGGTGGTTCCTCGCCGCCGTGGTGCTCGGCGCGCCGGCCGTCTCGCTCATCGGCGGCTACTACGTCGCAGACCTGACCGGATCCGGAACGGTCGTCGCGGCCGCCGTCGGTCTCGCGATGTTCGCGACGGTGCTGACGGCGAACGCGTTCGGCCTGCGCGTCTCGTCCGGCTTCCAGCTCGCGCTGTCCTCGATCCTCATCGTCGTGATCGCGGTGGCGATCACCGTCGCGCTGCCCTCCCGCGCGGGAGACAACTGGACGCCGTTCGCGCCCCACGGCTGGTGGGCGGTCGGGACCGCGGCGAACATCCTCGTCTGGCTGTTCGTGGGGTGGGAGGCGGTCGCGCAGCTGGCGGGCGACTTCCGGCGTCCCGAGACCGATCTTCCGCGGGCGATGGCGCTCGCCTTCGGCATCGTCACGGTCGTCTACGTCGGCCTCGCCGTCGCGACGATCGGCGTCACCGCCGGGACCGACTCGCGCGTGCCCCTCGCCGATCTGATCTCCGTCGGGTTCGGCGGTATCGGACGCGACGCGACCGCCGTGCTCGCGGTGGCGCTGACGATGGGGACGATGAACGTCTACCTCGGCGGCGCGGCGAAGCTCGCCGCCGCGATGGCGGCCGACGGCGTGCTGCCGCGGTGGCTCGCTGAGGGCGAGCAGCGAACGGTCCCGCTGCGGCCGCTCGCGGTGATCGCCGCGGCCGGTGTGACGCTGCTCGCCGCTCTCGTCGCCGGCGTCAGCAGCACCGACGATCTCGTGCGGGCGACGTCGGCGCTCTTCATCGCCGTCTACGTGCTCGCGATCGTGTCGGCAGTCCGGATCCTCGAGGGCCGCGTCCGCGTCGCCGCGGTCTCCGCGCTCGCGCTCGTCGTCGCCCTTGCGGTCTTCTCGGCGGCGTATCTCGTGGTGCCCGCCGTCGCGGCGGCGGCGTCACTCGTGCTTCGTCGCAGGCCGCAGCGGTCGCTCATTCCGGCCGCCCGCTAATGCAGCGTGTCCTCGAGCACGGGCGCGCGCCCCGTGCGGCGAGGCTCGCGCACCATGCTCCCGAGCCTCGTGACCACTCCGAGCGTGTCGCCGTCCTCGACGAGCCGCTCGAGCTCGGCGAGCTCCTCCTCGAGCCACTCGCGGTCGACCGGCGGGCGGGCGGCGCGCATGATCTTCGGGTGCGACGTCGGGCCGACGGCCTCGCCGTCGTTCCACAGCACCTCGTGGAGCTTCTCGCCGGCGCGGGCACCGACGAACACGATCGGCACCTGGTCCTCGGTGCGGCCGGAGAGCCGGATCATCTGCTTCGCGAGGTCGAGGATCTTCACGGGCTTGCCCATGTCGAGGACGTACACCTGGCCGCGCCCGCCCATCGCGCCCGCCTGGACGACGAGCGACGCCGCCTCCGGGATAGTCATGAAGAAGCGCGTCATGTCCGGGTGTGTCACCGTGACGGGGCCGCCGCGCTCGATCTGCTTCCGGAAGATCGGGATCACCGAGCCGGACGACGCGAGCACGTTGCCGAAGCGGACGGCGACGAAGCGCGTGCCGACGTCGTCGCGCAGCGCGAACGACTCCACGATCCACTCGCAGAGCGCCTTCGACTGGCCCATCAGGTTCTTCGGGTTCGCCGCCTTGTCGGTCGAGACGAGCACGAAGCGCGTGACGCCGAACTCGATCGCGACCTCGGCGAGCGCGCGCGTCGCGAGCACGTTGTTCGCGACCGCCTGCAGCGGATTCGCCTCGAGCATCCCGACGTGCTTGTAGGCCGCCGCGTGGAAGACGACCTCCGGCCTGTACCGCTCGAAGACCTGGCGCATCTTCGCTCGGTCGCCGGCGTCCGCGAGGACGGGGATCGCCGGGGCGAAGTCGCGCTCGTCGACGAGCTCCCGCTCGATCTCGAACAGCGCCGACTCGCCCTTGTCGACGAGCACGAGCCGCGCGGCGCCGAGCCGCGCGAGCTGGCGGGCGAGCTCCGACCCGATCGAGCCGCCGGCGCCGCTCACGAGGACGCAGCGGCCGCGCACGTACGCCGCGACCGCCCCGAGGTCGACCTCGACCTGCTCGCGGCCGAGCACGTCCTCCACCTGCACGGGGCGGATCTGGCCCGCGAGGTTGAGATCGCCCGAGATCAGGTCGTGCAGGCCCGGCAGGGTCTTCACCGGGATCTTCTCCGCGCGTGCGGTCTCGACGACCTTCTGGCGCACCTCGCCGGGTGCGGACGGGATCGCGATCAGGACTTCATCCGGACGGTTATCGCGCAGCAGATGAGTGAGCTCGTCGGTCGTGCCGAGCACGCGCACCCCGTGGATGCGGGTGCTCTTCTTGCGCGGATCGTCGTCGATGAGCCCGATCGGCGTGTAGTGCAGCTGCCGGTTGCGCTGCATCTCCCGGATCAGCAGCTGACCCGCATCGCCGGCGCCGACGACGATCACCTCCTTGCCGTGCGCGACGAGACCGCCGCGCGGACGCTCGATCAGCGAGCGCGCGAGCAGGCGCGTTCCGGCAACGAACGCGAGCAGCAGGAGGTAGTCGAGCGCCGCGATCCCGCGCGGCAGGCGCGACGTGTGCTCGGGCGGGAACGCGTAGAGCACGAGGTACGTCAGCAGCGACGCGACCGTGACGCCGCGGGCCGCACCCCACATGTCGCGCGTCGACACGTAGCGCCACCAGCGGTTGTAGAAGCCGAAGAGGACGAAGATCGCGAGCTTGATCGCGATCACGAGGGCGAACACGCGCCACGAGAGCAGGTGCCGGTAGAAGATCGGCGTCGTCTGGTCGAAGCGCAGGAAGAACGTCAGCCGCCACGCCGCGGCGATCAGAACCGCGTCGGCGACGAGCTGCCAGAGGCGGTGCCGGTTGACCGGGAGTGCGATCACGCCCGCACGAGCGTCGACGCGCGCCGCAACACGCCGACTACCTCTGCCTGCTGCTCTTCGCCGATTCCCGCCCACAGCGGGAGGCAGAGGTTCTCGCGCGACGCCTTCTCCGTCTCCGGGAAGTCGCCTTCGGAGTAGCCGAGATACCGCAGCGCCGGTTGGAGGTGGAGCGGCGTCGTGTAGAACGCCGCGTGTCCGATGTCGGCCGCCTTGAGCGCCTCCGACAGGCGGTCCCGCTCCTGCGAGCGCACGGCGTACATGTGGTAGACGTGGCCGGACTCGTCGGCCGGAAGCTGCGCGATCTCGCCGAGACCGAGCTCGCCGTAGCGCGCGGCCGCCTCGCGGCGCAGCCGCGTCCACTCGTCGAGCCGCTGCAGGAAGAGCCGCAGGAACGCGGCCTGGATCGCGTCGAGGCGCGAGTTGTAGCCGATGTACTCGAACTCCTTCTTCGCCCGCGACCCGTGGAAGCGGAGCATGCGGATGCGATCGGCGAGCCCGGCGTCGTTGACCGCGATCAGGCCGCCGTCGCCGAGCGCGAACAGGTTCTTCGAGGGGAAGAAGCTGAACGTCGAGACGACGCTCGTCGCGATGCCGGGCGAGCCGAACGCCTGCGCGGCGTCCTCGATCACCCGCACGCCGAGCCCGCTCAGCTCCGGGATCGCGGCCGGCCGGCCGAACAGGTGCACCGGCATGATCGCCTTCGTGCGCGGGGTGATCCGGCGCTCGACGTCGGCCGGATCGAGGTTCAGCGTCGTGCCGTCGATGTCCGCGAAGACGGGCGTGGCGCCGCGGCGCGCGATTGCCTCGGCAGTCGCGAAGAACGTGAACGACGGGCAGAGCACCTCGTCGCCGGGGCCGATCTCCATCGCGTCGAGCGCGACGACGAGCGCGTCGGTGCCGTTCGCGACGCCGATCGTCTGCTCGGTGCCGAGATATTCGGCCGCCTCGCGCTCGAACGCCTCGACCTCCGGGCCGAAGATGAACCGGCCCGTCTCGAGCGCCCGCGCGAACGCCTCCTTCAGTTCGGGGACGAGCGGCGCGTACTGCGCCTGGACGTCAACGTGCGGTATCGCCACGGCGAGCCATGGTAGACGACCGTCGGCGCCGCAGCAGCCAGTATGCGACGCCTGCCACGACGAGCACGGCGATCCCGTAGTCGACGAACCGGAAGTCGTGGTGGAACTTCTCCCAGCTCGCGCCGAGCGCCCAGCCTGCGCCGGCGAGCGCGAAGCACCAGGCGGCGTTGCCGATCGCGGTGAGCACCGTGTAGCGCGGGAGCGGCGCCTCGAAGAGGCCTGCCGGGATCGACACGAACGACCGCGCGACGGGCGTCACGCGTCCCACGAGCACGGCCCAGTCCCCCCAGCGCTCGAACCAGCGTTCGGCTCGCTCGAGCCGAGCGGGTGTCAGGTGGAACCACCGCCCGCGCCGCTCGAGGAACGGCCGGCCGCCGTAGTCGCCGATCGCCCAGCCGCCGATCGCGCCCGCGAGATAGCCGAACGTCCCGGCGAGCGCCATCGCCAGGTACGGCCAGAAGCCGCTGCCGAGGTCGTAGCCGAACAGGTGGACGTGGTGTGCGAGAGCCCCCGACGCGAGCGCTCCGGCGTAGACCATGACGAGCTCGCTGGCCGCAGGTAACACCGCGTCGATCGCCATCAGCACGAACACGGCGAGCACGCCGTGGTGCGCGAGGATGGAGGTCACCGCGCGAGCCTACTTGCGGAGGGTGAACGGCGCGCTCAGGTCCATCTTCCCGACCTCGCTCGTCGCGAGCACGCGCGCGACGTACGCGCCCGGGAACGCGCGCGTCTTGCCGGTGATCTTTCCATCCCAGCGCAGCGTGCCCTCGCCGGCGGGGAGCTGCGCGGCGGGAAGCGTCTTGACGATCGTGCCGAGCTTCGTCTCGACGCGCAGCGCGACGCGCGCCGCACGCGAGAGCGTGAACTTCACCGCGAGCCCCTGCTTCTGCTTCGCCGTGCGCGGCACGCGCAGGTTCGACAGCGTGAGGTCGTACTGGAACGTCCGCTGGAACGTCGACTGGCCTCCCTGGTCGTCCACGGCGAGGACGTCGAAGCGCCACGTTCCCTCCACGTCGAACGTGCTCCAGCCGAACTTGTAGACACCCGGCTGCTTCGCCGCCTCCGACTCGAGGATGTTGGACGTGCCGTCGGGCGACGCCAGCGTCGCCGTGACCGTCGACGGGCGGACGATCTTGTACGTCAGCTCCTCGCCGCGGCTCGCGCTCGTCGCGGTGACGAGCCCCTGCGTCGGGGGCGGCGCGTACACGCCGAAGTACTTCACGAGCAGCGCCTCCTTCACCGGCCGTTCGCCTCCCGGGTCGGAGGGGCGGTTGAGGAGCTGGCCGTCGAACGCGACGGTGACGGACCCGCCGGAGTCGACCGCGGAGGCGGTGACGGCGCCGAGACGCACGAGCGTCTGCGCGAGCTCGAACGTCGACATTCCGACGCTGTACCCGGGCTGCCGTCCGTCGACGGCGACGAGGAGGATGCGGCCGTCCGCGGTCTGTCCGACGCCCGCGCGCGGGTTGCGCGGAGAGATCTGGTCGGAGGTGAAGTCCTCGAGCGAGCGGAAGACGGCCTTGCCGTTCCGGACGAGGACGGGTCCGCCGCCGAGCGCGTCGGTGACGCCGGTCCACGTCGGCTGGAGGATCATGCGCGACGCGATCGCGGTGCCGACCGGCGCCTCGGCCTGCAGCTTCGGCGCCATCGTCCCGACCGCCATCAGCACCGCGCCGTCGGGCGGGATCGCCGTCCCGCCGCCGGTCGCGATCGCGGTCACCGGTCCAGTGAGGTCGACGTTGGGCGCCGTGGCCGGGAACGGCTGCAGCACGACCTCGGCCGCGTTCGCGACGCGCGGCGTCGCGGTACCCCAGGCAGGCGTGAAGAGGACGACCTGTCCGTTCGCCGGCGCCTGGTTGAGCCCGTTCAGCGGCCGGCGCTGCCCCGTTCCCTTCCACGTCCCGAAGAACTTGACGCGGTCGACGTGGAGGAGGCCCGTCGAGTCGACGCCGATCGAAGAACGGCCCGCCGACGGCGGATGCTTCAGCACGCCGCCCTCCATGTAGATCCCGGTCGGGTGGCTGTCGTTCCAGTTGTAGAGATCGCCGTTGATTCCGGCGACGGTCGCCTGGGTAGAGACGTCGCGCTGGATCTCCGTCACGCGTTCCTTGCCGCCGACGACGGTGTTCCTCGCGATCGCCGGCCCAAACGCGTAAAGGCCGCCGGGCTTCGGTGCCGTGATGACGTGGATCGCGACGGCGCCGTGCGGCGTGAACTGCACGCCCTTCTCGTACGTCACCCCCGGCAGCAGCGTCACCTTCGGCTGCGCGAGCGCCGCCGCCGGGAATGCGGCTGCCAGCAGGCAGATCAGTGCGGCGGTGCGGCGGATCATCAACCCCGCCCGAGGTTAGCCGCCGCGGGCGACGGCCCTGCAAGGCTTTACAACTCTCGTACAGGCGGCGGCGCTCGTCACCAGTCCGGCGGCCTTTGTGAACTGCCCGTTCGAATCGGCGAGTGCGTCGGAAACACGGTCGCTGCAAGCGTCCCTGTCGCGGATTGGCCTGTACGTGAAACCGTCGATGTAGACATTCGCGGATGCGCGCATGCTCTTGAGACGCTGAAGCCGCCCGGAGGCGGCTTCAGCCCCGGCCACCGAAGCAACCGGGGGGACCTGCGGCACAGGGTACCGCGCAACCGGTCATCCGTACACCGTCCGAAAGTGCCACGTCCAAAAGGACGTAGACCTGTCGCCACCGGAGCCCGCCTGTGGTCGATAGGTTGCCGTCGTGAGCACGCGCACCGACCTCGTGGAAGGGCTGATGGCGCGGTTCCCGC
>DASXTR010000199.1:0-2202 GCA_036505325.1 Gaiellaceae bacterium
CGAGGACGACGCGCGAGCCCGAGGCGGCGGCGACCGCCCTGTCGAGCTTCGCCGCGTCCGTCGCCGACAGCGCCGTCTGGCCCGGCGACCACTGCAGGGTGAAGCGGAAGGCCGAGGCGCCGAGCTCGGTCGCCGGCGTGATCGCGTCCGCACCCACCTCCTTCGGCAGGTCGTCGGAGAAGCCGACGAAGAACCCCGGATTGCCGCCGGAGACGGCGGACGGTGCGGCGGCAAGCGCCGCGAGCGCGGCGAAGCGGCGAACCACTTGTGACCCCCTCGAAGCTGAACGACCCCTGAGCCCGCGCAGAGTAGCCCGGAAAACAGTCGCCCGTACGCGTGCGAATAAGGCGCGGAGCCGCGGGTACGAAGCAGGAAGACCGGGCTCTCGTCGGAAGACACCGGACGTCTCTACGAAGCTGGAGGACACATGAGAGATCGCACACCCGTCCAGTCGCTCGCGGCGCTCGTCGGCGTCGCGCTCGTGCTGGTCGGCGTGCTCGGCTTCATCCCGGGCATCACCACGCACTACAAGGATCTGGAGTTCGCAGGCGACGGCTCCCTCGCGAAGCTGCTCGGCATCTTCCAGGTCAGCGTCCTCCTCAACATCGTGCACCTGCTGTTCGGCATCGCCGGGCTGGGACTCGCGCGGACGTGGGAAGGCGCCCGCCTGTTCCTGATCGGCGGCGGTGTCGTCTACCTCGCGCTCTGGATCCTCGGAATCGTCGGGGGAGCCGACTGGGTGCCGACGAACAGCGCGGACAACTGGCTGCACTTCGTGCTCGGCGTCGGCATGGTCGCACTCGGGTTCGTGATCACGCGGGAACGCGCGGTCGCGCCGCGGGCCACCTAGCGCGATTCGACTGTCTGTCGCGGCGGGGCGCCTGCGGGCGCTTCGCCCTTTCTCACGGCCGCGAGCAGCTCCGCGGCGATCGCGAGCGCGATCTCGGCCGGCCCTTCCGCCCCGAGGTCGAGGCCGACGGGGCCGTGGATGCGGTCCGCGTCCGCGCCGAGCGCCTCGCGCCGCCGGTCCTGGGCGCGCTTCGATCCCAGCGCGCCGACGTAGAAGGCACCGCCGTCGAGCGCCGCCCGCAGCGCGGGAAGGTCGAGCCGTTCCTCGTGGACGAGCGAGACGACGGCCGTCTCGTCGTCGACGAGGCCGCCGACCTCGTCCGGCCAGGCGTCGATCAGCTCGCCTGCGCTCGGCACGAGCTCGTGCAGCGCGCGCCGCGGCTCGAGCACGGCGGTGCGCCAGCCGAGCGTCGCGGCGATGCGGCAGAGCGCCTCGGCGATGTCGCCCGCGCCGACGATCAGGAGGCGCGGCGGCGGCGCCACCGACTCGGCGAAGACCTCGCCCTCGAGGTGCGTCTGTCCGTGCACGCCCTCCTCCGTCCAGCGCTCGCCCGCACGGTCGCCCGCGAGGCGCACGTAGCTCATCCCGCGCTCGAACGGGGGCGCACCCGGGTAGGGCTCGACGAACACGTCGATCTCGCCGCCGCACGGGAGGCCGACGCTCCACGCCTCGTCGTCGGCGATCCCGTACGTGACGAGCTCCGGCGGCGCGCCCGCCAGCACCGCGCGTGCCCGCTCGGCCACGTCCGCCTCGACGCAGCCGCCCGAGACCGAGCCGAACAGGTGGCCCGTTGCGGTCACCGCGAGCTTCGCACCCGCGGGCCGCGGCGCCGAGCGGCGCGTTGCGATCACCGTCGCGAGCGCGACGTCCTCGCCCGCGGCGCGCCACTCCTCCGCCTTCGCGTGAACGGGATCCATCGCGATGATGCTAACCGGATGGACGAGGTTCAGGCGTTTCTCGAGCGCGTCGAGGCCGGCGAGCTCGGCGACCCGCTGCCCGTCCTCGCATACGTCGCCGGGCAGAGCCTCGCCTTCGACGAGGGCGAGCTGAACGCCGCGAAACGGCGCGCGGTCACCGTTCGCGCCGCGGGCGGCGACGTGCACCGGGAGCTCGGGATCGACGAGGAAGCGGTGAAGCGCCTCGCGCTCGAGCTCTACACCGACGAGCGCCGCGCGCAGCTCGGCCGGGCGGTCGACGAGCTTGCGCTGCGCGCGCGCGAGCTCCCGAGCGTACGCGAGGCGATGCTGTTCCTCGCGGGCGACGTGGATCTCGCGTGGCGCCTGTACGCGCTCGGCCTCGTCGCGGAGGAGCTCGACGAGTGACGCCGGCGGTCGCGGCCGCGACGCGCGCCG
>DASXTR010000200.1:0-3717 GCA_036505325.1 Gaiellaceae bacterium
TGACGGCCGACGACGTGCAGCGCCGCGTCCGCAGGGGCGCGCGCATCGCCGGGGCGGTCGCCCTCTGGTGGTTCCTCAGCGTCTTCCTCGCCGTGACGTTCGTCGTCGCGCTGATCACGACGCACGGGTCGCCGTGGACGCTCGCGTTTCCGCTTGTGTGGCTCCTCGTGACGGTGCTCGCGCTCCGCGAAGTTCGCCGCAAGTAGTGCGGGCGCGCGACCTCGGCATCGAAATCGGCGACCTCGAGCCGGGGCCGCTGAACGCGATCACCGACGTCGCCGGCACGCGCGTCGGGCACACGACGCTGATCGAGGGCGACGACGTGCGCACGGGAGTGACGGTCGTGCTCCCCGAGCCGCTGCCGGCCTTCGCGGGCGCGCATCGCCTGAACGGCAACGGCGAGCTCACGGGCCTCGAGTGGGTGCGCGAGTCCGGCCTGCTGACGACGCCGGTCGCGATCACGAACACGTTCTCCGTCGGCGTCGTCCGCGACGCGATCGTGACCTACCAGCACGAGCGCGGCGCGGGGGAGTGGCACCTGCCGGTCGTCGGCGAGACGTACGACGGCCGCCTGAACGACATCGCCGGGATGCACGTGCGCGCCGAGCACGTCTTCGCCGCGATCGACGCCGCAACCGGCGGAGCGGTAGAGGAGGGCGCGGTCGGCGGCGGCACGGGCATGGTCTGCCACGGCTTCAAGGGCGGGATCGGCACGGCGTCGCGCGTCAGCGACGGGTACACGGTCGGCGTGCTCGTGCAGGCCAACCACGGACGCCGGACGCGGCTCGCAATCGACGGCGTTCCCGTCGGCCGCCTGAGCGCCGCGCCGCTGCCGGGCGCGGACGCGCCTGCGGGCTCGATCATCGTTCTCGTGGCGACGGACGCGCCGCTCCTGCCGCATCAGTGCGACCGGCTCGCGCAGCGCGCGGCGCTGGGCGTGGCGCGCACGGGCGGCGCCGGCGAGAACTCGAGCGGCGACCTGATCCTCGCCTGGTCGACCGGCAACGCGTTGTCCATAGAGACAACGCAGACGGTGACGATGCTCGCGAACGAGGGGCTCGACGGCCTCTTCTACGCGGCGATCGACGCGACCGAGGAGGCGATCGTGAACGCGCTCCTCGCGGGGAAGACCATGACCGGGCGCGGCGGCTTCACCGTCTACGGGCTCGACCCCGGCGAGCTGACGGCGATACTCGAGCGGCATGGAGCTCTACCGGCCTAGCGAGCACGAGCCCCTCGCGGACGCGACGTGGGACGAGGAGCGCGCCCGCCGCGGCATCGCCGAGATCGTCGCCGACGCGGAGCGCCTCGACTGGCCCGTGCACCCGCAGGACGCGGACGGATGGGTGCCGGTGGACGCAGTGTCGCTCTACCTGGGCGCGGCGGGGATGGCGTGGGCGCTGCACCGGCTCGACTCGCGGCTCGACGTGCGCCCGCTCGTCGATCGCGCGCTGGGGTGGTGGGCGCAATCCGACGAGAGCGATCCGGGCCTCCTCGCGGGCGAGAGCGGCCTGCTGCTCGTCGCGCACGTGCTCGGCTGCGCTGCGGCCGACGACGACCGCCTCCGCGCGCGCATCCGCGCGAATGCCCGCAACGAGACGTGGGAGCTGCTCTGGGGCTCGCCGGGGACGATGCTCGCCGCGCGCGCGATCGGCGACGACGACGGGTGGCGCGAGAGCGCGGAGCTCCTCTGGGCGGAGTGGGACACCGGCACGGGCTTCTGGACGCAGCACATCAACGGCCGCGCACGGCAGATCGTCGGCGTCGCGCACGGGTTCGCCGGAAACGTCCACGCCGTGCGCGGCTTCCGCCCCGACGACGAGCTCCGGGCGCGCGTCGCGCCCGCCCTCGAGTCGAGCGTGCTCCGCGACGACGGCCTCGCGAACTGGCCGCCCGTCGCCGGCCCCGCCGAGCCGGACAAGATCCGCGTCCAGTGGTGCCACGGCGCACCGGGGATCGTCGCGGCGATCGGCGACCTGATGCCGGAGGAGCTCGCGCTCGCCGGCGGCGAGCTGACGTGGCGCGCCGGGCCGATCGCGAGGGGTCCCGGCCTCTGCCACGGGACGGCGGGCAACGGTTACGCGTTCCTGAAGCTGCACGCGCTCACCGGCGACGAGCTGTGGCTCGAGCGCGCGCGACGGTTCGCGATGCACGCGCTGCTCCAGGTCGAGCGCGGCCGGTCGGAGGTCGGCCACGGGCGCTACTCGCTCTTCACGGGGGACGTGGGCGCCGCGCTGTACGTGCGCTCGTGCCTCGACGCCGATCCGCGGTTCCCCGTTCTGGACGTGGTGTGAGCGATCCGCAGGGACTGGCGTTCGATTCCGCCGCCGAGGACTACGAGCGCGGCCGCACCGGCTGGCCGCCGGAGATCATGGACGGCGTCGACGGCGACGCGGTGCTCGATCTGGCGGCCGGCACGGGGAAGCTGACGCGGCTGCTCGTCGAGCGGTACCGGCGTGTCGTGGCCATTGAGCCAGCCGACGCGATGCGCGCGCTCGGCGAGCGCCTCGTGCCGGAGGCCGAGTGGCTGCCCGGGTCAGCGGAGCAGTTACCGCTGCAGGAGGCGGTCGTCGACGCGGCGTTCGTCGCCGAGGCCTTCCACTGGTTCGACGCGTCGGCTGCAAGCGAAGAGCTCGCGCGCGTGCTGCGTCCCGGGGGAACGCTCGTCGCCTGCTTCAACAACTGGGACGCACCCTACGACCCAACTCTCCCGAACGAGGCGCACGCGGCGATCGAAGAGGTCGCCGTTCGCACCGGTCCGGCCGGCCGGCCGAAGGTCGAGGCCGGCGCGTGGCGCGAAGGCCTCGCCGCCGCGCCGTTCACGCCGCCCGACTACCGCGAGATCGCGCACGTCGACCTCACCGACCGCGACGGCGTGATCGCGTACTACCTCTCGATCAGCTCGATCGCCGCGCGCCCGCAGCAGGAGCGGGACGCCCTGCGCGCGAAGTTGGAGCGACTCGTGCCCGACGCTGAGTACACGCTGCGGCTGCGCGCCGAGGTCTGGACGGCGCGGCGCCGCTGATGCCGGACGCCGTCGAGCTCGAGGCGGGCCGCCACACGATCCGGCTGACCAGCCCGGGCCGCGTCCTGTTCCCGGACGACGGCGTCACGAAGGGCGATCTCGCCGAGTACTACCTCGCGGTGGCGGATGCGCTCGTGCCGCACCTGCGGGACCGGCCGTTCACGCTGAAGCGGTACCCGCACGGGATCGACGGCGAGGCGTTCTTCCAGAAGCAGGCGCCGAAGGGTCTGCCCGACTGGATCCCGACGCGGCAGTTCCGCACGTGGCCGCGGGGCGGGAAGGGCGAGTCGCGGCTCGTCGACTTCGTGCTCGTCAACGAGCCCGCCGCGGTCCTCTGGACGGTGCAGGTGAACTGCATCGACATGAACGCGTGGTACAGCCGTGTCGACAAGCCGGAGCGGCCGGACTTCGTCCTCTTCGACCTCGACCCGCCGGAGGAACCGGATGCGTTCGCGCAGTGCATCCGCGTCGCGCATCTCGTCCACGAGGAGCTCGAGCGGCTCGAGCTCGAGAGCTGGGTGAAGACGAGCGGCGCGGACGGCATCCACGTCCTCGTCCCGATCGCGCGCCGGTCAGGCTACGACGAGACCTACGAGTTCGCCGAGCTGCTGTCGCGTTCGCTGGAGCGGCAGCATCCCGGCGAGGTCACGACCGAGTGGCTGAAGAAGAAGCGGGCCGGCGTGCTCGTCGAC
>DASXTR010000201.1:0-9550 GCA_036505325.1 Gaiellaceae bacterium
GGCGACGCCGGTCAGCGTGAGGACCGTCGAGCCGAGGACGAGCAGGCGCATCAGGGCCGGGCGCAGCGAGAACAGCCGCGACAGGACGAGCAGATGCGCGGCGGCCGGCGTCAGGGCAGCGAGCACGAAGACCGGCGGCACCGACACGCCGAGCGTGCGACCCCAGGCCAGGAGCAGCACGGGCCCCGCGACGTAGCGAATTGCGAGCGCGGCCACGCCGCGCCCCAACTCACCGGCCCCGAGCGCGGCTCCCGCGAGCGGGATCGACAGGCCGAGGAGAAGGAAGCCGAGCGGCCCCACCGTCACGCCGACCACGTGGCCGAGGTGATCGCGCCGGCGCCGGCCGCCGTCCTGGCCCCGCTGAAGGCCGACCTCGTGATCAGTTCGCACGACGGCAGCACCTTCACGGTGACGAACGCCCTCTGCGGCCCCGGCGAGATCTGCATCGGCGGCTCGGGGTACGCGTCGCCGAACAACTTCCGCGTCAGGGTGACCATCAACTATCTCGTGTTCCACTTCGCGTGGTTCTACTGGGAGTCCTGGACGGGCGACGAGTTCGTCGCGTCGTTGGCGCCGGGCGCATCGGTCACGTTTCCGTACACGTACGGTTTCTGCCCCTCCGCGAGCATCACGATCGATCCGGATGGGACCGTCCCGGAGAGGAACGAGGGAAACAACACCGGGTCCTTCACTGCCTACCCGCGGGCTTCCTGGTGCTGAACGGCGCGCCGTCCTAGATCGTCTTGAACTGCTCGAACGGCTGGCGGCAGGACTCGCAGTAGCGGATCGACCTGCACGGGGTCGGGCCGAAGATGTTCTCGAGGCGCGTCTCGGTCGAGCCGCAGTACGGGCAGCGGTGCGTGCGCGACTGGAGCTGGATCAGCGTCGGCGCGCCCGCCGCGCGTGGCGCTGGTGGCGCGAACCCGGCGGCGCGCAGCTTCTCCCGTCCTTCGGGCGTGATCCGGTCGGTCGACCACGAGTCGTCGGAGACGATGTCGACCTGCGGCTCGCCGCCGAGCTCGCGCACCGCGTCCTCCATCGCCGTGCGCATGTACGTGAGCGCCGGGCAGCCGAGGAAGGTCGGCGTGAACTCCACGCGAACGGTGTTGCCGTCGACGGCAACATCCCGCACGACGCCGAGCTCGACGAGCGAGATCACCGGGATCTCGGGATCGGGCAACTCGTCGAGCGCCGCCCAAACGGCGTCGGCGGTTACCACTCGGCCCCCGGCGCCGAGCGGCGCACGCTCGTCATCTCCTCCCAGAGCTCCGCCAGCTCGGAAGTGTGCTCGCCGCGTTCAATCGCTTGTGACAACTTGTCACTAACGAGGTCCGGCACGCGCTCCGACAGGCGCGGGCGCAGTGGCTCCGGGAGGACGCCGAGGGCGTACGGCCACAGGCGCTCGAGCGCGTCGCGGTAGCGCGGCTCGTTGCGCAGGCGCTCGTGCCACAGCTCGGCGTGCATGCGGTGGTAGGCCTCCTCGCGTTCGATCTTTGCCGCGAGGCCGGCGACCTCCGGATCGTCGGAGGCCATCAGCGCCTCGATCCGCACCGCGTCCGCGGCCTCGTACAGGTAGCGCCGCGCGATCGCCGGCGCCCACTCGAGCAGGCGCAGTTCGACGAGCGGCGCGCAGCGGTACTCCTCCGGCGGGCGGTCGAACGCCAGAGCATCGGCGTCCGTGCCGAGGTCGCGCGCGGCGAGCTCGTACGCGGCGCGCGCATGGCCGATCTCGTTCTGCGCGATCGACGAGAACGCGACGTCCTCCTCGAGCGTCGGCGCGATGCCCGTCCACTCGGACTCGCGCCAGCCGACGATCAGCTCGTCGTCCGCGAGCTCAAGCAGGAGTCGTGCCCGCTCGCTCACGCGCCTCCTTCAGCCGCGCCTTGATCGAGTAGCCGTCGACGCGGCGGTACTTGAGATCGAACTCGTCGGCCCAGTCCGTGACGGCATGGATCGCGCCGCGGGGGACGAGCCACAGCGCCTCCGATTCGCCACGGCGGCCGTACTGCTCGCGCGCCCACGCCTCGGCGAACTCCGCGTCCGGTGCGGCGATCGACCCGGCGTGCGCGAACGCCTGGCCCTTCCGCTCCTGACGGAAGACCTCGAAGATCATGCCGCGAGGACCGCGTCGCGCACCCATTTCTCCTGCTCGAGGAAGCGGCGGCGAAAGTCGAGCCGCTCGGCCGAGCGCGGCCCGTGGCCGGTGACGACGGACTTGAGCTCGTCCCAGTCGGGCTCGGTGTACTCCCAGACGCCGTCGTCGCGCCGGCGCAGCTTCGGATCCGGCACGGTCAGGCCGAGCTCCCAGATCTGCGGCACGTAGCCCTCGAGGAACTGTTGGCGCGCCTCCTCATTACCCTGGCTCTTGATCCGCCAGTGGACCATCGGATCCTCGTCGGCCGGGATTTGCGTGCCGTGGAACTGCATCAACGGGCCCCACCAGCGGTCGAGCGCCTCCTGCACGAGCCCGCGCTGCTCGTCGGTGCCGGTGACCAGCGCGAGAATGACGTCGCGGCCGTGGAGGATGTGGAACGACTCCTCCCAGCAGATCTTCTTCATGATCCGCGCGTACGGCGCGTACGAGCACTTGAGGAGCGCCTTCTGGCTGATGATCGCCGCCGCGTCGACGAGCCACGCGATCACGCCCACGTCACCCCACGTCTTCGTCGGATAGTGGAAGACGTTGTGGAACTTCGCCTTTCCGGACACGAGGTCGCGCAGGCAGTCCTCGCGGGGCTTCCCGAGGTCCTCGACGACGCGGTAGATGAGCTGCGCGTGGCCGACCTCGTCCTGCACCTTCGCGGTCAGGGCGAGCTTGCGCTGGAGGGTCGGCGCGCGGAGGATCCACTCCCGCTCGGGCAGGACGCCCATCAGCTCCGAGTTGCCGTGCATCTCGATGAACTTGATCGCCCGCTTCCGGTACTCGTCCGGCATCCAGTCGTTGACCTCGACGGCTCCGCCCTCGTGCAGGTAGGCGAGGAACTCTTCGGTGCGCGCATCCACTTCGCTCGGACCTCCCTAACGGTCGTTAGTCTCTAAGTGTAGATGTCCGCCAGACGCGCCGAGCTAACCAGGATCGCCGCCCGGCTCTTCGCCGAGAAGGGCTACCAGGGCACGTCCCTGGCCGATCTGGCGGAGGAGCTCGGCGTCCAGAAGCCGTCGCTCTACCACCACATCGCCTCGAAGGAAGACCTGCTCTGGGACGTCGCCTCCGAGGGCGCGGCGGCGTTCCACGCGGCGCTCGACGCCGTGCCCGAGCGGGCGCCGGCGGTCGAGAAGATCCGGCTCGCCCTGCGCGCGCACCTCGCCGTCGTCGCCGGCCAGCTCGACGTGGCGACGGTGTTCACCCGCGAGTGGCGGCACCTCGAGGGCGAGCGGCGCGACGGCTTCGTCGCGGAGCGCCGGCGCTACGAGGAGCGGATCCGCGATCTCTTCCGGGAGGGCGTCGAGGGCAGCGAGCTGCGGACCGACCTCGACGTCGCGACCGCCGCCCTCCTCTTCCTCTCGGCCGCCAACTGGGCCTACACCTGGCTGCGCCCCGGCGGCGACACCGACGCGCTCGCCGACCGGTTCTTCGCCGTGCTGCTCGACGGCATGCGCGGCTACGCCACGCCGTAACCGCGGCCGCCGCTCCCGCGTTAGAGACGCGTACCCGTAGGGCCTCTTACGGATGGGAGACGTGATGCTGCGGAAGCTCTTTCGGCGGCGCCGGCTCGGCGTTGCCCTCGCGCTCGTTTGCGCGCCGTTCGTGCTCGGGGCGCTGAACATCGGCGCGTCCACGCCGCCGTCGGATGCCGTCGCCGTCCCCGACAAGGCGGGCGACACGCAGACGATCAGGTGGCACGGCGAGATTCCGGCCGCGCAGGTGAATCCGACGAGCAACTGCATCGAGGCGCCCGTCGTGACCGATGACCACCTCGTCCTGCTCACGGAGCCGGCGAAGGGCTACGACAAGATCGACGCAACGTTCACATTCGAGATCAAGTGGGACCCCACGTCGCCCGGCCCGGCGAGCGATGAGATCCTCACCGTCACACGCCACAAGGGCACCGACGAGGGCGACACCGAGTCGGAGGAGGTCGGATCGAGCGACGGCGGCGAGCCGCACGAGACGGTGGTCGCGCACAACCTCGCATCGGGCCAGTACCACGTCCTCGCCTGCGGCTTCGCGAACGCGCTGCCGCAGCCGTACGACGGGACGCTGACCGTCACGACGACGGCCAAGGACGCCGAGTCGTCGCTCCGGTCGGCCAACGCGCACGGCCTCGCGTTCTCGGCTGCCGTGCCGGCCGATCCGCAGCGCGACGAGGCCGAGCCGCTGATCGAGATCGACCGCGACGGAAACATCTACACCTGCGGTCCGACCGGCTTCTCGAATGCGTCCGACTACGCGCAGGTCTCCACCGACGGCGGCGACCAGTTCCACATCCTCGGCACGCCGCCGCGCGGCCAGCAGAGCGCCGGCGGCGGAGGCGACTGCGCGCTCGCGACCGGCCTCACGCGCAATGCGATGGGCAACTATCAGTACGCCTACGCCGGTCTCGGCGCGCTCACCGGGTACGCGACCTCGACCTCTCCGGACAACGGCCACTCGATCGCGACCGCGGGCGCCGACGCGAACGGCGTCATCACCTCGCAGGGCGCGGCGTCCGATCGCCAGTGGATGACGTTCATCGCCGCGCACGACGTGCTGCTGACGTGGAACCAGCAGGTGCCGCGGAACACGGTCGTCCAGCGCTCGAGGGACGACGGCCTGACGTACGACGTCTTCACCTCGGTCGCCGCGCCGAACCCGGAGTTCCCGGGGCCGATCCGCTACATCCAGTCGCTCGGAATCGTCTATCTGCCGTGGACGAAGGGCGAGCAGGTCAACCTCGCCGTGTCACGCGACGGGGGCGCCACGTTCACCGACTGCAAGGTCGCATCCGGCGACGTCGTCAAGGGCGGCACGTCGGGCTTCGCGGTCGCCGACCACGACTCGGCCGGGAACGTCTACGTGGTCTGGTCGGACTCGTCGCGCTACCACACGTGGCTCTCTGCGCTCACCGCCGACAGGCTCACGGCGTGCAACCAGGCGGTGGACGACGTTCGCGGCACGGACGACGGCGAGCCGACGGTCGACCCGGGCTGGTCGACGCCGGTGCAGGTCGACCGCGACGACGTGCGGACGACGGTCTTCCCCTGGGTCGCGGCCGGCGGCGCGCCGGGTCGCGTGGCCGTCGCCTTCTACGGCACGACTTCCGACGGTGACCCCAACACCGGCGAGTTCGACGCCGCGTGGGATGTCTACGTCAACCAGTCGCTCGACAGCGGCCGCGACTTCGGCCAGGTGAAAGCGACGACGCATCCCTTCCACTACGACTCGATCTGTCTCAACGGCCTCGGCTGCGATCTCTCCGCACCGCCCGGCGACCGCACGCTCGCCGACTTCTTCGCGATCGGGTACAGCTCGACGAGCGGAAAGCTGTCGGTCGTCTTCAACCGGACGAACAAGAGGCCGGACGAGGCGCTCGGGCACATCGCGACGCCGATGGTCGTGACGCAGACCGGCGGCCCGTCGAACGGCGCGGGCGACGTCGCCGCAGGACGCGCGGTCGTGCGCAGCTCGGCCGACGACGTCTCCGGCGACGCGCTCTCGAACTACTCGGTGACCGCGCCGGGTGCGACGCCTCCGCCGCCGCCGACGAAGAACGAGCCCGCCGCCGACTTCACCGGCGCGACGATCGGAAGCGACGCGGCGACCGGCGGCTTCACCGTGATGCTGAAGCTCCGCGATCTCTCGCCCGGCGCGCTCGCGCAGGCGCTCGCGGACACCGGCGGCCAGTCGCTCCTCTGGATCTGGCGCTTCGCGAACGGCTACACCGACTCGGCCGCGAGCGCCTCGTGGAGTCCCGCGACTGGGTTTACGTTCGGCTTCGACGACTACGAGACCGGCGCCGCGCCGTGCACGACGCCGGCCGGGAGCGGCGAGAAGTGCCAGCTCTACACGCAGGCGACTCGGATCGCCGGGAAGGTCGACGTACTCGCCGGGACGATCACGCTCGTCGTTCCGAAAGCGCTCCTCCGGCGGCTCTCCGGGGCCGACGCAGCCGGCCGCCCGCTCGAGGCCGCGGCCGACGGGGGTGCGCGTTTCTACGACGGCACGGCGTTCTCGTTCGCGAACAACGCCGGGCCGACGCAGGCGACGCAGACGTTCCTGTACACGCTCGACAACACGCCGGCGATGGACTTCCTGCTACCCGCGGCCGGGAAAGGCTCGTCGCCCGGCGGCGGCGGCGGAGGAGGAGGCGGCGGAGGCGGGGGCAGCGTGCCCGCGCCGGCCAGCCCGACGCCGGCGACCGCGCCGACCCCGGCGGCGGGCGTCCAGGGCGCGACGAAGACCGTCGTCCGCCACCTCGTGCGCGCGAACGCGCGTGTGCGCGCGAGTGCCCGGACGGGCGTGGCGACGCTCGTCGTCGATCTGCGCCACGGGCCGTCGACGAAGGTCGTCTACCGCGACGCGCGGGCGAAGCTCCGCTTCCACTCGCTGCGGATCACCTCGATCCGCGTGCAGGGCCACACGGCGACGCTGCGCGGCGTCGGCGTGCAGAACGGCAAACGAGTTGCGTTCCGCGTCGTGCTCGTCGACGCGGCCCGCGACTCCGTCCGCGTCCAACTGGGCGGCTACACGCGCACCGCCACCGTCGTGAAGGGATTCGTGACCGTCAGATGAAGCCGAGACTCGCCCTCGTCGCCGTCCTCCTCGCAGTCGCCGCCGCCGTCGGCCGGAGCGGGTCCGCCGGCGCGGACACCACCACGTTCGAGGGCACGTTCCCGGCGCAGCTGGGCGCCTGCGCTGCGCCCCACGCGTTCACCATCGCTGCCGACACGACGACGATCGACGCCGTCGCGACGGCGACGATCCCGTCCAACGACATCGTCCTCAACCTCCTGCGCGGCACCGCCGTCGTCGCGAGCTCGGACACCGCGACCAGCCCCGAGGCGATCCATTACGACGTCTCCCCGGACGGCGGCACGTCGTACGGCGTCCAGGTCTGCGTGGCGGGGAACGCGGCCGTGCTCGAGCCGCCCTACACGTACACGGTCACGGTCACCACGTCGTCGACGCCGCTCCCGCCGGTGACGCCGCCCGACCTCAGCGGTGGGTCGGCCGGGACGCCGCAGCCGACGCGCGTGAAGAGCGACCTCGTCTTCGCGTCACCCACCGTCATCGACCCGCAGCGCACCGAGGGCGAGCCGATCAACTTCATCACCGGCGGCGAGTACTGGGAGAGCGGCCCGTGGGGCACCTCGACGCAGCAGTCGTTCGTCCACCGCTCGACGGACGGAGGGCTCGAGTTCCACGTCGTCAGCCCGATCGGCCTCCGGCCCGACGCGCCTCCGGGCGGCGGCGACACGGACGTCGTCGTCGACGACCAGGGATTCGCGTACTTCTCCGACCTCGAGGCGCTGGGCAACGTCGGCGTCTCGGTCTCGAACGATCACGGCTCGACGTGGCGCAAGAGCCCGATCTCGAACCCCGAGGTCGTCGAGGACCGCCAGTGGATGGCCGTGGACAACGGCCTGACCGCGGCCGCGTCGGACAACACGGTCTTCCTGACGCTGCGCCAGGTCCCCGCCGGCTCGTCGATCTACTCGACGGCCGGGTCGACCGGTGCCGGCGATGCGACCGGCGGTCTCGCGTACGTCCCCGCGTCGGCGCTCCCGCTGCCCGTCTCGAGCGGCTCGCCGTGCGGCCAGCTGCGCTTCGATCCGACGCGCCGCAACCTCTACCTCCCGTGCGGCGAGCAGGATCACATCACGATCGCCGTCGCGCACGTCGACCCGGGGCAGCGGACGAACCTGCTCTTCCACGCGGTCAAGACGCCGACGAGCCCGGTCGGCAACGACGTGTCGGAGATCTTCCCGTGGCTCGCGATCGACGGCGCGGGGAACCTGTACGTGATCTGGATCGCGGGCGGTGCGGGCGGCGACAACCAGGTCTACTACTCGGCCTCGACCGACTCAGGCGTGACGTGGACGACGCCCGTGCGGATCAGCGCGCCGCCGGCGTACTCGAACACGTTCCCGACGGCCGTCGCCGGCGCCGCGGGACACCTGGTCGTCGCGTGGTACGGACAGCAGACGACGGTCGACTCCGACGACATGCCGTCGTGGTTCAACGATCCGAAGGGCGCAACGGCGTTCCCGTGGTTCGGGTACGTCGCGGTGCTGGAGGGCGCGAACGGGCTGAAGCCGACGATCGCGATGCAGCGCTTCACGGTCAAGCCGATGCACTACGGCCAGATCTGCAACGCGGGGACGACGTGCGCCGCGACGAACGGCGACCGCACGATGGCCGACTTCTTCAACGTCAACCTGGACGGCAGCGGCCGCATCCGGATCGTCTTCAACGACACGTCGAGCCAGTACCACGGCGCGCACCTCTTCGAGCTCCGGCAGGTCGCGGGCCGCAGCGCCGTTCCGAGGAGTCCGATGGCCGACCCGACGAACGACGCGCAGTGGCCGCACTACGGGCTCGGCGCGCCCGGGCCGAACCAGGCGCAGCTCGACTTCACGAACCTCGCGGTGTCGCAGCCGACGAAGACGATGCTGCGCGTGCAGATGACGGTCGTCGACGGGTCGCGCCTCGCGCCGCCGCCCGGCAAGACCGAGGCGGTGTGGCTGACGCGCTTCCTCGCGAAGTCGCTGGGCACCTCGGGCGAGGAGGCGTACCGCATCTTCTACGTCGGGATGCGCTCATCCGGCGGGGCGCCGTCGTTCTTCACGGGGAGCGGGGACGCCGACACGGTCGTGCCCGGCAACGGCTGCCGCGGGACGACGCCCGGCACCTGCAAGGTCGTCCTCTACCCGGCCGAGCAGGCGGCCGCGAGCGGGACGGTCTCGGGGAACACGATCACGATCGACGTGCGTTTGCAGGGCGGCTTCGGCCCGAACCGGCCGATCGCGGGCCCGGCGCTGTACAGCGTCACCGCGTTCTCGTTCGGCCGGAACGACGTGACCGACCTCTACGCGGACGTGGACGCGACGCACGCGTTCGACTTCGGATTGAAGGGGTAATCCTGCGCAAATCTCGCGACCGATTCGTCAATCGATAAGTAGCCCACAAGTTTGCGGTCGGGATTGCATCCACTGAAGAGGAACTGCGGCTACATTCCCGCGCCTTCGATTCGCATCGCACAAGTGGGAGGAGTTTCGTGAGAGGAATGACGTCCCGGGGAGCGCGGTACGCGCGCCCACTGCTCGTCCTGGCCGCGATTGGTCTAGCGCTCGTCGTCGCCGCAGCGCGCGGCGGTCACGCCGCGACGCCCGGATCGGGAACCATCTCGTCCTCGAGCCCGACGGTCAGCTGGAACGGGCCGCCGATGATGGCGCCGACCGCCTCGTCGGCGTGCGCGGGGCCGAGCGACCCGAGCTGCGACAGCTTCAAGCTGACGATCGAGCCGCTCGCGACGCCGTACCAGGTCGTCGTCGAGCTGCAGCCGTTCGCCGCCGGTGACTGGGACCTCGCGGTCTTCGGGCCCGACGGCGGCCTCGCCGGCCACTCCGG
>DASXTR010000202.1:0-46632 GCA_036505325.1 Gaiellaceae bacterium
GTCGCGCCGAGCTTGCGGCGCGAGCGCTCGAGCAGGAAGCGCGCGGTGAGGCTCGTCAGGAGCACGAAGGCGATCAGCACGAACGCCGCGGCCCACGCCTGCTCGTGCAGCGCCGGGTCGGGCGCCTCGGAGTAGGTCAGGATCGTGACGGGGATCGAGTTCACCGCCTGGTTCGGGTCCCAGTTGAGCGACGTCCCGGCGATCGAGCAGGTGAAGAGCAGCGGCGCCGTCTCTCCCGCGGCGCGGGCGACGGCGAGGGTCGTGCCGGTGACGATCCCGCCGGCGGCGCTCGGCAGGACGACGGACAGGACCGTCTTCCACTTCGACGAGCCGAGCGCGTAGCTCGCTTCGCGCAGGTTGTTCGGCACGAGCGCGAGCACCTCCATCGTCGCGCGCGCGACGAGCGGCAGCATGATGATCGCGAGCGCGAACCCGCCGGCGATCGCGCTCTGCTTGTGGCCGTAGTCGATGATCGGCAGCTTCGTCTTGACCATCAGCGTGAACACGAAGATCCCGATCACGATCGACGGGAAGCCGTTCAGGACGTCGAGCCACAGCCGCACCTGGCCCGCGAAGCTCGGCGGCGCGAACTCGCTCACGTAGACCGCGGTCAGGACGCCGAACGGCAGCGCGATCGCGGTCGCGATCAGCACGAGCATCAGCGTCCCGACGAGCGCCGGGGCGATGCCGCCGCCCGACTCGCCGAAGATCGCCGGACCCTTCGTGAAGAAGCTCCAGTTGAGCGCGCCGACGCCGCGCGAGAACACCGACCAGACCAGGATTGCGAGCACGACGATCGCGAGCAGGGCGGCGAGGAGCGCGGCGCCTTCCGCGACGCGATTCGCGACCAGGCGCCGCCGCGAGCGTCCTGTTGCCCTGAGAGACAACGCGTCCATCAGCTGCCACCCGTCCGCTGGAACTCGAAGCGGCGCACGACGACCTGCGCGGCGACGTTCGTCACGAACGTGATCACGAGCAGGATCAGCGCCAGGTAGATGAGCGACGTGATCTGGAGGTTCGAGACCGCGCCCTGGTACTGGTTCGCAATCCGGCTCGCGAGCGTGTCGCCGGGCTGGTAGATCGAATGCGGCAGGCGATCCGCGTTGCCGATCACCTGCGTGACGGCGATCGCCTCACCGAACGCGCGGCCGAGGCCCAGCACGAGCGCCGCGACCACGCCGCCCTTCACCGACGGGACGACGACGCCGCGGACCATCTCCCAGCGTGTCGCGCCGAGCGCGATCGCTCCCTCCTCCAGCTCCTGCGGGACGCCGACGAAGAGCTCGCGGCAGATCGCGGAGCTGATCGGGAGGATCATGATCGCGAGCACGAGGATCGCGGGCAGCACGCCAGACGGGCTCGGCGAGCCTCCGAAGAACGGGATCCACCCGAGCGTGCCCGTCATCCACGGCTCGATGTGCTGCGACACGAACGGCGCGAGCACGAAGATCCCCCAGAGCCCGATTACCACCGACGGGACGGCGGCCAGCATCTCGATCAGCGCGCCGATCGGCGCGCGAATCGCCGGCGGCGCGAGCTCGCTCAGGAAGAGGCCGATCGCGATCGAGAGCGGCGCCGCGACGAGGAGCGCGCCGAACGAGGTGACCACTGTCCCGACGATGAACTGGAACGCGCCGAACTCGTTCAGCACCGGGTTCCAGTCGGTCGACACGACGAAGTCCAGGCCGAAGTGCCGGACGCCGGGCCACGCGCCGTCGGCGATGCGCCACACGATCGCGGCGACGAGCAGCACCGCGGCGACGGCGGCCGCGGCGGTCAGCCCGTAGAGCAGCGCGTCGCCGAACCGGTCGCCGAGGCGGCGCGTGCGCCGGAGAGCGGGGGCTGCCGCGGCGTCCATCGCGGCGCAGGATTCCAGCCCCGGCCGCTCCGCGGGAGCCCGTTCACCACTCCGTCACACGACGTTCACATGCTGTGCACCCAGAGCCCGCGGCCGCACGGGAACACTCGTGGTCGTGATGGCGAAGGAGTCCCTGACGGCGGGCGTCCGGATCGCGCCCGCGCCGGAGCCTGCACGGCGGGAGACGGTGTTCGACATCGACGGCCTCACCGTCGCGTACGGCAAGTCGGTCGCGATCAGAGACGTCTCGCTCGACGTCTACCGCCACGCGATCACGGCCGTCATCGGGCCGTCCGGGTGCGGCAAGTCGACGTTCCTGCGCTGTCTCAACCGGATGAACGACCTCGTCCCGATCGTCAACGTCGACGGGAAGGTCCTTTACCACGGCGTCGATCTCTACGGTCGCGACGTCGACCCGATCGAGGTGCGGCGGCGGATCGGCATGGTGTTCCAGCGCCCGAACCCGTTCCCGAAATCGATCTACGACAACGTCGCGTACGGCCTGCGCGTGCTCGGGATGAAGGACGACCTCGACGGGCGCGTCGAGCGCGCGCTGAAGCGCGCCGCGCTGTGGGACGAGGTCAAGAACCGGCTGAAGAAGTCCGCGCTCGGGCTGTCGGGCGGCCAGCAGCAGCGCCTCTGCATCGCGCGCGCGATCGCCGTCGAGCCCGACGTCGTGCTCCTCGACGAACCCGCGTCGGCGCTCGACCCGATCGCCACGTCCGCGATCGAGGACCTGATGCACGAGCTGAAGGAGGACTACACGCTCGTGATCGTCACGCACAACATGCAGCAGGCCGCACGCGTCGCGGAGATGACGGCGTTCTTCTCGCTCCACGTCGAGGATGACGGCTCGCGGCACGGGATCCTCGTCGAGTACGACTCGACGGAGAAGATCTTCACCCAGCCGTCCGACGAGCGCACCGAGGGCTACGTCACGGGTCGGTTCGGATGAGGCTCTCGTTCCAGGAGGAGCTGTCGCAGCTCGAGGCGTCGCTGCAGGAGGAGGGCGACCTCGTCCTGCGTGCGCTCCGGTCGGCGCTCAACGCGCTCGCGCGCGGGGACTCGGAGCTCGCCGACGAGGTGATCGCGTTCGACGACGAGATCGACCGGCGCTACTTCAAGATCGAGGAGGGCGTGCAGTCCCTGCTCGCGCGCCAGACGCCGGTCGCGATCGACCTGCGCCTCGTGCTCGCTGTGCTGCGCATCAACCTCCACCTGGAGCGGATGGCCGACTACTGCGTCACCGTGGCGAAGCTGACGAAGCTGATGGGCGAGCTGGAGGTCTCGGGCGAGGCGATCCTGCGCTCGCTCGAGGAGATGGGCCAGCGCGCCGAGCAGATGATCCGCGTCGCCCTCGACGCGTTCGCGAACCGTGACGTCGACAAGGCGGAGTCGCTGGTCGACCTCGACGAGTTGATCGACCGCGCAAACCGCCGCGCCGTCGAAGACGTGCTGTCGCTCGGCGACTCCCCGGAGGAGCGCGAGTACGGCCTGCGCATGCTGGTCGTCTCCCGTTGTGTCGAGCGCATCGGCGACCACGCGGTCGACATCGGCGAGCAGGTCGCATACCTCGTCACCGGCGAGTTCCGCGAGTTCACCGACGCGTCGCACCCCACGCCGCAGGCGTAACCGCGCGGCGACGTCCGTCACTCATGTGCGCGAGGGCTTCGGGTCGGTGCGTCGGCGCGTTTCTATACTCAACCCTGTGAGGCGCGCCGCGGGTTATTCAGCGTGGTTTCTGGCGTTCGTGGCAGGAGTCGCAGTCGGTTCCGGCTTCGGAACCTGGATCACGATGAACCGCGCCAAGGCGTTCTTTGGTACGGAGGCGTTCTGGCGATTCATCCGGGCCGAACAAGATGAGTTCGGCAATCGAAACGCCACGCCTTCCCGGCACGGTTCTGAGGTGATCGCGACGGCGCGCGGGAAAACCCCGTCGCCGAAGCCGTCGCCAACGCCGACCTGGCCCGACATCAGCAAGCCGGAACTGCGCGGCTGAGCTCTCGGCACGACGTCGAAACCTCGCCGAGCCGGCGCAAGCACGCATCCGACCCGAGTGCCAGGCACCGCCGTCGGCCGACGAGCAGACAAGCGCGCCGAGTCCGCTCCGCGGCCTGGTTGACGGCAAACTCGTCCGGAACGGCCCTGCCTTACCTGGGCCTGTCTCCGGTGCCAGGCACCGCGTGCGAACGACGGTGCGCGCGGGCGGTCGCGCCGCGGCCCTAGTCTTCGCGGCATGCACGAGCCGGGCGTCGAGGACGCGACACGGCGGACGCGTCTCGCGAACGAGCGGACGTATCTCGCGTGGTGGCGGACCGGCCTGACGGCGCTCGCCGTCTGTGTAGGCGTCGGCCGGCTCGTGCCGGAGCTCACGAACGCGACGCTGTGGCCCTACGAGCTCCTCGGAGCCGGCTACGGCGTCCTCGGCGTCGCGTTCATCGCCGCGGCCTACGCACGCGCGCGCGCGGTCGAGCGCGCGCTCGACCGCCGCGAGTACGCGCCGCTCGGCGACCGCCTGTCGCTCGCGCTCGTCGCAGCCGGCGTCATCCTCGGGGCCGCGACGATCGTCGTCGTCGCGGTCGTCTGAGATGCGCTACGCCGCGAGCCGGTCCGGCTCGGCCTCGAGACGTGTGAGGAACGCCGGCCGGCGCGAGCGGAGGTAGCCGACGACCGCGGCCTCCCCCTTGGCGCACGGGAGCAGCGTCTTCCACGTCGCGAGGTGCTCCGGACGGTGGAAGTCTCCGGACGCGACGGCGGGCAGACCGGCCTCGGCGACCCACGCGAAGAGGGTGTGGCGGTTGAAGAGCTCGTAGCGGTCGACGAGCGGCGCCCACCGCTCCGGGTCGGCCGCGAACGCGGCCGTACCGCGGTGGGACGCCGCCACCTCCGCGAGCCGATACGGGTGGGCGGCGACGAGCGCCGCCCCGTGCGCGCGTGCGGCGCGCAACGCGGGTTCGAGGCCGCCGCCGACGCCGACGAACTCCCGCAGCCCGACCGCGACCGCATGAGCGGCCCGCGCGGGATCCGGATCGTCGTAGGTCAGCTCGAGGCCAGGGAGCACGAGAAGGTCATAGAGGCGACGCGCGCGCTCGGCCTCCGCCTCGATCTCGTCGAGGTACGGCGGGAAGAGCGCGGACGTGAGGCCGAGCGAGCCGTCGCGCGTCGTGTGGTCGGTGACCGCGAGCACGTCGAAGCCGCTGCGGCCGTAGAGGTCGCAGAGCTCGCGCACGGGGAGCGCGCCGTCGCTCCACGTCGTATGCGCGTGGAGCTCGCAGAGCAGTGGTGCCGCCTTCCTCGCCATGTCGTCCTCTTCGCTCATGGTGCCCACGAACCTGGGGCTGCCGCGGCGCCTTCACCAGTTCCACACAGGTTCGACCGCGGCGGTCAACCCACCGCCAGGCACCTTGAGGGTGGTCGAGGGTTCGTCAGGCGTTCTTGACGAGGATGTTGCCGATCTTGTGGGCGGCCGTCTCGCACGTGTCGACGGCGTCCTCCAGCGCCTCGTAGATGTCCTTCCAGCGAATGACGACGGTCGGGTCGATGCGGTCGTCCTTGAACAGGCCCGCCCGGGCGGCGCGCGCGACCTGATCGGCCTCGTCCTCGATCGCCTTGATCGCGAGGATTTCGTCGGCGGAGCCGCGCAGGCCGCGCAGCCGCCCGAGCAGCATCGAGAGCTGCTCTGTTGCCCGGACGAGCAACGCGCACAGCTCGAATGACTGGCGCGTCGGCGTCTCGACGCCGTAGAGGCCGAGCAGCTCGGACGCGTTCTCGATCGAGTCCGCGACATCGTCGACCGCGTACGCCAGCACGACGAGGTCGTCGCGGTCGATCGGCGTGACCCACTGCGCGTTCGTCGTCGTCAGGAGCTCCGAGATGATCCGGTCGCCCTCGTGCTCGAGCTCCTTCACCTCGTCCTGCGACGGCCCCGACGGCCACTCGAGGAACCGCCGCTCGACGACGCGCGCGACCTCGTGCGCGTTCGCGCCCGCTCGCGCGAGCAGCTCGTAGATCTCGCCGGTGCGCAGTGCGAGCCTGCTCCGCATTAGAAGAGCCCCTCCACCGGCCAGTAGAGGAGCGCCGCGACTGCGGCCGCGGCCGGAATGGTGAGGATCCACGCCGTCACGATGTTGCCGGCCACGCCCCAGCGGACGGCCGACAGCCGCTTCGCGGCGCCGGCGCCCATCACGGCGCCCGAGATCGTGTGCGTCGTCGAGAGCGGGTACCCGAAGTGCGTCGCGACGTAGATCACGGCGCCGCCGGACGCTTGCGCGGCAAACCCCTGCGCGGGCTCCATCGCGATCACGCGCTGGCCGAGGGTTCGCATGATCCGCCATCCGCCGGCGTACGTCCCGGCCGCGATCGCGAGGCCGGCGGCGATCTTCACCCACGTCGGAATGTAGAACTCGTGGATCGTGCCGTGGGTGTAGAGCGCGAGCGCGATCACGCCCATCGTCTTCTGCGCGTCGTTCGCGCCGTGCGTGAACGCGAACCACGTCCCGGACACCAGCTGCCCGAGCCGAAACGAGCGATTCGCCGCGCCGGGCGTCATCCAGCGGAAGATCCAGTAAATCGCCAGCAGGACGATCGCGGCGGCTGCGAAGGCGATCGTCGGCGCTGCGAGCGCGGGGAGCAGCACCTTGTGCGTGACGTCGTGCCAGAGCACGCCGTCCGTGCCGGACTGGACGAGGCCTGCGCCGATCAGGCCGCCGATCAGTGCGTGCGACGAGGACGAAGGGAGGCCCCACCACCACGTCAGCAGGTTCCACGTGATCGCGCCGATCAAGGCGGCGAGCACGGTCTTCGGCGTCGCGAGCCCGGTATCGATCACGCCCTTTCCCACCGTCTTCGCGACGGCCGTCGTGACGAACGCGCCCGCGAGGTTGGCGAGCGCCGCGATCAGCACCGCCATGCGCGGTGTCAGCGCTCGCGTCGACACCGAGGTCGCAACCGCGTTCGCCGTGTCGTGGAAGCCGTTCGTGAAGTCGAAGCCGAGGGCGACGACCACGACGACGACGAGGAGTACGGACTCCACTACCTATTCTTGACGAGGATCGCCTCGAGGACGTCCGCGCAGTTCTCGCAGGCGTCCACGGCCTCCTCGAGCTGCTCGTGGATGTCCTTCCAGCGGATGATCATCAACGGGTCGGCGTCGTGGCGGAAGAGGTCGGCGATCGCCTCGCGCGACAACCGGTCGCCCTCGTCCTCGAGCTCGCGCAGCGCGACGAGCTGACGCCGCGAGTCCTTGAAGCCCTCGAGGAGCGCGACGGCCTCGTGCAGGCGCGACGCCGCGCGGTGGATCACCTCGGCCTGCTGGCGGGCCCGGTCGGGCACGTCGGTGACCTCGTAGGCGTCGATGTTGTCGGCGGCCTCGTCCACGTGGTCGCAGACGTCGTCGATCGCCGACGCGAGGCGATACATGTCGTCGCGGTCGAGCGGCGTCACGAACGTCCGGTTGAGCAGGTTGATCACCTCGTGCGTGAGCCGGTCCCCCTCGTGCTCGGCCTCGCGGATGTCGAGCAGCTTGCCGCGGCTGTCGGGCCAGTCCTCGAGCAGCTCGACGAGCAGCCGTGCGATGTCGCGCGCGTTCGCCGACGCCTGGTTGAAGAGAACGAAGAACTCGCGCTTCTGCGGAGTGAGCCGAAGCCGGGCCACGAGGCGGTGTTCTACCACTTGTTCACCAAATCGACACGTGGTGTTGTGCGATCCTTCCGCGCCGTGGCCAGGGACGCGACCGCCGACGAGCGCCGCTCGCTGACCGTCCGGTCACGAAGGGTCGTCTACGGCGTCGCCGCCGCGCTGTTCGCGGTCGCCGTCGTGCTCGCGGCGCTGCGCGTGGGCGAGCAGGCCGGCCGCCTGTCGGACTGGCAGGCTCTCGTGCTCGGCATCACGCAGGGCGCCACCGAGCTGCTGCCGGTCTCGTCCTCGGGCCACCTGATCCTCGTGCCGTGGCTGTTCGACTGGCACTACCTCGAGACGCACGATGCCTTCAACAAGACGTTCGACGTCTCGTTGCACCTGGGCACGCTCGTGGCCGTCGTCGCGTACTTCTGGGCGGACGTCGTCCGCTACGTCTCGGCCTGGGTGCGCTGGTTCCGCGGCGAGCGCAGCCCCGATGCACGGACCGCGTGGGCGATCGCGATCGCGACGGTCCCCGCCGCGCTGGTCGGCGCAGCCGGCGAGGACGCGATCGACAGGCACCTCGGCGAGCCGTGGCAGATCGCGATCTTCCTCGCCGTCTTCGGCGTCCTGCTCTGGTTCGCCGACCGCACTCCGGAGCGCACGCGCCTCGAGAACCTCGGCCTCGGCCGCGCGGTCGCGATCGGGATCTCGCAGATCCTCGCGCTCATGCCGGGCGTCTCGCGCTCGGGGATCACGATCACGACCGGCCGCTTCTGCGGCCTCACGCGCGACGCCGCCGCGCGATTCTCGTTCCTGCTGCTGATCCCGATCGTGTTCGGCGCCGTCCTCTACAAGGGTCTGAAGCACGTCGTGCTGAACCCGCTGCCTGCCGGGTCGACCGGCCCGTTCCTCGTCGGCACGATCGCCGCCGCCGCGGTCGGCCTCGTCGCGATCGACGTCCTGCTCGGCTACGTGCGGCGACGCGACTACTCGCCGTTCGTGCTCTACCGGCTCGCGGTCGCGCTCTTCGTGGCGCTCGTCATCGCCGCGGGCTGGCGCGGCTCGAGCTTCTAGCCCGAGCCGCGCCGACCCTCCGCGTCACCGCACAATCAGCTCCCACGTGATGTTGTCGCCGTGCTGCTGCGTCCAGAAGGCGCGCCAGTGCCCGTCCGGTCGGAACGGCTGCGGCGTCTTCGCGCCGAGGATCCCCTGCACGGACGGGTCGCCGTCGGAGACGTGGATGCCGGTGATCTCGTTGTCGCCGTCGTTCGTGAACCCCGACGAGCCGGAGAGACCGGAGTCGATCGTCGCAGACGGGTCCCGTGCCTCGGCGATGAACCGAATCGGCTGGTTCGCCGGATTCGAGTAGTCGGCCGTGACGTCGAAGAGCCACGCGGAGTCGAGCGCGTTCCGCTGCGTGTGCAGCGTGTCGCCGGCATCCTCGACCGCGGCGAGCTGGTCCTTCGAGAAGAACGCGAGGTTGTCGAAGCCCGCGTGGACCTGGTCGCCGTTGTAGAGGATCGAGATGCGGCCGTCGTCGCTCGACGGCGACTGAACGAGCTTGAACAGGGCGCCGAAGCCGCCGCTCGCCGCGGCCGACGTGCGGTTGTCCGTGTCGCCGGTCTCGTCGAAATAGAACTCCGCGAAGCGGGTGCCGGGACGGAAGTTGCCGTTCTCGGGCCGCTTGAACGGCGTTGCGCCCTTCGCCTTGGCGAGCGCGTTGAGGTCCGGCCCGGGCAACGACGTCGTCGAGTCCGTCGTGACGAGATCGATCCACTTCGTCGGATACGACGTGCCGTACTGGTGCAGCGCGAGATACCCGGGAGCATTGATGTCGGCGTCGGCCGACGGGCCGAAGACGAGCGGCGCGCCCGCGACGAGCACCTGGAGCGCCTGGATGCGGCCGCCCTGCCTCAGGTCGGCGGCGTTCTCCGGCTGGAACCGGTACACGAACGAGTTCGGCCGCCGGGCGCGCGCATTCGCGCCGGTGCCGACGGCGCCGCCCGTGTCCTCGACGTAGTAGAGGTTGCCGCGGTCGTCGTTCTGGATCCCCTCGAACCCGGCGCGGCCCAGCTGGCCCGAGATGTCGTCGACGGGGCCGCCGGGAACGGGCGTGGTCTGGTAGACCGCGCCGTTTGCGCCGCCCTCGTTCGTGAACAGCAGGCGCTGCGCGAACGGATCCCACGTCGAGCCGTCGATCGTCTTCAGCGGGGCGGCGGCGCTCGTCTGCGTCGCGATCAGCGTCACGCGGTGCGCCGCGTCGGCGTCGAGGTTGATGCGCGTCACGGATCCCGGCGAGCCCGCCTCGTGGCCCTGGAAGAGGAAGTGCGTCCCGTAGTCGTACGCGGGATCGGCGCCCTTCAGGCCCTGCTCGAAGACGAGGTACGTGTTCTTGTCCGGCTCGGTCTTCTGCGCCTCGACGTTCGAGCCCACCGGCGGCACCATCGGCCGCCCGTTCGTGTCGTAGCCGTAGTAGTCCACCCCGTCGGCCGGGTTCTCGAGCTTCGTGGAGCCCTGGGCCGAGACGATCTCGGCCAGCTCGACCGACAGCTTGTTCGGAGGCGCGTAGCCCGGCGCCTTCTCGTTCGCCGTCGCGACGTTCGAGAACGTCATCCGGTCGGACGACGAGGCGTGCACGACCGCAGTACCCACGGCGGTCGCGCCGGCGAGTGTGAGCAGCGCGACGATCCGCGACCTCGATCTCATTCGTTCCTCCCCTGTCACGGTGGGCACCGTTGCCCAGTCCGTCCGCGAACCTACGGGCGCCGAGCGCGTGGATGGGCAACCGCCCCGTGTGCGTCTGGTGGCGATGTGGTGACAGGGCCGCGTGACGAACCGGTAACGGATCGGCAACGAAGCGGCCGCCGCGCTTTCCAGCGGTCGCGACCGCCCCGATCATTCGGTGCATGACGACCTTCGCCGTTGTTGCGATGAGGGCTACTCCGACGAGCAGCCGCCTCGGCACCGTGCTCACGCCGGCGCGCGCGCTGTCGCGTTTGCGCCCGGGCGACGTCGCGCTCGGACGCCTCGACGTCCTACCGTCGCTCGACGGCGTCGAGCCGGGGCTGTGGGCGCTGGACCGGCTCGCCGCGTTCGGTGTGACCGTGCTGAACCCGCGCGCCGCGTTGATCGCGGCACACGACAAGCTCGCCACGGCCGACGCACTCGCCGGTGCGCGACTCCCCCACCCGCGCACCGTGCACGTCGCGCCGTGGCTCCCGCTGCCGGAGCTCGATGCGCCCGTCGTCCTGAAGCCGCGGTTCGGCAGCTGGGGCCGCGATGTGATCCTGTGCGAGACTCAGGAGGACCTCGAGCGGACGCTCCACGCGGTCCGGACGCGCGTCTGGTTCAACGCGACGGGCGGCGTGCTCCAACGGCTTGTCCCCCCGCGCGGGTACGACCTGCGCATCGTCGTCGCGGGCGGTCGCGTAGTCGGTGCCGTCAAGCGCGTCGCCGCCGCAGGCGAGTGGCGGACGAACATCGCGCTCGGCGGCCACCGCGAGCCCGTGCTCCCGCCGGCCGACGCGTGCGATCTCGCGCTCGCCGCGGCGGACGCGATCGGCGGCGATCTCGTCGGCGTGGACCTCCTGCCGGCAGGCGTCGGCACCTGGACCGTGATCGAGGTCAACGGGGCCGTCGACTTCAACGGGTTGTACTCCTTCGAGGAAGAGATCTTCTCGGCCGTGCGCACGGCTCTGCGGAGCCGGCGCCCGCTGCGCGCAGTTCCGGCCTAGCCGAGTCTTCAAATCGGCGGCGGACGGGCGTAGTGTTGGCCCGGCAATCGAGCTGCGGCAGAGAGGGTCGGGACATGGAATTCACGCCCGCTGTCAAACGCGACTACGAGAAGCTCTTCACGTCGTGCAAGGTGAGCTCCCGTCGCGCCGCCGATGTCGACGCGCTCGTCGACAGAATCGCGAAGGGGAGGAAACGTCTCGAGGCGACCGGCCAGAAGTTCGGCGTGCCGTGGCACGTCCTCGGGATCATCCAGCTGATGGAAGGCGGCGGCAGCTTCACCAGGCATCTGCACAACGGCGATCCGCTGACGGCCCGCACGGTCCAGGTCCCGAAGGGCCGGCCGAAGAAGGGCAACCCCCCGTTCACGTGGGAGGACAGCGCGGCCGACGCCATTCAGCTCGAGGGCCTCGACAAGCAGAAGGACTGGTCGCCCGGCGCGGTCCTCTACCTGTTCGAGAAGTACAACGGCTTCGGGTACCGCAACAAGAAGATCAACATCCCCTCGCCGTACCTCTGGAGCTTCTCGAACCACTACACGAAGGGGAAGTACAGCTCGGACGGCCACTACGACCCGAACCTCGTGTCCCAGCAGTGCGGCACCGCGGTCCTCCTCCACCGGATGATGGAGCGCGGCCTCATCGACGACGGCGCGGCGCAGAAGACGAAGGTCCTCCGCCGCGGGTCGCAGGGCCCGCACGTGCGCGAGCTGAAGAAGCAGCTGCGGAAATGGTTCGACAAGAACGCGCCGGGCGAGTGGGAGGCGTTCGGGATCGTCGACAACGACGTCTTCGGCGCCGGGCTCGAGAACGCCGTCAAGGAGTTCCAGCAGCGCCGCGGCATCCAGTCGACGGGCCGGGTCGGCAAGAAGACACTCGACACGCTGAACGCCAAGCCGGTGACGAAGAAGAAGGCGCCCGCGAAGGTCTAGCTACGTAGCTAAGCAGCAACGAGCTCGCGCCGCACGCGGCGCAGCTTGCCCTCGCAGCGCGTGAACGCCCGGACGACGTTCGGGTCGAACTGCGCGCCCGACTGCGCCTCGATCTCGCGCCCGGCCGCGGCCCACGAGCCCGCGTCGCGGTACGGCCGGTCGCTCGTCATCGCGTCGAGCGCGTCGGCGACGGCGAACGCGCGCGCGGCGACGGGAATCTCGGAGCCCGCGATCCCGTCCGGGTAGCCGAGCCCGTCCCAGCGCTCGTGGTGCGAGCGCACGACCGAGATCCCCTCGCCCTGCAGGAAGGCGACGCCGCGCAGCATCTGGTCGCCGAGCACCGTGTGCTGCTGCATCAGCCGCCGCTCGTCGTCGTTCAGCGGTCCGGGCTTCTGGAGGATCTTGTCCGGGATTCCGATCTTCCCCACGTCGTGGAGCAGGAAGCCGTACTCGACGCTCGGGTCCTCGACGAGGTTGGCGTCGAGGCCTTCGAGGAGCACGAGCGCGTACCGCTGTACGCGCTGCGAGTGCGCGCGCGTTCCCGTGTCCTTCGTCGCGAGCGCGTCGGCGAGCGCGCCGACCGTCTCGCGGTAGGCGTCCTGAAGGAGCCGGCGCTGCGCGCGCTCGAGCTCGACGATCTGCTTCAGGTCGCGCGCGTACATGAGAAGCTGCGCGTTGTCGGCGTCGCGCGGGATCTGCTCGACGAGCGGGATCGGCTCGTCGCCGCCGGCGAGCCGCTCGACGACCGCGAGCAGCTGCAGCGGGCTGAACGGCTTGGGCAGGAACGCATCGGCGCCGGACTCCGCGGCCGCGGTCTCGACCGAGCCGGAGAGCAGCACGATCGGAATCGACTGTGTCTCGGGCCGCGACTTCAGGTCCCGGCACAGATCCAGGCCTGTCTCGCCCGGCATCGCGACGTCGAGGACGATCACCTCCGGCGGACTCCGCGCGATCTCCGCCCGCGCAGCCGCGGCGGACTCGGCCTCGATCACGTCGATGTCGACGTCGTCGAAGGTCGCGTGCACGAGTGCACGCAGCCCCGGATCGTCGTCGACGAGCAGAAGACGCATCGCTGGTTGTTCCTCCTCCGGGCGGCTGGGCGCGAGGCTTCTCTCTGTCGCCTCTACGGGCGACGGCGTCTAGTAGATGTCTAGCGCGCCGTGGGACTTGCGGCCTACCCCGAAAGGGGGATCACGCGTAAGTATAGAAACCTCTACCTGACTTCCGTCCGAGGCGTCCCGCCGCCACCAATTGGCGTAGCAGCGGGCACGGCGCGTACTTCGGGCTGCCGAGGCCGCGGTGGAGGACGTCCATGATCGAGACACAGGTATCGAGGCCGATCAGGTCCGCGAGGGCCAGAGGTCCTATCGGGTGGGCGAACCCGAGCCGCGCGATCGTGTCGATCGCCTCCGCCTCGGCGACGCCCTCCATCAGCGCGTACGCAGCCTCGTTGATGAACGGCATCAGGATCCGGTTCGAGACGAAGCCTGGAAAGTCGCGCGCTTCCGCCGGTTCCTTCCCGAGGTCGCGCGCGAGCCGCACGATCGCCGCCGCGGTCTCGTCGGAGGTCTCCACGCCGCGGATCACCTCGACGAGCCTCAGGACCGGGACCGGATTGAAGAAGTGCATCCCGATCACGCGATCGGTGCGCTTCGTCACCGCAGCCAATGACGTGATCGGGATCGAGCTCGTGTTCGAGGCGAGGAGCGCCTCGGCGGGCAGCACGTCGTCGGCGCGGCGGAAGAGCTCCTCCTTCGCGGCCGCGTCCTCGACGATCGCCTCGATCATCAGGTCGGCCGGGACGAGCTCGTCCACGAGGGCGACGCGCGCGAGCGTCGCCTCAGGGTCGGCGCCGCCCTTCTCCGCGAGGCGCGCAAGGCTCTTGCTCATCGCCTCGAGCCCGCGCTCCACGGCACCGGGGAACGGATCGTGCAGCGACACGCGGCGGCCGGACGACGCGACGACCTGAGCGATCCCGGCGCCCATCTGCCCCGCGCCGACGACGAGGACGTGCTCGAAGTCCATCGGCGCGGCAGCGTACCTTTCCGCGATGGACGTGCGGGCTGCAACGGGCACGGACGCCGAGGCCGTGCGCCGCGTCCAGGAGGAATCCTGGCGCGTCGCGTACGCGCACGTCTTCCCCGCGGAGCAGCTCGCAACCGCCTTCGTCGACGCCGATTACTGGCGGCGCACGATCGAGGTGCCGCCGCCGGGCTGGACGCTGCTCGTCGCCGGCGACCCCGTCGTCGGCTTCGCCTGCGTCGGCCCGAGTCGCGACGAGGACGCCGTCGGCGAGCTGTACGCGATCTACGTCCTCCCCGAGGCGTGGTCGACGGGCGCAGGGCGCGCGCTGATCGAGCGCGCGGAAGCGCGACTCGCGCGCGAGTACCAAGACGCGACCCTCTGGGTGCTCGAGGCGAACCCGCGCGCGCGACGCTTCTACGAGCGCGCGGGCTGGCGGCCGGACGGCGCGCGCAAGCACTACGAGCGCTGGGGCGTCACCGCGCCCGAGATCCGGTACCGCAAGCGTTTGGCCGGCGGCGCGCACGGCTAGGGGTCCCGGGTGCGCCGTGCAGTTCCGCTGCTCGTCGCCGCCGCGCTCGCGGCCGGCTGCGGCGGCGGCGGCACGCCGCTCTCCCGGCCGGAGTTCGCCGCGCAGGGCAACGCGATCTGCCGCGACCTCTACCGGAAGCTCGAGGCGATGCCCGAGCCGAGGGACGGAGACTCGCTCGCGAGCACGATGGAGAAGGCCCGCGGCCATACCGAGGACGCGATCGACGCGCTCGACGATCTCGAGCCACCGGAGACCGCGAAAGCCTCCTTCGAGGTGTTCCTCGCGCGCGTGCGCGACGAGCTGGCGCTGATGGAGGACGTCCAGGACGCGGCGGAGGAGAACGACCTCCCGAAGGCGCTGCGCAAGGCGAACCGCGGCACGAGACTCGACGAGCAGGCGAGCGCGGCGGCGGCGAAGGCCGGCTTGAAGGTCTGCGCGCGGACCGCTAGACGCTAGACCTCGATCAGGAGCGCGTCGCCCTGGCCGCCGCCGGAGCAGATTGCGGCGAGGCCGAGGCCGCCGCCGTTCCGGCGGAGCTCGTGGATCATCGTGCCGACGATGCGGCCGCCGGACGCGCCGATCGGGTGGCCGAGTGCGACGGCGCCGCCGTTCACGTTCACCTTCTCGTCATCGGCGCCGAGCAGCTTCGTCGAATTCCACGCGACCGACGAGAACGCCTCGTTGATCTCGAGACGCTCGACGTCGTCGATCGTCTTCCCTGCGCGCTCGAGCGCGATCGCGGCCGCCTTCGCAGGCGTGCGCGCGAGGTACGCGAAGTCGTCCGCGACGTAACCCTGCGCGAGGATCGTCGCCAGCGGCTCGAGGCCGCGCTTCCGCGCCCACTCCTCGCTCGTCACGATCAGACAGCTCGCGCCGTCGTTCACGCCGGGCGCGTTGCCGACCGTCGTCGTGCCCTCGGGATCGAACAACGGCTTGAGCGCGGCGAGCCTCTCCGGCGACGTGTCGCGCCGGACACTTTCGTCGGCCGCGACGCCGTCTACGGCCACGATCTCGTCGGCGAACCGCCCCGCGTCCTGTGCGGCCGCCGCACGCCGGTGCGAGCGGTACGCCCATGCGTCCTGGTCCTCGCGCGAGATGCCGAGCTCGCGCGAGACGAACGACGCCTGCTCGATCATGTGCCTCCGGTCGAACGTCGACGTAAGCCCGTCGTGCGTCATCAGGTCGATGAGCGTCCCATCGCCGAGCCGGTAGCCGAAGCGCGCCTGCTTGAGGATGTACGGCGCGTTCGACATCGACTCCATGCCTCCGGTCACGACGACGTCGACGTCGCCTGCGCGGATCATCGAGTCGGCGATCTCGACCGCGCGGATCGACGACGCGCAGACCTTGTTGATCGTGTCGGCGGGCACCTCCTTGGGCAGCCCCGCGGCGATGGCCGCCTGGCGGGCCGGCGCCTGTCCGGCTCCGCCCTGCAGCACCTGCCCCATGATCACGTACTGCACCTCGCCGGGCTCGACCCCGGCGCGCGCGAGCGCCGCCTCGATCGCGATGGCGCCGAGCTGCGGCGCCTCGTAGTCGCGGAGCCCGCCGCCGAGCTTCCCGAAGGGCGTGCGGACGGCGCTGACGATGACGCTGCGACGGCTCATTACGTGTCAGGGTATCGCCGGGCGAGCGGGTAGGGTCGACTCCGGTTGCGTACCGCGCTCGAGATCGACGGCGGCGAAGCGAGGTTCCTCCTCCTCGAGCTCGACGGCGACGAGCAGGCGGCCGCACGCGACCTCTACTTCGCGGAGGACGCCGGCGTGTTCGCGAAGCGATTCCCCGCCGCGGAGGCGGCGCACGTATATCCGCGGTTCGCGGCCTGCGCGCGCGAGTTGATCGATCAGACGGCACGCCGAGCGCCGGCGCGATGGGAAGACGCCCTCGAAACGGTCGTCGATCGCGCCGGCGATGTCGACTGGTGGCTCACGGGCAGTACGGCGCTCGCCGTCCGCGGGATCCGCGTGGCGCCGCGCGACGTCGATCTCGTCACCTCTGCGGAGGGAGCCGAGGAGCTCGCGCGCCGGCTCGCGGGCCTCCTCGTCGAGCCGCTGTCGGTCGGCGACGGCTGGATCGCGACGCACTTCGGCCGCGCGTTCGCCGGCGCCCGCATCGAATGGGTCGGCAACGTGTCGCCCGCCGTCGAGCCAGTCGACTTCGGGCCGGCGGCGGCCGCCCGGCTCGAAACGGTCTCCTGGCGCGGCCACCTGCTGCGCGTCCCGCCGCTCGAGCTCCAGCTCGAGAGCGCGCGGGCACGCGGCCTCACAGACCGGATCGCCGCGATCGAGGGGACTCGTTCAGCACCACCGTCCTAACCGTCCACGCCGATTCGAGACATGTCCCGTCGTCAGACGAGGCGAACGGAAGTGCGGCAGCCGTGTGACGAAAGATTGACGCCAACCGCCTCGGACGCCGGAATCCGCTCAACCGCGCGCGGCGTTTCGGCCATGTCCCGTCGTCAGACGACGGGTGAGGAAGTGTCGAGAAGGCGTGACGAAGGTGTGACTAGCGCAGGAACGAGTGCTCGCGCTCGAGGCGCCGCGCGAATGCGACGACGAGTTGGATCACGGCCTCGACGTCGTCGAGCACGACCGTCTCGACCGGCGAGTGGACGTAGCGCGTCGGGACCGAGATGAGCCCGGTCGGGATGCCGGCGCGTGAGAGGTGGATCTCGTCGGCGTCGGTCGACGTCGTGCGCGTGTAGATCTCGAACGCATGCGTGATGCCTTCCTCCTCCGCGGCGCGGCCGAGCAGCTCGGACACGTGGCGGTTGATGATCGGGCCGCGCGCGATCATCGCGCCCATGCCGAACTCGATCTTCCCCGCCGCGCGCGGGTTGCCGCCGGGGACGTCGTTCGCCGGCGTGACGTCGATCGCGAGCGCGACCTGCGGATCGAGCCCGAACGCCGCCACACGTGCGCCGTAGAGGCCGATCTCCTCCTGAACGGCCGCGACCGCGACCACGTCGACCTGCGCGTCGCGCGCCTCGGCGATGCGCCGCGCCGACTCGAGGGCGACGTACGCGCCGAGCCGGTTGTCGAGCGCCTTCGACATCAGCCGCCCGTTCGGCAGCTCGACCGGCTCGCCCTCCCATACTCCGGCGTCGCCGACCCGCACCATGCTCTCGGCGTCCTCCCGGTCCCTGGCGCCGATGTCGATGTGCAGGTCGGAATGCTCGAGCCGTGGGCGGTCGCGGGACTGCTCCGGCGAGAGCCGCTTGCGCGCGATCGCGCCCTGGACGACGCCGTTCCGCCCCGCGATGCGCACGCGCTGGCCGACGAGCACCTCGGGGTTCATCCCGCCGATGAGCGTGAAGCTGAGGAGGCCGCTGTCCTCGACGTTCGTGATCGCGACCCCGATCTCGTCGATATGCCCCACGATCGCGAGCGTCGCGGCACCGTCGCCCGCCCGCACCCGCGCGTACGAGGACCCGAGCGTGTCGGAGTGGACATCCGCGAACTGCGACGCGGCCTCGCGCCACACGCGCGACGCAGGCTCCTCGTGCCCGGAGGGCCCGGGCTCGACGAGCAGGGCTCGTAGAAGGTCGGGGATCGCCATGGGCTTGCGGATTCAAGCAGCACCGCCTATGGTGATGGACGAAGTGGCGACCTCGACCCGCACCCTGTGGTGGCTTTGGCGCAGCGAGCGGGGCGGGAGCCTGCGCACGGTCTAGCCGGACGCGAACTATCCCGAAGCCCGCTCGACAAAGACCCCGGAGGGTCTTTTTTATTGCCCAGATGATCGTCTCGACCGTTCTCAACACCGACCTTCTCACGCCGCTCGGCGCGTACCTCCACCTGCGCGCGGAAGGACGTGCGAGCTTCCTGCTCGAATCGGTCGAGAAGGGCCGGCTCGGCCGCTACTCGCTCGTCGGCTGTGGCTCGCGGATCGTCTCGTACGAGGAGGCCGAGACGGCCAACGAGCCCGTCGTCGGCTACCTCTCCTACGACTTCGTATCCAAGCTCGAGCCCACCGTGCCGATGCCGGATACGGGACGCGGCCTGCCGGAGTCGCGCTTCGTCGTCCCCGACGTCCTCGTGCGCTTCGACCACGTCCGCAGCCTCGCCGAGGTGCTGTGCGGCGACCCGGACGACGTCACGGCCCTGCTCGAGACGAACGTCCCGCGCCCGCCTCGCGAGTCCGGGGCCACAGGGACGACGCGACGGTTGCCGTCGCGGTTCGAGTACGAGCGCGGTGTCGAGGCGTGCAAGGAGCACATCCGCCGCGGCGACGCGTTCCAGATCGTCCTCTCCCAGCGCGCCGAGCGGCGCACGGAGGTCTCGCCGCTGAACGTCTACCGCTCCCTGCGCCGGGTCAACCCGTCGCCGTACCTCTTCCTGCTGGAGCTGGACGGCGTGGCGCTCGTCGGCTCCTCGCCGGAGACGCTCGTGAAGTCGGAGGGCACGCGCGCCTCGGTGAACCCGATCGCCGGCTCGACCTCGCCCGGCGCGGGCGACGCGGAGCGTTTACTCGCCTCCGAGAAAGACCGCGCCGAGCACGTCATGCTCGTCGACCTCGGCCGCAACGACCTCTCGCGTGTCTGCAAGCCCGGCACGGTCAAGGTCGAGCGCTTCCTCGAGGCGGAACGGTTCTCGCACATCACCCACCTCGTGTCGGAGGTGGCCGGCGAGCTCGCCGCCGGCGTCACGCCGTTCGAGCTCCTGCGCGCGACCTTCCCGGCCGGCACCGTCTCGGGCGCGCCGAAGGTGCGGGCGATGCAGATCATCTCCGAGCTCGAGCAATACCGGCGCGGCCCGTACGCGGGCGCGGTGCTCTACGCGCTGCCGGGCGGGCCGCTCGACGCGTGCATCGCGATCCGGACGATCGTGCTGCACGACGGCATCGCGCTGCTCCAGGCGGGGGCCGGAATCGTCGCCGACAGCGACCCGAGAGCCGAGCACGAGGAGTGCCTGCGCAAGCTCGCCGCCCTCGAGACGGCGATCGATCTCGCGGAGGCCCGCTGATGAGCGTGCTCCTCGTCGACAACTACGACTCGTTCACCTACAACCTCGCGCACCTGTTCGGGGAGCTCGGCGCCGACGTTGTCGTCCGGCGCAACGATCAGATTTCTCCCGACGAGGCTGAGGATCTCTCCCCGTCTCACCTCGTCGTCTCACCGGGACCGGGGCGCCCCGAGGAGGCAGGCGCCACCAAGGAGATCGTCCGGCGCCTGTCCGCCCGGGTCCCGACACTCGGGGTCTGCCTCGGTCACCAGGCGATCGTCGAGGTGTTCGGCGGCGAGGTCGGGCGCGCGCGCGAGCTCGTCCACGGCAAGGCGACGGTCGTCACGCACGACGGCCGCGGCCTTTTCGAGGGGCTCCCGGAGGACTTCCTGGCCGGCCGCTACCACTCGCTCGCGGCCACGTCCCTCCCGGATTGCCTCGAGGTCTGCGCGACGTCGACGGACGGAGAGGTGATGGCCGTGCGCCACCGCGACCTGCCCGTCGACGGCGTTCAGTTCCATCCGGAGTCGGTGCTCACGCCGCTCGGACGCGACATCGCCAAGAACTTCCTGGAGGGACGGCACTGATGCAAGACGCGCTCGCACAGCTTCTCGACGGCAAGGACCTCTCGCGCGACGAGGCGCGGCGGGTGATGGACAGGATCATGTCCGGCGAGGCGACGCCCGCGCAGATCGGCGGCTTTCTCGTCGCGATGCGCCTGAAGGGCGAGACCGCGGACGAGATCGCCGGCTGCGCGGAGGCGATGCGCGCGCACGTCGTGCCGGTGAAGCCGCGGCGGGAGGACCTCGTCGACACGGCCGGAACCGGCGGCGACGGCGGCAAGACGTTCAACATCTCGACGGCGGCTGCCCTCGTCGCGGCGGCCGCAGGCGCCGGCGTTGCCAAACATGGCAACAGATCGGTGTCGTCGAAGTCCGGCTCGGCAGATGTGCTGGAAGCGCTCGGGTTCGAGCTCGAGCAGCCGCCCGAGCGGATCGCGCAGTCGATCGACGAGCTCGGGTTCGGGTTCATGTTCGCGCCCACGCACCACCCGGCGATGAAGCACGCGGGGCCGGTGCGGCGCGAGCTGGCCGCGCGCACGGTCTTCAACGTGCTCGGGCCGCTCACGAACCCCGCCGGTGCGCGCGCCCAGGTCGTGGGCGTCTACTCGCCGTTGCTCGTGCCGGTGATCGCGGACGTGCTGGCGAAGCTCGGTGCGCGCCGCGCGTTCGTCGTCCACGGTGCGGGCGGCATCGACGAGCTCTCGCCGGCCGGGCCGAACCTCCTGTGCGAGGTCGTCGACGGCTCCGTCCGGCGGCGCGAGATCGACCCGCTCGAGCTCGGCATCGAGCGCTGCGATCCCGACGAACTGCGCGGCGGGGATGCGACCGAGAATGCGAAGAAGATCCGCGAGGTGTTCGCCGGCGCGAACGGCGGCCGCCGCGCGGCGATCCTGCTGAACGCCGCCGGGGCGATCGCCGCGGGCGGCCATGCAGCGGACCTCAAGGAGGGCCTGGCAGCGGCGCGCGCGGCGCTCGACTCGGGCGCGGCCGGCGAGCGCCTCGAACAGCTGATCGCCTTCTCGACCGAGAGGGTTGTGGCGTGAGATTTGCCGAAGCGTTGCGCGCACCGGGCTTCGGCGCGATCGCTGAGTTCAAGCGGCGCTCCCCGTCGGCCGGCGACCTGCGCGCAGGCGGCGACGTCGCCGAGGTCGCGCGCGCGTACGAGCGCTCGGGCGCGCGGGCGATGTCGGTGCTCGTCGACGAGCGGTTCGCCGGCGCGTGGGACGACCTGCGCGCGGCGCGCGCGGCGTCGTCGGTGCCGCTGCTCGCGAAGGGCTTCTTCCGCGACGACGACGATCTGCGCACCGCGGCACTCGCCGGCGCCGACGCCGTGCTGCTGCTTCTGCGCGATCTCGACGACGCCGAGTGCGCGCACCTGATGCGCACCGCCGTCGAGCTGGGGCTCGACACGCTCGTCGAGGCGCACGACGGCGACGAGCTCGACCGCGCCGTCGCGCTCGAAGCTCCGGTCGTCGGTGTCAACGCACGCGACCTCTCGACGTTCGCGATCGACCGGAATGCGCAACTCGAGCTCGTCGCCCGGGTGCCCGATGACCGGGTCGTGATCGCCGAGTCGGGCATCGAGACGCGCGCCCAGGCCGCGGCCGCCGAGCTCGCGGGCGCGAACGCGGTCCTCGTCGGATCGACGCTCATGCGCGCTCAGGATCCGGGTGCGAAGCTCGAGGAGCTGCTCACGCGGCCGCTCGTGAAGGTGTGCGGCCTCACCCGCCAGGACGACGTCGACGCAGCCGTCGACGCCGGCGCGGATCTCGTCGGCTTCATCCTCGCGCAGGAAAGCCCGCGGCGCACGGACGAGCTGCTCGACGCGCCGGACTCGGTCCTGCGGGTCGCAGTCTTCGTCGGTGACAGGCGCGAGACCGACGCGGACCTCGTTCAGTTCTACGCGCGAGAGAACGGCCACCGCTCGCGCGACGGCGTTCTCCTTCGCAACGGCGATCCGGTCGCGTCCGTCGTCGACCTGCCGTGGCTCGAGAACGACGACACGCACCTCGCGCGCGCCCGCGCGACCGACGGACGCGTGATGCTGGCGGGCGGCCTCGGTCCGGAGAACGTCCGCCAGGCGGTCGAGGCGGTTCACCCGTGGGCCGTCGACTCCGCGCGCTCGACCGAGCGCGAGCCTGGCGTCAAGGATCACGAGAAGGTTCGGGCATGGGTCAACGCGGCGAGGTGACGCGCACGTTCGGCGCGTACGGCGGCCGCTACGTCCCGGAGACGCTGATCCCCGCGCTCGACGAGCTCGAGGCCGGCTGGCGTGCGGCGCAGGAGGACGAGACCTTCGCGCGCGAGCTGCACGAGCTGCTGACGTCGTACGGCGGCCGCCCGACGCCGCTCACGCGTGCGGAGCGGTTCGCACCCGACCGGCGTCTGTACCTCAAGCGCGAGGACCTCCTCCATACCGGCGCGCACAAGCTGAACAACGCGCTGGGGCAGGCGGTCCTCGCGCGGCGGCTCGGCAAGAAGCGGATCGTGGCGGAGACGGGCGCGGGCCAGCACGGCGTCGCGACGGCGACGGTCTGCGCGCGCTTCGGCCTCGAGTGCGTCGTCTACATGGGCAGCGAAGACATGCGCCGCCAGGCGCCGAACGTGGCGCGCATGAATCTCCTCGGCGCGGAGGTGCGCCCCGTCGAGTTCGGTACGCGCACGCTCAAGGAGGCGACGAGCGAAGCGATCCGCGACTGGATCACGAACGTCGAGACGACCTACTACCTCATCGGCTCGTGCGTCGGGCCGTCGCCCTACCCGGAGCTCGTGCGGGAGCTGCAGGCGGTGATCGGACGCGAGTCGCGCGAGCAGATCCTCGCCGCCGAGGAGCGGCTGCCGGAGGCGGTCGTCGCGTGTGTCGGCGGAGGCTCGAACGCGATCGGGATGTTCGCCGGCTTCGTCGACGACGAGGACGTGCGGCTGGTCGGCGTCGAGGCAGCCGGTGCGGCGTCGCTCGGCAGCGGCCGACCGGGTGTCCTCCACGGCGCACGCTCGTCATTGCTCGCCGACGACGACGGGCAGATTCTCGACGCGCACTCGATCTCCGCCGGACTCGACTACCCGGGCGTCGGCCCCGAGCACGCAGCGCTGCGCGATTCCGGCCGTGCCCAGTACGTCACCGCGACCGACGCCGATGCGCTCGCCGCGTTCCACCGGCTCGCGGAGACGGAGGGGATCATCCCGGCGCTCGAGTCGGCGCATGCGCTCGCGCGGGCTCTCGACGTCGACGCGGAGCTCGTCCTCGTGTGTCTCTCGGGTCGCGGCGACAAGGATCTCGCGGAAGTCCTCGCGCAATGACCGAGCTGCGCTGGGACCCGGCCGGTGCCGCAGCGTTCTACGACGAGTACGGCGAGCGCGAGTGGACGCGGTTCGAAGACGGTCGCACGCCGTCCGTCTCCATCGCGACGCACACGCACTACCTGCGCCGGTTCGTCGCCGGCGGTGACCGCGTGCTGGACGTCGGCTGCGGGCCGGGGCGGTTCACGATCGAGCTCGCGCGCATCGGCGCGCGCGTCGTCGCGGCCGACCTTTCGCCGGGACAGCTGGAGCTGCACCGGCGGTACGTCGCAGAGGCGGGCGCGGAAGACGCCGTCGAGGCCCGGGTCGTCGCCGACGTCACCGCGCTCCCGTTCGCCGACGACGAGTTCGACGCGACCGTCTGCTACGGCGGCGCGCTGTCGTACGTCCTCGAGCGCGCGCCCGACGCAGCGGCCGAGCTCGTTCGCGTGACGCGCCGCGGCGGCCACGTGCTCGTGAGCGTGATGTCGCTCGTCGGCAGCACCTGTCGCGCCATCGACGGCGTCCTCATCGAGGCGCGCGGCTACGGCGTCGAGACGATCGACCGCATCGTCGCGACCGGCATGCTCCCGTCCGCGCACAGCGGCCACCCGGCGATGAAGCTCTACCGGTGGCGCGAGCTGCGCGACCTCCTCGCCGCCCACGGCGAGATCGTCGCGGCGTCGGCGACCGGGATCGTCGGCGGCGACCACGAGGAGCCGGAGTTGCGCGCGCTGCTCGAGCGCCTCGAGCTCGACCTCGGCGCCGAGCCGGGCGCGATCGAGTCGGGGCCGCACATCCTCGCAGTGGTGCGCGTGTGAAGACGCTCGTCGTCTACCTGATGGCGGGCCTCGAGACGCCGGAGCTCGCCAGGGCCGCCGTCGAGGCCGGCGCGGACATCATCGAGATCGGCTTCCCGTTCTCCGATCCGCTCGCTGACGGCCCGGTGATCCGCCGTGCCGGCGAGCGGGCGCTCGCGCAGGGCATGCGCACCGGCCGCTGCCTGGAGGTCCTGGCCGAGACGCGCGCGCGAGTCGACGTTCCGCTGATTCCGATGACGTACTCGTCGATCCTCGAGGCATACGGCTGGGAGCGGTTCGACGCCGACGCGCGGGCGGCGGGCGCAACGTCGTTGATCATCGCCGACCTCCCGTCCGACGAGCACCCTGAGCTCCGTCGCGTTCAGCTCGTCGCGCCGACATCGACGGATGAGCGCATTCGCGGTGCGGCACAGACGACGGACGGCTGGCTCTACCTCGTGACCGTCGCCGGCATCACCGGCGCGCGACACGAGCTTTCCCCTGCGCTCGCACCGCTCGTCGAGCGGGCGCGCCGGCTCACGGACGTGTCCCTCTACGCAGGCTTCGGCATCTCGACGCCGGAGCACGCCCGCGCGGCGGCCGAGCTCTGCGACGGGATCGCCGTCGGGACGCGCGCGGTCGAGAAAGCCGAGGAAGGCGTTCTGGCCCTGTCCGAATGGGTCACGTCGCTTCGGGACGCGCTCGACTCGGTCCCGTCGCCCGTCTGAGATGAACGCTGCGGTCCGCGTCGCGTGCGTTCAGGCCGAGCCGGTCGTCTTCGATCGCGAGGCGACGATCGACAAGCTCGAGCGTCTCACGGCCGAGGCCGCCGCGGCCGGCGCGCAGCTCCTCGTCTTCCCTGAGGCGTTCGTCCCGGCTTACCCGTCGTCGATTTGGGCGCGGGCGCTCGCCGGCTGGGGGCAGCCGGGCGCGAAGGAGGCGTTCGCGCTGCTCGCGCGCGAATCCGTCGAGGTCCCGGGCGATTCCGAGCGGCGCATCGGCGAGGCCGCGCGCGAGCACGGCGTCTGGATCGTGACCGGCGTCACGGAGGTCGATCCGGAGCGGCCGGCGACGCTCTACAACACACTGCTCTACCACGCTCCCGACGGCACGCTCGCGCAGAAGCACCGGAAGCTCGTGCCGACGAACCACGAGCGCCTGATCTGGGGGCAAGGCGACGGAGCCGGCCTGCGCGCGATCCCGACGCCGCTCGGACGCATCGGCGGACTCATCTGCTGGGAGAACTACATGCCGCTCGCACGCTTCGCGCTCTACGAGTCCGGCGTCGAGATCTACATCGCGTCGACCGCCGACGACGGGGACGCGTGGCAGGCGACGCTCGTGCACATCGCCCGCGAGTCGCGTGCATTCGTCGTCGCGCCGTCGCATTTCCAGCGCTCGAGCGCCTACCCCGACGACTTCCCGCTGCGCGAGCTGATCGCGGACGTCGATGTGATCGGCCGCGGCGGGTCGGCCGTCCTCGACCCGGCGGGTGCCTATCTCGCCGGGCCCCTCTACGACGAGGAGGGAATCCTCTACGCCGAGCTCGAGCCAGGCCGGCTGTGGGAGGAGCGCCAGCGGTTCGACCCGGCAGGCCACTACCACCGACCGGACGTGCTGCAGCTCAGCGTTACCTCGCACGCGTAGACTCGCCCGCCGTGAGCACCGCGGTCGTCGTCGGCGCAGGCGTCTTCGGCGCGTCCACCGCGCGCGAGCTCGGGCGGCGCGGCTGGGACGTCACGCTCGTGGAGCAGTACACGCCCGGCACGGTGCGCTCGGCATCCGGCGGCGACACGCGACTCCTTCGGTTCGGCCACGGCGACGCGGACTGGTACACGCGCCTCGCCGCGCGCGCCCGCGGCCTCTGGCTGGAGCTGCAAGAGGAGACCGGCGAGCGGATCTGGGAACCGGTCGGAGTGGCGTGGTTCGACAGCGGCGAGGGCGACTTCACCGAGCGCAGCGAACGGACGCTCGCTCGACTGGGCCTCACCGCCGAGCGGCTGACACCCGAGGAGGCACGTCGTCTCTACCCATCGCTCGGCGGAGACGATCTCCGGTCAGTGCTGTTCGAGCCGGACGCGGGCGTGCTGCACGCGCGCCGCGCGACGCAGCTGCTCGCGGCCGGCATCCCGACCGAAACGCGACGCGCCACGCCTGCAGACGCGCCGCACGCCGACGTCGTCGTGTGGGCCTGCGGGGCGTGGCTCGCTCAGACGTTCCCGGACCTCGTCGAGCTGAGGATCACGAGGCGCGACGTCTTCTTTTTCGGCGTCGACGGGACGTGGGCGAATACGCCCGGCTTCGCCGACTACGATTCGGCCTTCTACGGCCACGGTGAGATCGGCGGGCTCGGGATGAAGATCGCGTCCGACGGGCCGGGCGAGGAGATCGACCCGGACACACTCGAACGTCTTCCGTCGGAGGGAAGCGAACTCGTCGCGCGCGAGTACGCAGAGCGTCGCTTCCCGGCGCTCGCCGGCGTGCCGGTGATCGGCGCGCGCGTCTGCCAGTACGACCTCACCCGTGACACGCACTTCCTCGTTGCCGCCCACCCGGAGCAGGACGGATGGTGGCTGATCGGCGGCGGCTCCGGTCACGGGTTCAAGCACGGCCCGGCGTTCGCCGAGTACGTCGCCGACTGCATCGAGGGCAGGCGCGATCCGGAGCCGTTCCACGCCCTCGGGCCACGCGAAGGCCATGCGGGGTTGCGCACCGCCGGCGTCGACGCGTGACCGCGCGAGACGAACCGCGAGACCGAGGTCACCGAGGCTCGGCGAGCTCGCGCTCGATCGCGGCCTCCAGCTGCTCCGGCTTGAACCCGAACGGGCCCTCACCGCCCTGGTAGGCGATCCGCCCGTCGGCGCCGACGAGGTAGAGCCGGTCCGGCCAACCCCCGTACGTGCGCGCGACCTCGTTGTCGACCGCGTCGATCGCGATCGGCATGTTCAGCCGCAGGGCGACGGCGCAGGACGCGGCGACCGACGCCCGCTCCTCGTTCGCAACCGGGTCGACGACCGCGATGTCCGCGTCGCGGTTCTCCGAGAGCACCCACCCGTCCTCCGGGTGGGCCTCCTTGACGTACACCGCGAGGAACGACACGCGGCCGCGGTGGCGCGCCGCCATCGCATCGAGCGTCCCAACCTGGGCGCGGAAGGGCGGTCAGGTGTAGGAGCCGAAGACGAGCGCGACCGGGCCTGCCGCGACGAGCGCGGACAGGCGTGCGCGGCCGTCGCGCCCCAGGAGCGGCAGATCGAAGTCCGGCGCGTCGTCGCCCTCCTCCACCTTCGCCGTCATCAGGTCGCGGTAGACCGCGCTGCCCATGACGTCCTGGAGGGTGAGCGGCGAGTCGGCGGGGGTCGCAGGCGTCGCCACGCGTCCAAATCTACTCGTTGCGGCTGACGAACTCGAGCGCGCGGTGCACTAGACTGCAAAGGGATAGGTCTCCGGCGGCTCGCCGGCGTCCCACTCGCTCGTCCGCTCGAGCGGCTCGAGCGCGGTCGTCTCGTCCAGGTGGATCACGACGTCGAACTGATCCGGAAGCCGGGCACGGAAATAGTGCGAGAGCCGCTCGGTGCTCGGCCGGTAGATGACGCCGATCGCGCGCTCGAGCAACTCGGGCTCGTCGCGCGGCTCGACGACGAAGTCGCCGCCGCGCGCGTGGAAGCGCGCCTCGTAGCTCTGCGGCAGCGCCGGCCGCACGCGCATCCGCTGGGCCGCGCCGCCCCAGTCGTGCGCGGCGGTCACCGTCCCGGTGTACGTCGTGAACCCGACGAGCAGCGACTCGCCGCCCCACCGCTCGCGCACGAACTGGCCGAGATTGAGCTCGCCGTGGGCGCCGAGCTCGGTCGCGCGCGCGTCGCCGAGGTGCGAGTTGTGCGCCCACACCGCGATCCGCGAGCGCGGCCCGAGGTGGGCGGCGAGCGCCGCGAGCGTCTCGAACATGTGCGTGTCGCGCAGGTTCCACGACTCGGCGCGGCCGCGGAACATGCGGCGGTAGTACTCCTCCGCGTCCATCACGAGGCGTGCGTTCATCTCGGCGTAGAAGTGCCTGTCGGGATCGAGGTGGCCGTCCAGTGCGGCGAGGCGCTGCATCTCGACGAGCTGCTCGACGACCGCGGGCTCGCACGACTCGAGACCGGCGACCGCGGTCGCGTAGCCGTACTGCTGGGCGTCGGCGCCGAAGTGGTCGAAGCACGAGTACCGTTCGCGCGCACGCCGCGCGGCCACGGGGTCCGTCTCCTCCAGGTAACGGAGCACCTCCTCGATCGACGCATGCAGCGAGTAGAGATCAAGGCCGTAGAAGCCGGCGCCTCTCCCGCGCAGCCAGTGCACGAACTCGCGCACGACGGTGTTGCGCCACATCCAGGCGGGGAAGCGGCGGAACCCGGCCAGCGGGTCGTCGTCGTCCTCCCCGCGCACGAACCGGTTGACGCGGTAGGCATCGGGCCAGTCGCCCTCGACCGCGATCGCGTCGAAGCCGTCCTCGACGAGCCGCTTCGTGATCTCCGCCCGCACGTCGTAGAAATCGTGCGTGCCGTGCGAGGCCTCGCCGAGGAGGACGAACCTCTTCCCGCGCGCCCGCTCGGTGACCCGCGCTACCGCTGCTTCTGCGCGATCGCGCGTGCGAGCTCCTTCTTCGACATCTTCGAGCGGCCCTCGACGCCGAGCTTCTTCGCGCGCTCGTACAGCTCGTCCTTCGTGTTGCCGTAGTAGTCGACGCCGCCGAATGTCTCGCCGACGCCGCGGCGCTTCTGCGAGGTCGGCTTCGTCGAGCGCGGGTCGCTGGGTCCCTTCTCGTCCTTGGGCACCCAGCGGTCACCGACTTTCTCGTACGAGTGCTTCAGCGCCGCGAACGCGGTGCGGTGCGCGCGCTCGCCCTCGCCGTACTGCTCGACGGCGGCATCGTGCGCCTTCGCCCACGTGCGCTGCGCCTTGGGCGGCGACTTCTTGAGCGTCGACGGGAGCTCCTCCCTGCGCGGCTTGCCTGTCTTCGTGGTCTTCGGCATAGCGGTCGTCTCCCCGCCGCGAAGGCGGCGAAACGAGAATGCGCGGATGGCACTCGTCATCGTCGACGCAGAGAACATCCGCCGCTCGATCTGGCCGAACGTGAGCCGGGAGGAGCTGGTACGGCGGGCGCGCCGGTGGGCCGAGCAGGAGGGCCACGACCTGCTGATCGTCTTCGACGGGCCGGCGCCTGAGGACGCGCCCGACCTCGTGGGATCGACGCATGCGGACGACGAGATCGTGCTCAGGTGCACAAGCGCCGAGGGGCCGATCTGGGTTGCGACCTCGGACCGCGGGCTCCGGGAGCGGCTCGGCGACCGACCGGAGCGCGTCGTGGGCGGAGGGACGTTCGTCCGGTGGCTCTGACCCCCCACCGGGGGGCTGCGGTCGCGTGAAATCTGCGTTACAACTGGTATCGCCGTGTCGAGGAGAGGGCTCTTCTTGCTGGCGCTCGCGGGCGCAGCCATGTTCGCGCCGGGCGCGCACGCGGCGCCCGCAGCAGCAGTCAAGCGGCCGCCGGTGGCATTCGTGCGCGGGACCGGGAGCTACACGCCCGCCGACCGCAAGCCGCGTGCGATCACGACGATCGTGATCCACGCCACCGACGGCGGGTCGTTCGCGGGCAACGTCTGGTGGCTCTCGGGCGGCCGCTCGCACGCCTCCGCCCACTACGTGGTCGCGCGCGACGGGCAGATCGCGCAGCTCGTCCACCTCTCCGACGTCGCCTGGCACGCGGGGAACTGGAAGGTGAACGTCCACTCGATCGGGATCGAGCACGTCGGCGAGACGTACGACCCGGCCGGCTTCACCGAGGCGGAGTACCGGCAGTCCGCGAAGCTCGTGGCGTGGCTCGCGCGGCGGTCGAACATCCCGGTCGACCGCAAGCACATCATCGGACACGCCGAGGTGCCCGACCCGGCGACCGGCGCGCCCTCCGGCGGCTCCGACCACCACACCGATCCCGGGCCGTACTGGAACTGGAAGCTCTACATGCGCCTGGTCCGGCACTACGCCTTCCCGGTGCAGCTGCGCGTGCGCTCGACGACGCTCTACCGCGGTCAGACCGTGACGGGGGTCGTGCCCTGGCGCGTCGCCGCGAAGGGCGGGAAGGTACGCCGCGTCGACTTCATCGTCGACGGCGAGGTGATCTGGAGCGACCACCGCGCGCCCTTCTCGTTCGCGGGCGGACGCGGCCTGAACACCACGCAGCTCTCGAACGGCAACCACGTCCTCGTCGTCCGCGCCGTCGGGGCCGACCGCACGACGGCGGCGACGCGCCTCGTCGTCAACGTCCGCAACCACGTCTTCGCGATCACGACGTCCAAGCTCGAGCCGTGGCAGAAGGTGCGCGGCGCGCTGACGGTGCGGGCCAACGTGTTCGGCGCGCGCACGACCGGGATCGGGCTCTACGTCGACGGAAAGGTCGTCAGCCGCGATCGCAAGGCGCCGTACCGGCTGATCTGGAACAGCCACAAGGTCGGCGACGGCAGGCACACGCTGACGGTCGCGGCCGAGGCGATCGACGGGCGCTTCGCGAAGCGGAAGCTCGTCGTCGTGGTCGCGAACCGCAAGCCGGTGGCGAAGCCGAAGCCCCGGCCCGCCCCGGCGCCGGCGCCGGCGCCGGTTCCGCTCACCGTCACCTCCCAGTCGCTCGGAGACGGTCAGACCGTCGAGGGCACCGTGACGTGGCAGGCGGAGACGACCGGGCCGGTCGCGCGCGTCGAGTTCATCGTCGACGACGGCGTGCGCGGGTCGGCGACCGCAGCACCGTGGAGCTACTCGTGGGACACCTCCGCCGAAGCGCCGGGCCGGCACACGATTGTCGTGCGCGCCGTCGCGGCCGACGGGCGCGTCGCCGAGGCCCGCGCGACGGTGACGGTCGCCGCTCCGGCGGGCTAGATCGAGGCGGCTTCGCGCTTCTTCTTCGGCTGCTCGAACGCGAGCGTGAGCTTGCGCAGCAGCGTGTTCAGCTGCTTCTTCTCGCGCTCGGTCAGCACGGACGCGATCGACGCCTCGCGGCGTGCCTGCGCATTGGTGGCCTCGTCGAGCTTGCGCCGCCCGTCGTCCGTCAGCTCCACGATGACGCCGCGGCGATCGTCGGGGTCGGGCAGCCGGCGGACGAGGCCGTCGGCCTCGAGACGGTCGATCCGGTTCGTCATCGCCCCGCTCGAGAGCTCGCACAATGCCGCAAGCGCGCCCGGCGAGGCCCGCCGCCGCTCGGCGTTGCGCAGCGACATCAGCACCTGCCACTCGCCCTTGGTCAGCCCGTACGCGGCGAGGGTCTTGTCCATTTCGCGCTGCAGGCGCTTCGAGATCTTCTGAATGCGCTCGACGGCTGCCTCGGTCTCGAGGTCGAGGTCGGGCAACCAGTCGCCGAGGAGTGCGACGAACTCGTCGACGTGATCCTTCTCCATGGCCCGCATTGTGCCGCGACTTTCTCTTGACGTCAAGATACCTGAAGTATACTATCTCCACATCGAGATACTTTGAGTCGAAGGAGGCGGCAAATGAGGCCCTCTGACCCATATGCGACCAAGATCCTCGCCCAGGCGCACGTCGAGACGCTCCGCGGCGGCCGCCCCCGCCCGGCCGCCCGCAAGCTGGCCCGCCGGAACTAGGCGGGCCAGAACTCCTCGACCTTCTCGGTGTCCCCGACCGGGTCGTCGATCCGCTTCGAGACGATCACGATCTCCGCATCCTCCGGCTCGTCGTTCCAGATGCCGCGCGCGACGTGCGGCGGGATCCGAACCGTGTCGCCCTTTCCGAGCTCGTGGATATCGTCGTCGAGCTTGAACTGGAGCTTGCCGGAGATCACGAACACGAGCTCCTCCTGCTCCTTGTGGCGATGTCCGTACGAGCCCTTGCTGCCCGTGTGCTGCGGCATGCGGCGGTACGTCAGCGCGACCTGCTCGGCTCCGATCGGATATGTGATCCCGCGCATCTCGCCCGGGTAGTCGCCGAGCCAGTCGTCGACCTCCTGCAGGTGCACGATCTGGTAGTCGCCCACCGTCACCCTCCTTCCGTCTGCGAGAGTTGAACACCTGGACGGCCGCACGCGCAAACGCCTGGTCCTCGCGGCCGCCATTCTCGGGTCGACGATCGTCTTCGTCGACTCGACCGTCGTGAACGTCGCCCTGCCGGCGATCAAGCGCGATCTGGGCGGGGGGCTCGCCCTCCAGCAGTGGGTCGTCGACGCGTATTTGCTCACGCTCGGCTCGCTGATCCTCGTCGGCGGCTCGCTCGGCGACCTGTTCGGCGAGCGGCGCGTGTTCTCCATCGGGGTCGCGGCGTTCGGCGTCACGTCGCTTCTCTGCGCGGTCGCTCCCGACGGGAACCTGCTGATCGTCGCGCGCGGGTTGCAGGGCCTCGCCGGCGCACTGCTGACGCCGGCCGCGCTCGCGACGATCACCGCGACGTTCAAGGGCGAGGAGCGCGGTGCCGCGATCGGCTCGTGGACGGCGTGGACGGGCATCGCGTTCGTGGTCGGCCCGCTCGTCGGCGGCTGGCTCGTGTCGGTCGGCTCGTGGCGCTGGATCTTCCTGATCAACGTCCCATTCGCAATCGCCACGCTCGCGCTGCTCTTCGTCGCGCTCCCGCGACGCGAGCGCGGACGGCCGCGCGCACGCGTCGACGTCGTCGGCGGCGCGCTCTGCGTCCTCGGCCTCGGCGGCCCCGTCTTCGCGCTGATCGAGCAGCCGCGTCGCGGCTGGACGGATCCGCTGATCCTGGGGACGCTGATCGGCGGCGCGATCGTCTTCGCGCTCTTCGTCGCCTGGGAGCGCCGGGCGCCGCAGCCGATGCTTCCGCTCGAGCTGTTCGAGCGGCGCAACTTCACTTTCGCCAACATCGAGACGCTCGCGGTGTACGGCGGCCTGTCGACGCTGTCGTTCTTCCTCGTGCTCTTCGTGCAGCAGCTCGCCGGCTACTCGGCGCTCGAGAGCGGTCTCGCGCTCGTGCCGGTCACCGCGGTCATGTTCGTGCTCTCGCGCCGGTTCGGCGCGTGGTCGATGCGGTTCGGGCCGCGCCTGTTCATGGGCGCCGGCCCGCTCGTCGCGGCCGCGGGCGTCGTCGGGATCGCCCACCTCTCACCTCACTTCTCGTACGCGAAGGATCTGCTGCCGCCGCTGCTCGTCTTCTCCTTCGGCCTGTCGATGATCGTCGCGCCGCTCACGGCGACCGTCCTCGCCGACGCGGACGAGGGCGACGCGGGCGTCGCGTCAGGCGTCAACAATGCGATCGCGCGCGTGGCCGGGCTGCTCGCGATCGCCCTCGTCGGCGTCGCCGTCGCCGGCCCGCACAACGAGCTCGACCTCTCCGGCTTCCGGCTGGCGATGTGGATCACCGCCGCGCTCGTCGCGACGGGCGGTGTGATCGGGCTCGGGGGAATCCGGAATCGCGGCCGGGGCGAAACAACCTCGGTGGAGGCCCAAGCCGCGTGAGCCGCGCAGCCGAGATCGTCTTCGACCATGTGACGAAGCGGTACGCCGGCCGCGACGTCGCCGCGGTGAGGGATCTCTCGCTCGAGATCCCGGCCGGGGTGTTCTGCGTCCTCGTCGGCCCGTCGGGCGGCGGCAAGACGACGGCGCTGAAGATGGTGAACCGGTTGATCCCCTTCGACGAGGGCGAGATCCGCATCGACGGGCGCTCGATCCGCGAGCTCCCGGTCGTCGAGCTCCGGCGCGAGATCGGCTACGTGATCCAGCAGGTCGGCCTCTTCCCGCACATGACGGTCGCCGACAACGTCGCCACCGTGCCCCGCCTGCTCGGGTGGCCGCGCGCACGCACGCGCGCGCGGGTGGGCGAGCTGCTCGAGCTCGTGGGGCTCGAGGCGGAGTACGGGCCCCGCTACCCCGCCGAGCTCTCGGGCGGCCAGCGGCAGCGCGTCGGCCTCGCGCGCGCGCTCGCCGCGGATCCGCCGCTGCTGCTGATGGACGAGCCGTTCGGCGCGCTCGACCCGATCACGCGCAACCGCCTCCAGCACGAGCTTCGCCGCCTGCACCGCGAGGTCGGCAAGACGGTCATCTTCGTCACGCACGACATCGACGAGGCGATCCTCATGGGCGACCGGATCGCGATCCTCCGCGAGGGCGGCGTCCTCGCGCAGTACGACACGCCCGATGCGATCCTCGCGCACCCGGCCGACGACTTCGTCGCGCAGTTCATCGGAGAAGACCGTGCACTCCGCCGCCTGGCCCTCAGACGCGTCTCCGAGGTCCCGCTCGGCCTCGTCCCGGCTCAGACCCGGGACACGGCCGTCGTGGACAGTTCGGCGTCCCTCCGAACCGCGGTCTCGATCATGATCGAGACCGGCACCGACGAGATCCTCGTCGTCCGCGGAGACGAGCCGGCCGGGCTCCTGCGCCTGTCGCAGATCGAGGAGCTGCTGCGGTGATCCTGGCCGCGCCGCCGAAGGGACCGGTGATCCCCGATTTCGGCAAGGGCGACTCGTGCGTCACCGGCGACCACGCGTTCTGCTGGGGCTGGGTGAAGGAGCACTGGGACGACACGCTTCGGCCGGCGCTCGTGCAGCACGTCGAGCTCACCCTGATCGCGGTTGCGATCGGGTTCGTGCTCGCGTTCGCGCTCGCGCTCGCGGCGCACCGCTTCCGGCGCATCGAGAACCCGGTCGGCGTCCTCTCCGCGCTCCTGTACACGATCCCGAGCCTCGCACTCTTCCAGCTCCTCGTACCGTTCACCGGCCTCACGACGACGACGGTCGAGATCGCGCTTGTGTCGTACACGCTGGTGATCCTGTTCCCGAACATCGTCGCGGGGCTGCACGCGGCGCCGCCGGACGTCGTCGAAGCCGCGCGCGGTATGGGACTGACCCCCCGCCAGGTGCTGACACGCGTGGAGCTGCCGCTCGCGGTGCCGGCGATCGTCGCCGGGCTGCGGATCGCGGTCGTCTCGACGATCGCGATCGCGACGATCGCGGCGTTCCTGCTCCCGAAGGGGCTCGGCTACCCGATCTTCCTCGCGATCAAGCTGCCGACGCCGTTCAAGACCGAGATCTACACGGCGGGGGCGCTGGCGGTCGCGCTCGCGCTCGCGTGCGACGCCGCGCTCGTGCTCGCGCGGCGCGCGCTCGTGCCCTGGGCGCGCAGGGGGCTCGCGTGACACTCGTCGCCGACCAGTTCCATCCGTCGACGCTCGTCGACGCCGTGCGGTTCATCGGCGACAACCCGGGCTTTCTCGCGACGAAGGCACTCGAGCAGCTGGAGCTCGCGGGTGCCGCGCTGGGGCTCGCGCTCCTCGTCGCGCTCCCGCTCGGGATTGCGCTCGGCCACCTCCACCGAGGCTCGTCGCTCGCGATCGGGGCGTCGATCGTGGGCCGGGCGCTGCCGAGCCTCGTGCTGATCGGCGTGTTCCTGACCGTGTTCGGGATCGGGTTCGTCAACAACATGGTCGCGCTCGCGGTGCTCGCGACCGGGCCGGTCCTCACGAACGCCTACGACGCCGTCGACCGCGTCGACCGCGACGCCGTCGAGGCCGCGCGCGGGATGGGGATGACGGACGCGGACCTCCTGCGCCGGATCGAGCTGCCGCTCGCGCTGCCGCTGCTCTTCACGGGGATCCGCGTCGCCGCGGTGACGGTCGTCGCGACCGCGCCGATCGCGGCGATCGCGGGCGGCGGCGGCCTCGGCGACGTGATCGTCAACCAGGCGAGCTACCGGCTGGAGGGCGTGCTCGGCGCCTCGCTCTGCGTGATGGCGCTTTCTGCAGGGGTCTTCATCTTCCTGGTTGCGATTCAGAAAGCCGTAACGCCGAGGGGACTCCGAGGGACTAGGGTCCTCCGGGAAGTGTCCCCTACAAAGGAGGTGTTGTGATCCGCAAACATACGAGGCGAGCGGCCAAGGCCGCGTTCGCGATTTCCCTCGGGGTCGCGATTGTCATCGGCCTATTCGCCGCGACCGCGCGGCCGGCCGCGACAGCGCCAAAGACGCCCGTCATCCTCGGGACGAAGAACTTCCCGGAGGAGTTCATCCTCGGCCAGCTGTACAAGCAGGCCCTCGAGGAGAAGGGCTTCGTCGTCGACTACAAGGAGAACATCGGGTCGACCGAGATCATCGACACGGCCCTCACGAGCGGCAAGATCAACTTCTATCCCGAGTACACCGGCGTGATAGTGCAGGTCGTGTTCGGGAAGCCCCTCTCGGCGAGCACGGCGGCCGCAACGTGGTCGCTCGCGAAGCAACTCGAGGAGAAGCGCGGCTTCACGCTGTTCGCGCCGACCCCGTTCCAGGACAAGGACGCGATCGCCGTCCTGCGGACGACGAAGGCGAAGTACAAGTTGCGGACGCTGTTCGACCTGAAGAAGATCCCGAAGCTCAAGCTCGCAGCGCTGCCGGAGTTCAAGACACGCAACACCGGCCTCGTCGGCCTGCGGCGCAACTACAAGATCACGAAGGTGACGTTCGTGCCGCTCGCCGGCATCAGCCCGTACCAGGTGCTCACCTCGAAGAAGGTGCAGGCCGCGGCGGTCTTCTCGACCGACCCCGTGCTCGGGCCGACGTCGAAGTTCGCGCTGCTCTCGGATCCGAAGCACCAGTTCGGATTCCAGCAGGTCGCACCCGTCGTGTCGCAGAAGCTCGTCGACGCGCTCGGCCCGCAGTTCCAGCCGACGGTCGACGCGGTGACGGCGAAGCTGACCCAGAACGCGATCATCGCCATGAACAAGGCCGTGATCATCGACAAGAAATCGGCAGCGGACGTGGCGCACGCGTTCCTGCTCGCCAACGGCTTGATCAAGAAGTAGGTGCACGTCGTCGTTCTCGGCGGAGGGTCGACCGGCGAGCACTTCGTCGGCGCCCTCCGCCGGCTCGACGCAGACGCCGAGCTGACCGTCGTCGAGCGCCGGCTCGTCGGCGGCGAGTGCTCCTACTGGGCGTGCATGCCGACCAAGACGATGCTGCGCGCGCCGGAGATCCGCGCGGAGGCCGAGCGGTCGTGGGGCGCGCTCGACCCCGGGCCGCTGAACGCCGACGCCGTGTTCGCGTGGCGGGACCTCGTTGCGGAGCGCGACGACTCGTCGCAGGTCGAATGGCTGAGGACGATGAACGCGCGCCTCGTGCGCGGAGACGGCCGAGTCGTGTCACCCGGTGTTGTCTCCGTCGGCAGCGAAGAGCTCGCCTATGACCGCCTCGTGATCGCGACCGGCTCGTCGCCCTTCGTGCCGCCGGTCGTGAACGGCCTGCCGTACTGGACGAACAAGGAGGCGACGGAGGCGACCGAGGTGCCGGAGACGCTGCTCGTGCTCGGCGGCGGGCCCGTCGGCTGTGAGCTCGCGCAGTTCTTCGCGCGGCTGGGATCGCGCGTGACGCTCGTGCAGGCAGCCGACCGGCTGCTGCCGCGCGTGGACGCGGAGGCGGCCGCTCTCGTCGAAGCGGGGCTGCGCGAGGACGGCGTGGACGTGCGCCTCCGCGCGTCGGTCTCGGCCGAGGATCTCAGCGCGTACGAGCGTGTGCTCGTCGCGACGGGGCGGCGCGCGAACGTCGACGGCCTCGAGCCGCTCGGCCTGGCGATCACGCGCCGCGGGATCGAGGTCGACGAGCGGATGCGCGCCGCCGAGAACGTGTGGGCGCTCGGCGACGTCACGGGCATCGCGCAGTTCACGCACGTCGGCAAGTACCACGCACGGGTCGCGGCATACGACATGTGCGGGCGCGACGCCCGCGCAGACCATCGTGCGATCCCGGCGACGATCTTCACCGACCCGCAGGTCGCGACGGTCGGGCTTCTCGAGGGGAAGATCGCGCGCTGGGAGCTGACGTCGACGCCGCGGCTGTCGACGTACGAGCGGCCGAAACGCCCGGGCTTCGTCAAGGTCGCCGCCGACCCGGAGCGCCGCATCCTGACGGGCGCGGTCGCGGTCGGCCCCGACTCTGGTGAGTGGCTGCAACAGCTGACGCTGGCCGTGCGCGCCGAGACGCCGATCGACGTCCTCCTGGACGTCATCCAGCCGTACCCGACGTTCAGCGAGGCCGTGTTCTTCGCGCTCCGCGAGCTGAACCTCGACCTCTGACACAGACCGGGGCGCGTCCCGAAGCGACGTGTCCCCACTCGGAGTAAGGACAGGCCCTTCAAGGTCGGTGTCGCCGAGCCGATACAGCGATCATGCAGGCACAACCGATCACGCGGGATCCGCACGTCATCGCGCGGCTCAACGGGACGCTTGCCCGGTGTCGCTCCCTCGTCTTCGAGCAGCGCGAGGTCGTGCGGACGCGGACGCGGTCGAACTGGCTCGCGGCCGGTATCGCCCCTCTCCACAGCACCGATCCGCCGGCGTCGGAAGAGCTGTCGGCGCGCGGCGCACTCGCGCACAGCGCCGAGCAGGCGCTACGCGACTAGAGGTCGCGCCGCATCGTCAGCAATCGCCCGAGCGGCTTGTAGCCGAGCCGCGCGTTGATCGCGAGCATCGGCGAGTTCGTGTCGTCGTTTGCGGTCGAGACGCGGGCGATCCCGTTCGCCGCCGCCCAGCGCATCGTCGCGATCTTCGCGGCGAGCGCCAAGCCGCGGCCGCGGAACTGCGGCAGCGTCGCCGTGAAGGCGTTCGCCGCCCGTCCGAGCTCAGGTGCGACGTAGAGGAGGGCGATCGCCGCGGGAGTCCCGTCGGCGACCGCGGCGAAGCTGCCGTCGCGCGTGAAGCTCGGCTCGTCCCAGAGCTCCGATCGCCATTCGTCGAACGGCATCGGCGCCGGCGGGTTCGGCAGCGGCTCGTCGAGCCCGCCCGCGGAATCGATCTCGAAGACGGCCTCCGGCCCGAGCTCGCCCGCGGGCACGAGCTCGACGTCCGCCGGCAGCGGCAGCTCGACGGTGCGCGGATCGACCGCCGACGCGACGGCTGAGCGTTCGTCCCGGAAGCCGTGGCGCCGCGCAAAGGCGACACCCTCGTCGTTCTCGAAGATCATCGTCGTCCAGGTCGCGGCGCCGAGCTCGCCAAGGTGACTTTCGAGCCGCTCGAGGAGCGCGCCGCCGATCCCGCGGCGGCGGTGGGTGGGATCGACGATGACGCCGCCGTACGCCGCGCGCGCAGCGGTCGTGTGAGCGTTGAGCCCTGCCTGCGCGCGGCCCACCACCTCGCCTTCGACCTCCGCGACGAGGCGGAGGGCCCGGGCGCGTTCGGGCTCCGTCCGGCAACGGTGGATCCACGACGCCGGGGTCACGACCATGTTCGGGTTCGCCTCGGCGATCAACCGCGTCATCGCCACGGCGTCAGTCTCGCGCGCCTCTCGGATCTGGACCGTCGCCATGTTCTCGCCGCTCTCCTGCCGCTGGATTCAAGCCCTCGGGCGAGATTCGCGCAACGCCCTCAACGGCTTGTGACAACTTGTTACAAGCAAGGGTTTGCGCGGCGCTGTGCGGCCGCTGCCGGCGCTCGTAGAGTGGGGCGCGTGCCCGCCGCGCCGGTTCCGCCTGAGCTACAGGAGTTCCTGCGCCGGCCGAACCCATGCGTGGTCGCGACGATCCGGCCCGACGGTGACCTGCACACCGCGGCGACGTGGTACGACTGGTCGGACGACGGCACCGTGCTGCTCAACATGGACGCGAGTCGCCGGCGCCTCGCTCACATGCGCGCCGATCCTCGTGTCGCACTGACGATCCTGGATGAGCAGAGCTGGTACTCGCACGTGTCGCTGATCGGGCGCGTGCGGGAGCTCCGGCGCGATCCCGGGCTCGCCGACATCGACCGGCTCGCCTTGCGCTACACCGGGCGCCCGTTCTCGGGCCGCGGGCGCGACAGCTGGACGGCGATCGTCGAGGTCGAGCGCTGGCACTCGTGGGGCGATCCCGGGTCGATGTGACGGATCCCGTCCGTACGCTCGAGCAAGAGAAGCTCGCAGACCGGTTCGACCGATATGCACGGCACGCCGTGCTGGGTGCGATTCCGATCGCGCTGATCGCCGTCTTCGACCTCGCCACGGGATCGTTGACGGGAGATTCGCGGATCGACATCGCGTTGCTCGGCGCGGCGGCGATGTCTTTCTGGTCTGCGTTCTCCCTTAGCCGACTCGGCCGACGATTTCGGCGGGGCGCCTTGCCGCAGCGGACTGGCTGGATGTTCTGGGCGCGGTCGGTCGCGCCGATCGCCGCGTCGCTCGGGTTCAGTGCCGGGCTGGGCTATCTCATCGGCGGCTGGACTCTCGCCGTCGTGCTGCCATCGGTGACGACCGCCCTGATGGGCGTGGCCGTCGGACTCGGGCTGAGACGACGACGCACGCACGCTGAGCAGGGGCGAACCCAACCCTGAGCCTTTCTGTTAAGCGAGGAACCGGCGGCGACAGCGACCCCGGCTCCTGGCCCGCATGGCAACCTGGCGAGCCCGTCCCCCGGCTGGGGTCACACTCCTCGGCCGACGGACGCAGTCGTCGGTCGGGGGCGACGCGCGATTGCGGCCGGCCGGCGACCACACCGGCGCGCCAATCTGCCCCACCGGCGTCCGAACACGTCGTAATCTTCCCCATTGCTGCCGACAACGAGCAGCGCGGTCGTCCAGGTCCGAACGAAGGCAATCGACCGCCCGTCGGGAGACCATGCCGGCGCTCGGTCATCGACCCGAGCAGGTACTGCGGCAAACGCCGCGGCCGCCGGCGCCAACACGAGATTCACGCGTTCGTATTGACGACAAAGAGCCGATCTCGTTAGACGCACCGAGCACGGTGCCCAGGTGAGTGCCGCTTTTGGGTGACTGTGTTTCGAGAGCGCGAAGCGTCCGGGATTCAGGCCGCTAGTGGACGGCGCGGCCGATGGCCCGAAGCCCCTCGAGCGTGTCGTCGTCCAGCGACGCGAGCACTTCGACGGCCTTCACGTTCTCACGGATCTGCTCCGGTGTCGTTGCCCCGAACAGCACGGCTGCGACGCGTGGGCCCGCGAGGGCGAACGCCAGCGCGAGCGCCGCAGGTGTCGCGTCGAGCCGGTCGGCGAGCTCCGTCAGCGGCCGCGACGCCTCGAGTGCCTCCTTCACGAACGGCTCGTCGAGCTTGTCGGCGATCCGGCCGGTCGCGTCCGGTGACGCGTACTTGCCGCTCAGAGCGCCGGACATGAGCGACGCCGACGCGACGACGCTGACGCCTGCAGCCTCGAGCGCCGCGGCATCCTCGTCGCCTTCGACGGACTCGCGGTGCACGAGGTTGTACGGGAGCTGTGCCGCACACGGAGCCGGCAGCCCCTCCGCCCGGGCAAACTCCACCGCCTCGCTCAGCAGCTGCGGCGGCCAGTTGCACACACCCCACGCGCGCGCCTTTCCGGCCGCGATCAGCCACGCGACGGCCGTGACGATCTCCTCCGCCTCCAGACCCTCGGGCGGCCAGCACGCGTAGATGAGGTCGACGTAGTCGAAGCCCATGCGCTCGAGCGACGCGTCCAGCTCCTGCTCCGCAGTCTCGCCCGGCCAGAACTCCCACCACAGCTTGTTGGCGACGATCGCATCGTCCCGCGGCCACCCGGATGTGCGGAAGAGCTCGCCGAAGACGACCTCGGAGTAGCCGGTCGGAATCGGCGCGCGGCCCGTCTCGTCGTTGTACCGCGCGTCGTCGAGGAAGGTGATCCCGGCCTCGCGCGCGGCAGTCATCACGGCGACGCCCTGCGCGCGCGAGATGTGGTCGTACGTCCGCCACGACCCGAGCGCGAGCACCGAGACGTCGATGCCCGAAGACCCGAGTGCGCGCTGCGGGAGCACGTCTACGGAAGCGGCGCGGCCAGCAGCCGACCCGTGCCGACCGCGGCGACCAGCAGGAGCGCCGCCGCACCGAGGAACCACGACTCGATGTCACGGGTCTCGCGGCGGCGGCCGATCGACGACCCGAGCTGCCTGTAGACCGCCTCGAGGCGCTCGGCGCTCTTCGCAGTGAAGCTCTTGCCCTCCGTGATCCGGGCGATGGCGCGCATCGTGGGCGGGTCGGGCGGGACCGGGATCGTCTGGCCGAAGGGGCCGAACCCGAACCGGACGACGCCGTGCGGCGTGCCGAGGGCGACCGTGTAGACGCGGACGCCGGCGGCGCGCGCACGCTTCGCGGCTTCCTGCGGCAGGAGCCGGCCGCGGTTCTGCGTGCCGTCGGAGAGGAGCACGATCGCGGCCGGGAGCTTGCCCGCGGCGTCGGGCCGCACACCCTCACGCGCGAGCGTCGCCTGCACGAGCTTCGTCGAGATGTCGAGCCCGTCGCCGATCGCCGTTCCCGCGTCGGGCGAGAGATACGAGATCGCGTCGCGGACGAGCTGCCGGTCGCGCGTCGGCTCGGCGAGCACCTCCGGCACGGAGCTGAACTCGACGAGGCCGACGTGGAAGCGCGGCGGCAGCCGATCGAGGAACGAGCGCATCGCGGCCGCCGCGGCGTCGAGGCGCGTCGGCTCGACGTCGCGCGCGCGCATCGAGCCGGAGGTGTCGACGAGCAGCACGACCGTCGCGTTGTCGTCCGGCACCCACGTCTGCGCACGCGGGCGGGCGAGTGCCGTCGACGCCGCCGCGAGTGCGAGCAGCAGCAGCGCAAGCGGAAGCCAGCGCCGCCACGCGAACCTCCGTTCGCCCGCGACCGACGCGAGCACGTCGAGGTTCGTGAACGCGACCGCGTACCGCGCGCGCCGCCGGTCCGCCCACACCGCGAACGCGAGCACCAGCGGGACGATGAGGAGCGCGAGCAGGAATGCAGGCCACGCGAAGCTCATGTCGCGCACACCGCCCCGACCTGCACCTCTGCCTGCATGACCGTCGGAATGCCTTCGCTGGAGACGATCTGGGCGACGACGTGCCTAGCGCGGATCGTGCGCTCGATGCGGACGTAGTCCGTCCAGATCAGGTTCGGCGCCGTCTTCGTCCGGAACGCGAGCGCGTGCCAGCTGCCGACGAGCCGCTCGCCCTTCGCGCAGCCCTGGACGACCGTCTTGACCGTGGCGCCGCCGAGCTTCACCGTCGTCGCGCGCCGCTCGAACGGCGGGCCCGGCGGGATCGCAGCGAGCTGCAACCTCGCAGCGACGCGCGCGGACGTCGTCGCTCGACCGCCGCCTCCACCTGCGGGAATGCAGCCGAGGTACGGCTGGAACGCACCGCGCCGGTGGCGCGCCGAGACCCCGCGGAAGTACGCGTCGCGGCCGGTCGTCGTCCCGGGCGACACGGGGCTCCCGATCCGCGCGTCGAAGCCGACCCGGACGTCGCGCGAGGTCGCGAGCGCGTCCACACCGCCGACGACGCCGCGGCGCCGCGGGCACTCGAGCAGGTACGTCGCCTCGCCCCGCGCGGGCACGACGACCCAGGGCCCGGGGACGCTGATGCAGACGAGAATGCCGCGGCACTCGTTGGCGGCGCCGCCGGGCGCGGCGAACGCGGCGGCGATCGCGGCCGCGCCGACCAGGCCGACGAGCGCGCGCCTCACACGACCCTCCGGAACCAGAGACCGGAGAGCCCGACGCCCGCCAGCATGAACGCGAGTCCCGCGCCGGCGGCGGCCGGCGTCACCTCGTGGCGCTTCCGCTCGTGCGCGAGGCGGGAGCCCAGGTCCTTGTAGACCTTCTTCAGCCGCGCGGCCTCGCCGATCGTGAAGTACTGGCCGCCGCTCCCCTGCGCAAGCGTCTTCATGCTGCGCGGATCGGGCGGCACCTGCGTCCGCTCGGTGAACCCGCCGGGCAGCTTGCGCTCGACGACTCCGTTCGCGGTGCCGAGCGCCACGGCATAGATCGGCACGCGCAGGGTCTTCGCGCGCTTCGCCGCCTGCGCCGGGGTGACGTTGCCCTGCGTCTGCGCGCCGTCGGAGATCAGCACCACGGCCGCCGGCGGGCGTGCGCCCTTCTTCTTGCCCACGGCCCGCGCCGCGACGATCACCGCCCTCTGCGCGGCGTCACCGAGCGCGGTCCCCTCGCCGGCGGGCGAGAACGAGAGCACGCGCTTGACGCGCTCGCGATCGTAGGTCGGCGGCACCGAGACGGTGACGCGATCGGAGAACGTGACGACGGCGACGCGGTATTTCTCCGGCAGCTCGCCCAGGAACGCGAGCAGCGCGTCGCGCGAAGCGACGAGCCGCGACGGCTTGACGTCCGTCGCCTGCATCGAGCGCGAGACGTCGATCGCGAGCACGACCGTCGCCCCCTCGCGCTCGGTCGACAGCATCGCCTCCGGTCGCGCGAAGCCGACGAGGAGGAACACGAGGCCGACGAGGAAGAGCGCGAGCGGGACGTGCCGGCGGCGTCCGGGCCGGTCCGGCACCAGGTTCGGCAGGAGCGCCGTCGCTCCCCACGCCGCCGCGGCACGATCGCGGCGCCGCTCGAGGAGCACGTAGCCGCCGACGAGCGCCGGGACGGCGAGGAGCGCGACGAGAAACAGCGGCGACCCGAAGCTCACTTCGCGCTCCTGCGGAGGAAGCCCGCGAGCGGGCGGAGCCAGTCGCCCTGGGTCGAGAGCGCGACGTGCCGCACGCCGGCGGCGGCGAGCGTGGCCACGAGCGACCGCCGCTCGTCGACGGCGGCCGAGGCGAAGCGCTCGCGCAGCTTCCGGTCGCGCGTGTCGACGCGCAGCTGCCTGCCCGACTCCGGGTCGACGAGCCGCAGCTCGCCGACGTCGGCGAGCTCCTGCTCGCGCGGGTCGCGCACCTCGATCGCAAGCGTGGGGTGCCTGCCGGCGACCCGGAGCATCGGCAGCCGCCAGTCGCGCGGACCGCGGAAGTCCGAGACGATCACGACGAGCGCGCGCTGCACCGCCGCCGCGTCCACGAGCGCGACCGCCTCGGCGAGCGATCCGCTGCCCGCCGGGGCGACCCGCAGCGTCTGCACGGTGTCGAGGAGCGCGATGCGTCCCTGGCGCGGCCGCCGCAGGCGCGGGTCGCCGGCGCCGAACGAGACGAGACCGAGGCGGTTCCCTCGTCGCGTCGCCGCGTAGCCGATCGCGAGCGCAACACCCTCCGCGACGTCGGCCTTCCGCCGCTCGGCGGTGCCGAACGCCATCGACGCCGACGCGTCGAGCACGAGCCACGTCACGAGCACGCGCTCGGCGAGCTCGACGCGCACGTGGGGCTTCCCCGTCCGTGCGGTGACGTTCCACTCGATCCGGCGCACGTCGTCTCCCGGCTCGTATTGCCGCACCTGGTACAGCTCGCTCCCGATACCCGGGAACGCCGAGCGATAGTCGCCTGCGAGCAGCCCGTCCACGCGACGCGCAATCGCGAGCTCGAGCGCGCGCAGCGACGCGGCCGACAGCGGCCCCGGCCCGGGCTGCGCCGGAGTCCGATCGTGCGGGAGGACGCCGGTTAGCCCTGACTCGCTCACGCGGCCGCCGTCGCGCTCCGCCCGAGATCGAGCTCCGGCGCGTGCACCGCGTCGAGCACGCCGTCGAGGATCGTGTCGGGCGCCACTTCCTCGGCCAGTGCCTGGTACGAGAGCACGAGGCGGTGCCGGAACGCGTCGCGGACGAGCGCCTGCACGTCGGCGACCGTGGCGTAGTCGCGTCCGCGCAGGAGCGCGAGCGCGCGTGCGGAGGCGACGAGCGAGATCGGCCCGCGCGGGCTCGCGCCGTACGAGACGTACGGGGCGATCTCCGCGACGCCGTGCTCCGCGGGCTTCCGCGTCGCCGCCGCCAGCGAGACCGTGTAGGAGATGAGCGCGGGGTCGACGTACACCTCGCCGACGCGTCCCTGCAGCGTGCGAAGGTCGTCGAGCGAGAGCACGTGCTCGAGGTCGGGCGGACGCTCGAGCGACCGCGCGACGACGGTCAGCTCCTCGTCGCGGGCCGGGTAGTCGACGAGCACCTTCAGCATGAAGCGGTCGATCTGCGCCTCCGGGAGCGGATACGTGCCCTCGGACTCGATCGGGTTCTGGGTCGCCATGACGAGGAACGGATCCGGGACGGGGAACGTCCGCGGGCCGATCGTCACCTGGTGCTCCTGCATCACCTCGAGCAGCGCCGACTGGACCTTCGCCGGCGCGCGGTTGATCTCGTCCGCGAGCAGGAAGTTGCAGAAGACCGGCCCGAGCTCGGTGTCGAACTCGGCGCGGTCGGGCCGGTAGATCCGCGTGCCGACGAGGTCGGACGGGACGAGGTCGGGGGTGAACTGAACCCGCTGGAACGTCCCGCCGAGCACGGCGGCGGTGGTCTTGATCGTGAGCGTCTTCGCCAGGCCCGGTACGCCTTCGATCAGGAGGTGGCCGCCGGCGAGCAGGCAGACGAGCACGCGTTCGAGCATCGCCTCCTGCCCCGCGATGACGCGGCGGATCTCGAACAGGGCCTCCTCGAGCTTGCTCGCGAGGTCGTCGGGCGGGGCAGCGGTCTCGTCGGCCATGGGCCCTCCTGGATCGTCTAGACGGGATGGAAGCACACCACAACCGGCTAAGAGATTGGTAAATCCGGTTCCGGCCTCAATAGTGGCTTAACCA